>JBJKRB010000150.1:0-98068 GCA_046704885.1 Thermoanaerobaculia bacterium | reverse complement strand
TCGTAGTCGGCCTGGGCCCGGGCGGTCGCGGTTCTGACTTGCAGCAGCACGCGCTCGGCATCGAGCAGGTCGAGGGCCTTGAGGGTTCCCGCGGCGTACCCCGCCTCGGCGGAACGCAGGGCCTCTTCCGCCTGCACGTTGAGAACGGTGCGGAAGAGGTCGAGCCGTTGCTCGATCAACGGCAGGCGGGAAGCGAGATCGCCCAAAGAGCGGTCGATGTTGGTGATCACGGCCTGCCGATGCTCGGCGGCCTGGGTCTCGCGGTTCTCGGCCTCGAGCACCCCTGCCTCGAGGCGGTGACGCCAGAGCGGGATGTTGATTCCGGCTGTGATGCCGAGGATGTCGTGACCGTTGTCTGGCGGCGGGCTTATCCGTCCCGCGGGGTCGGTGCGGTCTCCGACCGCGGTGTAGCTCAAACCCAACGTGATGTCGGGGCGAAATTGCTTCTTGGCGAGCTCGTTCATCAAGTGCGCGCGCTCGATCATGGCGTTGGCGCCAGCAACCTCGGGACGGTTGTTGCGGGCGCGCTTCTCGAGCGTCGCGAGATCGAACGACCCGCGCTTGGCCCTCGGTAGGGAAGCCGCCTCGAGCGCATCGCCCTGGGGGCGGTTGCGCAGTGCATTGATGGTCGCCCGCAGAGTGGCCTGCCGGGTCCCGATGTCGAGCAATCGCGTCGAGTCCCGGGTGATCTCCGCCTGGATCTTGATAACGGACTGCTCGACTCCGACTCCCGCCGCGTAGCGGGCGCGGGCGAGCTCCTCGTAGTGCGACAGAGTCTCGCGATCCTGCTCCACGACGGCCTTGTAGGCGGCGAGAAAGCCGAGCTCGTAGTAGAGGCGGCGGGTCTGGGTGATCAGCTCGAGGCGCTTGGCTTCAACCTCGGCCTGAGCCGCGGCCGTTTCGGCCAACGCTGCCTTCCCCTTGAGCTCGAGCTTGCCGAACCAGGGAAGCTTTTGCGACAGGCTGATCATGGCCTGTTGCGGTCCCACGCGGGTTTCAGGGGACCAGAGAAACGCGGTCGCGCCGGCCATGGGATCGGGAAGCGAGCGCACCTGCGGCTCGCGCTGGGCGCTGGCTCGCACCGCGGCCTCGAGCGAGGCAAGATCGGGATTGCGCTCGAGGACCTCGTTGATCAAGCTCTCGAGCTGCGGTGACTCAGCCGTCGCGATCAGACGTTCGCTCGCCGCCGTCGCCTGGGGCGCGATTGTCGTCGCGCCGGACTTGCTGCTTGTTGTCTGAGCTCCCGCTACGCCGCTGATCGCGACCGCCAGGAGGCAGACGAGAAATCCTTTGGACATGCTGCTCCTCTCATCAGTTCGTTACGCCGGGGGCGTCGGCACCCGGCGGGAAGACAAACTGCGAGGGAGCTTCAGATCAGCAGTGAGCTGTGCAGGCTGAAAAGCGGCGGGGGAGAGCCGAACGGCTCGGTCTCCGCGACGAACAAACGCAGAGACGAGCCGGAGGTTACCACCGGCGCCGACGCGATCAGCGTCGCGGCGACGGGGGGATTGGGCTCGGTCAAGTTGGGAAGTGGCGCCGGGGCCTGATCGCAGGTTTCCATGGACCCGCAACAGTTGCTCTGCACCTCGTCCGGCTGCTGGCAACAGGAGTGAGCCGCCGCCACCCGCGGCGCGTTCATCATCGAGCAGGTGGTGGCGTTGCAGAAAGCGAGCGGTGCCCCCAAACCGAAAACGAGGGTTGCGAGCATCCCAGAGGCCCAGCTGATGAAGCGGCGTCGTTCCATCGCGGTGCACTCTACAGGACGGTGGCGAAGCTTGTAACCACCCTTTGGGGTGGAGCCGTTCCCACCTCGCGGCTCTTCCCGCCATACCCGGGAGGACGGCCATCCGTTCACGTCCGGCGTCGCTACCCGCGCGGGTGGTCCGCCTCTCGATGCCCGGCGATATGTTTTCTAGCAGCGGAAATCTCCCCTGGTCGCGAGGCACTCGACCGTCGGAAAGGAGGCGACAGATGCGGCTCTTGACAGCCAAGGACGTGATGAATCCCAACGTGATTACGGTCTTCGACGACATGAGCGTCGACGAAGCGGCGGGGGTTCTGGTCGACAACGAGATCTCCGGAGCGCCCGTCGAGAACCGGGACGGTCAGCTGGTCGGCGTCCTTTCGTTGACCGACATCGCCGAAGCTTCAGCCGAGGGCAGGCAGTTCGACAACGACCGGTCCAACCCGGAGTTCTTCGTCCGTGGTTGGGAAGAGAAGCTCACGGTGGAAGAGATGCGTCGGTTTCACGTCGAGGACGAGGGAGTGCTAGTACGCGAGATCATGACGCCGACCGTTTACTCGGTCGACGAAAGCACCCCCATCGCGGAGGTCGCTGAGACGATGATCGACTCGCATATCCACCGTCTGCTCGTGACGCACGACGAAAAGCCTACTGGGATCATCTCGACCTCGGACCTCTTGGGTCTCCTGGTGGAGGTCCAGTAGTCGGGTTCACGGCGAGGTGAAGAGGAGCAGAAGATGAGCTGGAAGAAGATCGACCTCGAGAGCGTGCGGCGACGAGAGCTGGGAAGAGTCCCGGCGCTGTTTCTCGTCTTGCTAGTTATTTGCGCATTGTCGGCCACCATGCTGCAGGCGGCGGGTCCGCAGCCCGCGCCGAAGGCGAGCGTACCTTTCGACATCTATCATGCAAAGTTCATCGAGCTCGAGGTGCTGGCGGCCGGGCAGCCGACGGCCGCGCAGATGAAGAGGTTGGCCGAGGCTGGGTACAACACGGACATCGATCTTCGCCGTCCCAGTGAAGAGCGTGGCTTCGAGGAGCCGCAGGTTGCCAAGCAGGAAGGTCTGACCTACGTCAACATACCGGTGAGTCTCGAGCTCCTCGACCGCGCCACGATTGAGCGCTTCATTCGAGTCTTTGCCGATGCCAAGCGCCCGGTTGTCGTTCACTGCGCGAGCTCGAATCGGGTCGGCGCTCTCTACTACGCCTATTTGGTGGAGCACAAGGGAATGGCGCCCGCCAAAGCGATGCCGCTGGCGCTCAAGGCGGGATTGCACGAGCCGAAGCTGATCGAGAAGGTTCAAAGTCTGGTCGCTAGCGCCGAGAGCCACAAACCCTAGCGGCTCATCCTCCTGCGTCCCAAGAGGCGCTCGCAAGGAAAGGAGGTCCGGTGTCGAAAGCCAAGAAGAAGACAGCCCGTGGCGCCGGAGGGGAACGCTCGAGCGCTCCGCGCCGCCTGCTCGTTGCCACCGATCTTTCCGTCCCCGCCGAGAAGGCTCTCGCCTGGGCACAAGATCTCGCCAAGCTGCACGGCGCCAGCCTCCTTCTCGTCCATTGCGTCATGCCACCCGATTCGTTCGGAGCGGCGGTCGAGATGCCGCTGGGTATGGGAGATCAACTCCTGGCCTCGGCTCGCGAGCGGATCGAGGCCTTAGCAAGCGATCTCAGGGCCCGCGGGCGAGAGGTCGACGTCACCGTCGGTTTCGGCCGGCCAGAGAGTTTTATCGAGGATACCTGCCGGAAGGAGGGAGCCGATCTCTGCGTGATCGGGACCCGGGGTCTCAGGGGATTCCGGCACCTCCTCTTGGGAAGCACGGCGCAGAGGGTGCTGCGCGGCGCCTGCTGCCCCGTCCTCAGCGTGCACGAAGAAGACGACGGCCTCGCCTCGAGCGTACGCAAGCTCCTCGTGCCCACCGACTTCTCCCCCGACGCGGGGGCGGCGATCGAGGATGCGCTGCGACTTTTTCCGCTCGTTGCGAGCGGCGCGACGATCTGGCTCCTCTACGCCCTTCAGCTACCCACTGACTATGGCGTCTATGGGACCCAAGGGATGAGCCAGATGTCCTTTCGCTACTGGGAGGCCTTGGCGAGCTCGTTCGAGGAACGGCTCGAGGGCATTGGGAGCGCTCTTCGCAAGCGTGGCTTGAAGGTCGAGACCATGGTGCGTCGGGGGTACGCGCCGGAAGCGATCCTCGCGGCCGCCGACGAGCTCGACGTCGATCTCATCGCCATGGGAACACGCGGCCGCACCGGTTTGGGGCGCCTCGTCCTGGGGAGCACCGCCGAACGCGTGGTGCAGTGCGCGCCATGCCCGGTCCTCACCTCTCACGCCTCAACCCCTTGAGGAGGGGCGGTGGCCGCCCTTCGTTCCTCGCCGGCCGCGGCGGGAGCTCTAGCGAGACGGCGATGAACGCCACGGCAAGACCGCAAAGACAGGCCGGGGACGGGTCCGCGCGCGAGTCTCGAGCCGGTCCAGTCTCCGTCGTACACCATTTCCTCTGGCACGCCGTGCCGGCCGCCGGGGTTCTTGCCCACCTCGAGGCGACCCCAGATGGTCTCTCCACGGAGGCCGCGCGCCGTCGCCTCGAGCTGTACGGAGCGAATCGGTTGAGGGTCGTCCCCGCCACCGCCGCGTGGCGGGTGTTCGTCGATCAGTTTCGCAGTCTGGTGGTCCTGCTCCTTGCGGTCGCTGGCGGCGCGGCCTGGTTTGTCGGAGAGCGGATCGACAGCCTTGTCATTCTTGCCATTCTCGCGGCCAACGCGCTTCTGGGCTTCGCTACCGAGTTGCGGGCGCATCGCGCGATCGAGGCCTTGCGTGGGCTCGAAGTCCCGCTTGCGCGGGTGGTGCGCGATGGCGAAAGCCAGGAGATCGAGGCTGCTGGCCTCGTGCCCGGAGATCTGATTGAGATCGAGGCCGGACAGGCGGTGCCCGCTGATGCCCGTCTGCTTGCCGCATCCGAGCTGGCGGCCAACGAGGCGCTCCTGACGGGCGAGTCGTTACCGGTCGAGAAGCGTGCCGACGCGGTCTTGAGCGCGGCGACGCCAGTCGCCGAACGCTCCAACATGCTCTACCAGGGAACCACGGTTGTCGCCGGTGAAGGCCAAGCTCTGGTGGTGGCGACCGGCGACAAGACCGAGCTCGGACGAATCGGCGTTCTGAGTGGGACGATCGCCACCGAGCCGACTCCGCTCGAGCGCAGACTGGATGCGCTTGGGAGACGCCTGGTCTGGCTGACTCTGGGAATCGCGGTGGTCGTGATCGCGCTTGGCTTGGCGCGCGGCGAGTCGTTGATGTTCATGATCGAGACCGGCATCGCTCTTGCGATTGCCGCGGTCCCCGAGGGGCTTCCAGCCGTCGCCACGATCGCGCTCGCGGTAGGGGTATGGCGGATGGCCCGGCGCAAGGCCCTGGTGCGGCGTCTGCCCGCCGTCGAAGCCCTGGGATCGGCCACGGTGGTCTGTGCCGACAAGACAGGAACTCTCACCGCCGCCCAGATGGTCGCGACCACCCTTGTGGTCGGCGACAACGAGATCTCCCTGCCGGCGGGCGGCAAGGAGAGGAGAGATGCATTCGCCGTGACGCTCGGCGCCGGGCCGCGGCGGGCGTTGAGGATCGCGGCGCTCGCCAATCGCGCCGCCCTCCCTGCGGACGGGAATGCAGTGCAGGGAAGCGACCCAACGGAGCGGGCGCTTCTTGTGGCCGCCGCGAGCGCGGGTATCGAGCGAGCACGGCTTCGCGAGCAGTGGCCCGAGATCGGAGGCATCCCCTTCTCGAGCGACCGCGGTTGGATGGCGACCTTTCACCGCGCTCCCGACGGAACACCGCTGGCCTGCGTCAAAGGAGCGCCGGAGCGGGTCCTCGAGCGCTGCGACCGGAGGCTCGGCGAGCATGAGGAAGAGGATCTTGACGAGGCTGGCCGCCAGCGGATTCTCGAGATGAACCGTCACCTGGCCACACGGGGTTTGCGGGTCTTGGCGCTAGCCGAGGGGGAGCGAGAGCCGAGCCCGGCGAGCGAGCTCGTCGCGCTGACCTTCGTTGCGCTCGTGGGAATCGAGGATCCGGTCGCGGCGGGCGTCGTAGAGACCGTGCATGAGCTCCGTCGGGCCGGCATCCGCACCGTGATGTTGACCGGCGACCAGCGGCGCACGGCCGAGGCGGTGGCGCGCAGCGTCGGCATGCTGGCGGCGGGGGACGAAATCGTTCACGGTCCAGACCTCGAAGCGATGAGCGATGCGGAGCTCGAGCGCCGCATGCCCGCCATCGCGGTCGTCGACAGGATCAGCCCGGTGGAGAAGCTGCGGGTGGTCGAGGCCCTGCAGAAGCGCGGGGAGATCGTGGCGATGCTCGGCGATGGTGTAAACGACGCGGTGGCTCTCAAGCGCGCCGATATCGGCGTCGCGATGGGGCGGCGCGGAACGGACGTGGCGCGCGACGCCGCGGCGATCGTGCTTCGCGACGATCGCTTCGCGACGGTCGCGGCCGCGGTCGAGGAAGGCCGCGTCATCTTCGAGAACATTCGAAAGTTCGTCTACTTCCTCTTCTCCTGCAATCTGGCGGAGGTCCTCGTGCTGCTCGGCGCGAGCGTCATCGCGCTCCCTCAACCGCTGCTTCCCTTGCAGATCTTGTGGATGAACTTGGTGACCGACAGCTTTCCGGCCCTGGCGCTTGCGGTCGAGCCCGGCGAGCCCGGCGTCATGTCGCGCCCGCCGCGAGATCCAGGTCACGCCATTCTCTCCCCACGGTTTCTGCGCAGCATCGTGTTCTTTGCCGTTCTCATCACGCTCGCCACTCTTGCTGGTTTCTTGCTCGCTCTCAACGGCTCGACAATTCGCCGCGCGCAAACCGTGACCTTCATGACACTCGCCCTGGCCCAGGTCTTCCACTTGGGCAACGCACGCAGCCACCGTTCCTTGTTGCACCGGGGCCGCACGGCGGCGAACCCTTGGGCTCTGGCGGCCGTGCTCTTCGTGATTGCCCTGCAGCTTGCTGCGGTCTACTGGAAGCCGTTGGCCGAGATTCTTGGAGTGGTGGCGCCGAGCGCGCGCGACTGGTCCGTGATCCTGCCGCTGGCCTTGGCGCCGGCGGTGATCGGGCAGGGGTTGCGAATAGCGCGTGAGCGTCCCTCCCGCCCCGCGACCGAGCGGAGAGGGGAGGCCCAATGACGATCTGGCTCTTGTGGGCCGGTTTCCTGGCGAGCGCCGTGGCGGTGATCGTCGCCGGGACTCGCCTGGCGCGCTCGGGCGACGTGATCGCGGCGCGAACCCGCCTGGGCCATCTTTGGGTCGGATCGGTCTTCCTCGCCGCAGCCACCTCGCTGCCCGAGCTCGTCACCGACGTCGCCGCGGTCCGCTTCCGCGCTATCGATCTCGCCGCTGGCGATCTCTTCGGAAGCAGCATGGCCAACATGCTGATTCTCGCGGTTCTAACGCTGCTGCCCGTGGGAGTGGGTTTGTTTCGCCGCGCGGCGCTCGACCAGGTCCTCTCGGGCTCCCTGGCGATGGCGCTTTCGGCGATCGCCGCCGTGGTCCTGCTCATTCGACCGCAGGCGGAGCTCTTTGGGGTAGGTGCTGGCTCCGCGCTGCTCGTGGTGGTGTATCTGTTCGGAACGCAGGCGATCTTTCGCCATAGCGTGACCGCCCGCCAGGCGGCGGCGGTGGAAGAGATGTCCTCTCCTTCCTCCGAGGAGGAAGACGACGGGAGGCGGGATCGGGAAGAAGGACGCCAGGCGCTGCGTCGGGCGATCTACGGGTTTCTCGTCGCGAGCGTAGCCATACTGGTGGCGGCGCCGCTCTTCGCCGCAAGCGCCAAGCGCCTAGCCGAGATCTCCGGTTTGGGAGCGACCTTTTTCGGCACCTTGTTGGTGGGGCTCGCCACTTCTCTCCCGGAGTTTGTGACTTCGCTGGCGGCCGTGCGCTTGAAGGCTTTTGACCTCGCGGTGGGGAATCTGTTCGGAAGCAACGCGGTCAACATGGCGATCTTCGTGGCTCTCGACCTCGCCAGTCGCCGGGGTCCGGTTCTCGCCGTGGCGAGCCAAACGCACGCGATTTCGGCGCTGACCGCGATCGTTCTGATGAGCATCGGGATCGCGGCCATCGTGCAGCGCGCCAAGAGACGCTTCGCCGCGTTCGAGGCTGGAGCTCTGACCATGGTCGTGGTCTATCTCTTCGGCTTGTGGTTGGTCTATAGCGCGTCTGGAGGCTGACGCCGCGGCAGGAGGAAACGAGCATGGCAAACTGGCTCAGGTGGTTCCCTTGGAAGTTCGTGATCAGCCGCTTCGCCCGTGGCCGCGGGTTCATCGATCCGGTCAAGCTCTTTTCGCGCCTCGAGAGCTTCGCGCAGCCGCTCGAGGTCAAGGAACCCCTGGAGCTACTGCGGGCCGGAATGGTCTTTCATGCGCGCGGCTTGCTTAACGCCGGGGCCATTCAGCAGAATCTGGATTGGGTCTGGCCCTACTGGGTGGAACGGCAGTACGACCCGCGCGATGAAGCCTTCATTCCTCGCGCCTTCTCTCTCACTCACATCAACCTGACTCATCGCAACTGGACGGCCGTGGGCCTGCCCGACCTCGACAGCTATCCGATCGTCGACGCTCGCGGTCTGCTCACGCCATTTTGGGACGGCTGGTCGCTCGATGTCTGGGTGATCGCCGAGGACGGAAGGACGCTCGTCCCGGCGCGGATCGATCGGGTGGAGCAGCATCTCGACATCTCCACCGGACTTGCCGTCGTCACCGCCGCGGAAGACGGCGCGATGGGCCTGCTCGAGCGGGTCGAGATGATCGAGGATGCCGAAGGAGCGTGCTGTCAGCTCGAGCTCAGCGCCGAGAGTGACGCTCCAGGCTGGCTGGTGCTCGCCCTGCGTCCGTTCAACCCGGAGGGAGTGAGCTTCATCAATGAGATCGCCCTCGGCGAGGGACATCAGTGCTGGGAGGTGAACCGCAAAGCACGGATCGCGTTCACCTCGCCGGCCGATCGTCACCGCTTCTCGACCTACCGCGGTGGGGACGTCTTTACCCAGCTGCCCTCTGGTGGCGAGCGTCGCGGCGTCAAGTGCGAGGTCGGCATGGCGAGCGCCGCCGCGCTCTGGGCTGTCTCGCCCGGGAGCCCACGGAACGTCCGGGTGAGGATTCCAATCGCGCGGGAAGGCGGGAACGGGAGCGTCCGTCTGCGCTCATGGGAGGAAGCCCTCGCCGGTGCCTGTCGTTTACGAGTCCCGGACGCGCTCAGCCAACGCCTCTATGAAGCGGCGTTGCGGACATTGGTGTTGCACGCGCCAGGCGAGGTCTACCCGGGCCCCTATACCTACAAGCGGTTCTGGTTTCGTGACGCCGCCTTCATTCTCTACGGCATGATCATGGCCGGATTCAGCGACCGCGTGGGGCGGGTTCTCTCGAGCTTCCCCGGCCGACAGCTGGCGAATGGATTCTTTCGTTCCCAGGAGGGGGAGTGGGACTCCAACGGCGAGGCGCTCTGGATTCTCGAGCGCTACTGCGAGCTCACCGGTCGTGCCCCGGAGGAGAAGTGGCGGCGCGCGGCCGAACGGGGAGCGTCCTGGATCTTGCGCAAGCGCCTTTCCTTGCGCCCGGACTCGCCGCACGCCGGGCTGCTTCCCGCCGGTTTCAGCGCCGAGCATCTCGGCCCCAACGACTACTACTACTGGGACGACTTCTGGGGTGTCGCGGGGCTCCGCGCCGCGGCTGGCCTGCTCGAGCGCTACGGGCAGAGCTCGTTGCCGCAACGGTTGCGCGCCGAAGCCGGGGAATTTCTCGACCTAATCGAGCACAACCTGGAGGAGGTGGAGGCGAGGATCGGCTCCCCGGCCATGCCGGCCTCGCCCTATCGGCGCTTGGACTCCGGTGCCATCGGGTCGCTCGCGGCGGGCTATCCACTCGAGCTCTGGGGGCCTACGGATCGACGCCTGCTCGCGACGGTGGACTACCTGCTCGACCACTGCTTTGTCGCCGGCGGATTCTTCCAGGACATGATTCACTCGGGCATCAACCCTTATCTGACCCTGCAGGTGGCTCAGGTTCTGCTGCGCGCGGGCGATCAGCGTTTTGGCGCGTTGCGAGACCGAGTGGCCGAGCTCGCCTCCGCGACCGGGCAGTGGCCAGAGGCCATCCATCCGCGAACCCTGGGCGGTTGCATGGGTGACGGCCAACATGTCTGGGCGGCGGCGGAATGGGTGCTGATGATGCGCAACAGCTTCGTGCGCGAGGAGGGGGAGTGCTTGATCCTCGCTTCCGGGGTACCGGCGCGCTGGCTCGAGGGCGGCGAAGAGGTTTCTTTCGGGCCGACACCGAGCCGCTGGGGACCCGTCACCGTCGACATTTCGAGCGTGGACGGCGAGCCGCGGGTTCGCTGGAAGGTCGAGTGGCGGACGAAGCCGCAGAAGGTGGAGATTCGCCTTCCCGGTCGTGAGCCGGTCGTGAGCACACCGGAGCCGGAAGGCGCTTTGAGACGAGAGGTCGTGGTCACATGAGGATCTTGATGGTCACCAACACCTTCACCCCGCACGTGGGAGGCGTCGCCCACAGCGTCGAGCGGTTCACCGTCGAGTACAAGAGAATGGGCCATCAAGTGCTGGTCGTTGCCCCGACCTTCGAAGGCGAGGACGGCGAGGATCCGGAAGTGGTGCGGGTACCGGCGATTCAGCACTTCAACGGCAGTGATTTTTCGGTGCCCATGCCGATCCCTCGTCTGGTCGCCGCCGAGGTGCAAACCTTCGACCCTGACATCGTGCACTCACACCACCCCTTCCTGCTCGGTGACACGGCGCTCCGCGTCGCCGCGTGGCGCGACATTCCGGTGGTCTTTACCCACCACACGCTGTACGAGCGCTACACGCATTATGTGCCCGTCAATCAGTCGCGCTTGGCTCATTTCGTGGTCGAGCTCACCACCGGCTACTGCAACCTGTGCGACGCCGTGATCGCGCCAAGCCGCTCGATCGAGCGGCTCCTGAGGCACAGAGGGGTCACATCGCCGATCAAGGTGATCCCCACCGGGATCGACCTCGAGCGTTTCCAGGCCGGCGATGGCGCCGCGTTTCGGCGTCGTCGTGGAATCGCGGCCAACGCCTGCGTGATCGGGCACGTGGGCCGGCTCGCGGAGGAGAAGAACCTCGCCTTTCTCGCCGCGGCGGTAGCTCGCTTTCTCGCCTCGCGCGCCGAATCGAGGTTCCTGGTGGTGGGCGAAGGTTCGGCGCAGGAGACCATTGCCGGCAAGCTCGCCGAGCGCGGGCTCGCCGATCGCCTGCTTGCCGTTGGCCGGTTGATGGGGCGTGAGCTCGCCAACGCTTACGCCGCAATGGATGTTTTCGCCTTCGCGTCCCATAGCGAGACCCAGGGGATCGTGTTGGTAGAGGCGATGGCCGCGGGAGTCCCGGTGGTTGCCGTCGACGCCCCGGGGGTGCGGGAAGTGGTCAGAGACAGGAAGAATGGTCGGCTGCTTCCGCACGATTCGGAGGAGGAGTTCGCGGCGGCGTTGCGATGGGTCGTTGATCTCGACCGCGATCGACGGGGCCGGGTCGCCGCATCATTGGCCGCAACCGCCAAGAGCTATTCGGGACCGGTCACCGCGGAGAAGTCGCTGGCTCTCTATTCGAAGCTCATCGGTCAGCGGCCGGCGCCCAAGTGGTTGGAGGAGAGCCTTTGGGCAAGCGCGAAGCGTAGGACGGAGGAGGAGTGGCACATTCTGAAGAACATCGCGGTAGCGGCCGGAGAGACCATGCGAAGGGATCGCGCCACGGAGGGTGGATACGATGGCGGATGAAGCCGGCGACGGGCTCCAGGAAGAGCGAAGGCGGAGCCCGCGCGCCAAGCTCGTTGCTTTCTTGATCGCCACGGGTCTTCGCTTCTCCTTCGCTACCTGGCGCAAGAGGTCCAGCGGTCTCGAGCGGGTCGATCGCATGCTGGAAGCGCGCGAGCCGCTGATCGCCGCCTTCTGGCATGGACGGATCGCCGCTCTCTTCCCTTGGCTCGCTGGCCGTCACGCCGTGATCTTCACCAGCGTCTCGCGACGAGGTGACGTCATCGCCGCGGCTTGCGAGCGGTTCGGATATGAATGCGTGCAGATTCCGGATCATGGCCGGACCCACTCGCTGGCGATCATGAAAGCGGCTCTGGAACGCCATCCGGTGTGCGGAGTTGCGGTCGACGGCCCCCAGGGTCCCTACCATGCCGTCAAACGTGGAGCCGTCGAGCTTGCTTCGGAGCTCGGTTTCAAAATCGTTCCGATCTGCGTTGCGGCGAACCGCAAGTGGATCGCCCGGCGCCGCTGGGACCAGCATGAAGTTCCCTGGCCCTTTGCCCGTGTTGCGCTGGTCGCGGGCGAGCCGATGAGTGTGCCCCGCGGGCTCGCAGCCGACGGGATCTTCGAGTGGAGCGAGCGTTTGCGCAGGGCTCTCGTGGCGGGAGACCGTGAGAGCGTTGCCTTGGTGGGTGGACAGGCGGGAGCTGGAGGGCTCGATTCGAGTCTTCCGTAGGACAGACTCTGACAGCTCTTTCAGCGCGAAGCCGATGGTTCACGGAGAGAGGGAAGAGTAGCGTTCCTCCGAAGTGGCGGAGCGGCAGCCACGGGTGCCGGTTCCGCTCGGAGGCGTTTCTTGAGGAAACTTTCGATCCCTGCCCGCTCCTTCCGCGATCACGTCGAGCGCAAGAACACCCACGCCCTGGTTCGTGCCGCGTGGCTGGTTCTCGCTTTCAGTCCCCTGTTCATGGTTCTGGACTGGCTAACCATGCGCTATCAGCTTCGCTTGGTGGCCGTGCTCGGCGCGTTGTGCATGGTCAGCGCTCTTGCGGTCGCTGCCTTGGCTCGCTGGCGGTCAAAGTCCCTGGCGCCCTATTCGGGCGAGGCGAGCATTGGCCTGTTCTGGCTCGTCGGCATGTCGATCGTGATCACCTCGCTCATTCACGACGGCTACGAGTCGCCCCATTGGGCGGGTCTCTACATCGCGATCATCGCGGTCAGTCAGATCTTCCTGTGGACGACGGTCGAGGCGGTGGTCGCATACGGCCTCCTCTACGGCGCCTTTCTCACCCCGATGGCGCTCGGTTGGATGGAGGTCAAGGAGCCGGTCCTCGTCTTCGAGCAACAGTTCTTTCTCTTCTCCACCCTGGTGGTGTCGTTCGTTTCGCAGCGCGCCAGGATGCGGACGGAACGGCGGGAGTATCTCGGGCGTCTTCGCCAGGTGAGGATGAGCCAGAGATTGAGGAGGCAGGCGACCACCGACGCCCTCACCGGGCTCGCCAATCGACGTAGCTTTCTCGACCGCAGCCGGCGCGCGCTGGCGCGCGCTCGGCGGAGCGGCGGGCCAGTGAGTGTCGTGGCCATCGACGTCGACAACTTCAAGCGGATCAACGACTCCCACGGGCACGCGGTCGGTGACGCGGTTTTGCGCGAGCTCGCGAAGAGGTTGGTAGAGGCAGTGCGAGAAGGAGATCTCGTTGCACGTACCGGGGGTGAGGAGTTGGGGGTTCTGCTTCCAGACACAAGCGAAGTGATGGCATTGCATGTGGCGGAAAAGCTCCGGCGTGTCATAGCCGAGGCCCCGGTGTTCGCCGGTTCCTTCGACGTTCCGGTTACCGTGAGCCTTGGAATCGGGACTCTCGGCTCGAGCTGCACCGAACTCGACGCTCTTCTCGCTGAGGCTGACAGGGCGCTCTACAGGGCAAAGCGGACGGGCCGCAATCGCGTTATCTCGAACGCCCGTCCAGATTTCAGGCTGATGGCTGGGGGATCGGGTGGATAGGACGAAGGCCGCAGGCCTCGGAGGCTGGTGAGCCATGGAACGAAACCAAGGAGCGACAAACTCTGATAGGGGCGCCGGGCTACATCTGGCGACCGCGGCAGCGACCGAGAAGATCGGCCCGTCGAGTGGAGGCGGCTTGCCGGCCGAAGGACGCACGCGTCCGCTTCAAGTGCGATGCTCCCCTTTGGTAGGGCGCGGCAAGCACCGGAGGAAGACCGACCCTGTGAGCGGTCTTGGAAATCGCGCGTGGTTCATGGAGGCGAGTCGGACTGAGCTTGAGCGTATCCGGCGTGACGGGGGTCGCATCGCGGTGGCGGTGATCGACATCGATGGGCTCAAGAGGGTCAATGACGATCTCGGGCACAGCGCCGGCGATCAGGTACTTCGGCGGGTGGCGAGTACGATTGAAAGGGTTGTGCGCCGGAGCGACATCGTCGCGCGAAGAGGCGGCGACCAGTTCGTCTTGCTGCTGACAGATGCGGACCAGCGCGGAGCGATGTGCGCGGCGGAGAGAATTCGATCAGCGGTTGCGGCGCAAGTGGTGCCCGTTGCTGAGAGAGACGTCCGCTGTACCGTGAGCACTGGAGTCGCCGAGGTCGATCCGCTGGCGGAGGATGTCGAGGCCTCTCTCTGGAAGGCCGACGAAGCACTGTATCGAGCCAAGAACGAGGGGCGCAACAAGGCCGCCGGGTGCGGACTCCGGACGCGGGGGACGACAGCAGACGATGCGCTCGACTACGTGGCTTTCGAGCCATTGCCGTCCGCGGTCTTCGTTTGACACCCATGGGTCCTGTTGCTAGATTTCGATGCGATCCCCGCTGATTTCGCGTCGGATAGCAGGGCCATGGTCCAGACCGTTATCCAGGTTCTCTCCGCCACCGCCGAGCGAGTACCGGATCAACCGGCACTGGTTGCCAAGCGCAACGGCGTCTGGGAGGCTGTCTCTTGGCGCGAGTACCGGCGATTTTCGCTGCAGGTGGGCCGAGCCCTGATCGCACTCGGAATCGAGCGCGGTTCTGGCGTGGGGATCTTGAGCTTCAATCGGCCAGAGTGGTTCCTCACCTACCTCGGGGCGATCGCCGCGGGCGCCTTGCCGGTTGGCATCTACACCACCAACCCGGCCGAGGAATGCGCCTACATTTTGGGCCACGCCGAGGCCGGCCTTGTCGTAGTCGAGAACCACGAGCAGTTGGACAAGGTTCTCGCGGTTCGGCACCGCCTCCCCGCTTTGCGCGCGATCGTACTGATCGAAGGCGAGTCGGCGGCGCCGGACGTTCTGACATGGGAGGAGCTCATCGCCTTGGCCGAGCGGGTAGGTGAGAAGGAAATCGAAGCGATAGCGGAGCGACTGCGAGCTGGTGAGCCGGCGACTCTGATCTATACCTCGGGAACCACCGGACCTCCCAAGGCGGTCACGCTCACCCATACGAATATCGTCTGGACGGCGGAGCAAGTGCGCGCGACCTACGCCATTGCTCCGGGCGAGGCGGTTCTCAGCTACCTGCCACTCAGCCACATTGCCGAGCAGGTGGTCTCGCTACACGTGCCGATGGCGGGGGGGGCCTCCACCTGGTTCGCCGAGAGCCTCGAACAGCTGGGCGAAAACCTTCGTGAGGTGCGCCCCCACCTTTTCTTTGCGGTTCCGCGAGTGTGGGAGAAGATGCAGGCCGCGATCGAGATTGCCGGGCATAAGGCTCCGGCCCTCAAACGGCGGATTGCCGCCTGGGCCAGGAAGAAGGGGATGGCGGAAGCGCAGGCCGCGCAAGGTCATGGCCGTCGGCCGTTGTCGGCGGGACTCGCCAGGAGGCTGGTGTTCAACAAGGTGCGGCGCAGGATTGGTCTCGATCGCGCCCGAGTATGCGCCACCTCCACGGCCCCCATCGCGCTCGAGACTTTGGAGTTCTTCGCAAGTCTCGGGATTCCCATTCTCGAGGTATATGGGATGAGCGAGTGTACCGGTCCGACCACCTTTTCTCTTCCTGGGCGTTTTCGCCTCGGTAGAGCCGGATTCGCGATCCCGGGAACCGAGCTGGCGCTGGCGGAGGATGGCGAGATCCTGATTCGCGGCCCGCACGTATTTGCCGGCTATTTCAAGGACGAAGCCGCGACTCGGGAGACGGTCGATGAGGACGGGTGGATCCATTCCGGCGATATCGGCGACATCGATGAGGAAGGGTTCTTGACGATCACCGACCGCAAGAAAGATCTGATCATTACAGCGGGGGGAAAGAACGTCGCACCGCAAAAGCTCGAAGGCCTGCTCCGAGGTCTCCCTGGGGTCTCTCAGGCCGTTGTGCTTGGCGACCGCCAGCGCTTCATCGGAGCGCTGCTGGCGCTCGACCCGCTAGCCGTAGAGCGGGTGGCGATCGCAGCCGGCAGCCCGGCGCGCAGCGTCGAGGAGGCCGTCGAGTGCACAATCTTCCGCGCCCACATCGAGATCCACGTCGCGGCCGTCAACCGGCGGCTCGCGCGCTCGGAACAGATCCGTCGCTTTGCCTTCTTGAACCGAGAGCTCACTGTCGAGAGCGGCGAGCTCACGCCCTCGCAGAAGATTCGCCGTCGCGTCGTCTACGAGCGCCAGCGGGATGTGATCGAGAGGCTTTACCGCTGATTCGTCGGTTGCCGACGAGGTCCGCGTGGGCGTTTACCGCCAGCCAACCTCCGTTACGGTGGGCCAGGACCTCGGTGAAGACCGTCTGCTTGACGCTTCCGGTTCCTTGGTTCGTGGCCTTTGCGATAGCGTTGACGGCGGCGACGGCGAGGAGAGGAGCGAATCGCCTGGAACCCATCGCTGTGGAGAGTCTCATGGGCGTTGAATCCTCCAAGATGAGCCTGGTTTGCTGCCGGACCGTCGCTCCTCGTGGGCGCTGCTGTGATGACGAGCCATCGCCAGACTGATTCCGAAGGGCCGACCTTGCCACTCGAGACGCTGGATATCTTGCTTGTCTGCGGTGATCAGGCCGCGGCGGGCCGATTGGCAGATCTGCTCGATCACGCGAGGAAGGCGCGATATCGGGTGCGTACCTGTGACTCGCGGCAGGAATTGGTCCGCGCGCTCGAGGGGGATCGGGCCCCGGATGCGATTCTCGTCAGAGTGGACGCCGCTGGTTCCGCGCTCGAATCGATGGTCGACCTGTTTGATCAAGATGAAGGCCCGGAGCCCGTGCCACTCATCGCGATCGGCGCTAGTGGGTCGGCCGCCACGGCCCGCTCAATGCTGCTCAAGGGCGCCCAGGACTATATCGCCGAGAACGACCTGTCGGCCGCGCTCCTCGATAGGGGAATTCACGCCTGCATCGAGCACGTCAAGAGCGAGCGCGCCCGGCTCGAAGCCGAGGCGCGTTACCGGATTCTTTTCGAGGCGGCGCCGGCGGGGATCGTGCTGACCGACGAGAATGGGCGAATCGTTGGCCTCAATCCCTTCGCGGAGCGCCTCTTACAGTACGAGCGCCAAGAGCTGCTTGGCAAACCGGTCGAGCTCATCGTGCCGGAGGAGTCGCGCGAGAGGCATGAGCGCTGCCGCAAGAACTACCAGACCTCGCCACTTCCGACTTTTGGCGAGCGTCCCCTCAAGGCGCGGCGCAAGGATGGGTCGGTCATCGACGTGGATCTCCGGCTGAGCCCGATGGTCGAAGATGACAAGACGCTTGTCATTGGCAGTCTGATCGACATCAGCCAGAGGGTGCGCGCCGATGCCCATCTGCGGGAAAACGAGCGGCGCCTGCAGCAGGCGCAGCGCATCGCCGGGCTCGGCTACTGGGAGCGGGAGCTTCCACGCAACCGATTCCACCTTTCCGCCCAGATGGCCGCGATTCTCGGTCTGCCAGCCGAGAAGGTCACCCTCGGGCTGGAGAGCACTCTCAAGTTCGTGCACCCCGAGGAACGAGACGAGCTGGAGGCGATCGCGCGGAGACTGCTTCGCGGCTCAGGACCGCTCGAGAGCCGTTTCCGGATCCTTCGCACGGACGGGGCCGTGCGGACGGTCATCTCTCGCGCCGAGGTGGCGGAGCGGGACGGCAAGCGGATCATCCGGCTAGCTGGGGTGCTCTACGACGTAAGCGACCAAGTACGGATCGAGGAAGCCTTGAGCGAAAGCGAGAGGAGGTTTCGGGGCGCCTTCCACCAGGCGGCCACCGGGATGGTGATCTACGACCGCGACGGCCGCTTCATTCAGGTCAACTCCTCCTTCGGCGAGATGCTGGGCTACCCCCCCGATGAGCTCGCGGGCCGGTCGATTCTGGAGGTGACCCATCCAGACGACGTCGAGCTTTCTCGCGAGCTCGTCGCGGACCTTGCGGAGGGTCGGACAACGGAGCTCGTGACCGAGAAACGCTACCTGAGGAGAAACGGCAGGGTGGTGTGGGGGCAGGTGAGCGCCTCGGTGCTGCGCGTCGAGGGCGGCGCGCCATTCCAGTTCATCGCCCAGATCCAGGACGTGACCGAGCGCAAGAAGGGGCAAGAGGACCTGCGCCGCGAGCGGGAGAAGTTCGCTCGACTCTTTGAGATCAGTCCACTTGGAATCACCATGAGCCGCCTCGAGGATGGCGAGTTGATCGAGGTCAACCCGGCGATCGCCAGGTTGTTGGGCTACAGTCGCGAGGAGCTCGTGGGGCGAAGCGCGCTCGACCTTGGAGTCTGGCGCGGGGAAGAGGATCGCCTCGAGATGATCCGCAAGATTCGTCAGTCGGGAAGCATCGGGCCGCTCGAGCTCGAGCTGAGAGCACGGAACGGCAAGCTCATACCGGTGGAGGTCTCGATTGCGCTGATGGAGGTCGAAGGCGTCGAGCACCTGATGAGCCTGGTTTCCGATATCTCGGAGCGCAAGGCTTTTCAGGCCGAGCTCGAGCGCCAGGCGCTCTACGATCCGCTGACCGGGCTCCCCAACCGCATCCTCTTTCGCGATCGCCTCGAGCATGCCCTCGAGCGCGTGGCGCGCAACGGTGGAGCTTTGGGAGTGATCTTTATCGATCTCGACCGCTTCAAGGTGGTCAATGATACGTTCGGCCATCTGGTTGGCGACGAGCTCTTGGCCGCGGTGGCGCGCCGCTTACGCGGAAGGATGCGGCAGCAGGACACCTTCGCCCGGCTCGGGGGGGACGAGTTCGCTGGGCTTCTTGAGGGCGTTTCCGGCCCGCAGGACGTCACCCCGGTGGTGGAGCGCATCGTCGCGGCGTTCGATCGCCCCTTTGCGGTGGCTGGCACCGAAGTCAAGGCGAGCGCCAGCGTGGGCGTCACGGTAAGCAGCGAGAGCGTGCAGAGGGCCGATGATCTCATGCGCTTCAGCGACATGGCGATGTACGAAGCGAAGCGTGGCCTTGGCACGCACTTCCACATGTTCAATAGCGATGAGGACTCGACCGAGACGCATCGTTTCCGCCGCGAGACCGAGCTGTGGCGCGCCCTCGAGCGGCAGGAGTTCGAGATCTACTACCAACCGATCGTTCGACTGGACGGCGGCGAGATCATCGGTGCCGAGGCCCTGATCCGCTGGCGCCACCCGCAAGAAGGCTTGCTCCTTCCCGCGGAGTTCATTCCCATTGCCGAAGAGTCCGGACTCATTACTCCCATCGAGCAGTGGGTGGTCAAGACGGTCCTCGCGCAGGGTGCGCGGTGGATTCAGATGAGTGGACGAGAGGATTTCTTGATCAGCAGCAATCTCTCGGCCCGCCACTTGCGCGAGGCCGATTTCGTGGACGATTTGAACACGGCTCTCGCCGACGCGGGCCTGCCCTCCAAGAACCTCGAGCTAGAGCTGACCGAGCGCATGCTCTTGACTTCACTGTCGCGGATTAACGAGCTACGGGACCTGGGTGTGCGGATCGCGGTCGACGATCTTGGAACTGGCTACTCCTCCCTCGAATACCTGATCACGATGCACATCGACACCTTGAAGGTCGACCGGGTGATCGTCGAGGGGCTGGCCAAGGACGCACGCAACGCGGCGGTGGTCGAAGCGGCTCTCCTGATCGGACGCCGACTCGGTCTGCGGGTGATCGCAGAGGGAGTGGAAGGCGATGATCAAGCGAAGGCGCTACGCGAGCTCGGATACAAGTACGGCCAAGGCTATCTTTTCTTCCGGCCGATGCCGCCGAGAGACCTCGAGCGACTCATTCTCTAGGCTTCCGCCAGCCACCAGCCGAGAGTCGAACCGTCGAAGAGTAGGGCGCAGAAGCGCTGGCTTCTTATGCTTGGACTCCATCGGCATGTTGCGCGGCGGCTTGGAGCCCGGCGCCTGTTTCCTCGGCGCCCCGAGGGAGCGCCGCGAGCCAGGAGAGCCACGGCTCGAACCCCTCTCCGCTGCGTGCCGACAGGGGGAAGACGCGAGGCTCGGGCATGACCTGGGCGAGCGCCTGCTCGATGCGCTCCAGGCTCACCTCGGGAAGGTGGGCGAGTAGGTCGGTCTTGGTCAGCAGAACCAGGTCGGCCCGGCGGAACATGACCGGATACTTGAGCGGCTTGTCCTCGCCCTCGGTGATGGAGAGAGCCACCACGTTCACCTCCTGGCCGAGGTCGTAGACCGCCGGGCAGACCAGATTTCCGACGTTCTCGACAAAGAGGTAATCGAGACCATCAGCGTCGAAATGGTGCAGCGCATGATGCACCATTTCCGCGTCGAGGTGGCATGCCGAGCCCGTGGTGATCGCGGCCGCCCGAATTCCGGCGTTGCGCAAGCGTTCCGCGTCGAGCTCGGTCGCGAGGTCGCCGCTCAGAGCACCAATGGCGCCGGGGCGGTCGAGCCTTCGGGCCGTCGCTTCCAACACCGCAGTCTTTCCCGATCCCGGGGAGCCCATCAGGTTGATCGTGACCAGCGAGCTGGCGCGAAAATGCGCTCGATTGTGCGCGGCGGTGCGATTGTTTCCCGCCAGGATGTCCTCGTGGACCTCGACCGGTACGAGCTCGGGGTCGCCGCAGCCACAGGTTTCACACATCAGGCTACCTCCAATCCGATTCTCTCTAAGATGATCTCCTCGCCCGTTTCGAGGCGGAAGGGAACGTCACAGTCAGGGCAGGTGAGCGCCGCGCCGCGCTCCGGCGAACGCCCGCACCGCGGGCACCGCCAACGAGCCGGAACTGGGTGAATGACGAGATCCGCCTGCGAGCACAAGGTCCGATCGCGGAAGGTCTCGTAGGCTCGAGCCAGCAGCTCGGTCTCGACGCCCGAGAGCTCGCCGATCGCAACCTCCAACCGGTCGATGCGCGACGCGCCATGGTCACGGGCCTGCTGTTCGGCGAGCTCGATGAGCGACTGGACGATGGAGTATTCGTGCACGCGTTACTCCTTGCCGGAGAAGGTGGGCTCGGTCTTGGCGAAGAAGGCGTCGAGTCCGGCGGCGAAATCGGGGCCGTCGGCGATGCGCGCCAACTCGTCGATCTCGCGATCGAGGTGAAAGTCGAGACGGTCCATTCCCGCCGATTGGTTGAGCAGTCCTTTGGCGATCCCCCACGCACGCGTCGGTCCGGCGGCCAGTCGCGCCGCCTCCGCGCCGACCTCGCGCTCGAAGCTCTCTGTAGGGAACACCGCGGTGACCAGCCCGAGGTCCATGGCCTGGTGGGCGTCGAGGCGGGGATTGAGTAGTACGAGCTCCATCGCGCGGCGCAAGCCGATGAGCTTTGGCAGAAAGAAGGTGCTGCTCTCGGCGCCGGTCAGTCCGGTCTTTCCATAGGCCCACTCGAAGCTCGCGCGCTCCGAGGCATAGACCAGGTCGCAGCACATGGCGATCCCGAAGCCGCCAGCGGCGGCGATGCCGTCGACCGCGGCGAGAAAGGGCTTGGGCGAGCGGCGAATCTCGGAGATGGTGCTATGGAGGTATTCGAGGATCTGCTTGAAGATCTCACCGTAGGACGCCTTGGGCGGGCTGCTCGCCGGGCTGAGATACCCGAGATCGGATGCATCGCCGCCGCCACGGATGTACTTCAAGTCCGCACCGCTCGAGAAGACTCCGCCGCTTCCCGTGACGACCACCGCCCGGACCTCCGGATCGCGCGCGAGCTGCAAGCCGGCGCGGCGGAAGTCCCGTGCCGTCTCGACGTCGAAGGAGTTGAAACGCTCGCGCCGATCGATGATCAGAGTCGCGACGTCGCCCTCGCGGGACACGCGGATGTGCTTGCTGGACTCGTTGGACATCAGCAGATCCGCGGTAAGGGCTCGCCCTCCGGTTCGGCCAGGAGACGACGGCCGAAACCGGTGTCGAGAATTACCGAGCCGGGCCGCTCGGCGATGACCGTGCCGACCACGGCGGCGGATCGTCCCAGGGGGTGCGCGTGGAGCGCCTCCAGCACGGCGTCGGCGGCTTCCGGTCGCACGCCGAGCAACGCCTTCCCCTCGTTGGCGATATGCAGGGGATCGATGCCGAGCAGCTCGCCGGCGGCCCGTACTTGGGCGCTTACCGGTACCTTGGTCTCCTCGAGGACGATTCCCACTTCGCTCTTCCCCGCCATCTCGTGAAGGGCGCTCGCCAGGCCGCCACGAGTCGGGTCCTTCATCGCTACGAGATCCTCGCCCGCGACGTCGATCGCGGCTCGGATCAGACCGTTGAGGGGTGCAACGTCGGAGCGGAGATCGCCTTCGAGGTCGAGGGCGTGGCGGGTGGCCATGATCGCGAGCCCGTGATCTCCCATGGTGCCGGTCACGATGAGGCGGTCTCCGGGACGAAGGGCCGAATCCGGGACGAAACGCTTGGTAAGCGCGATGCCGGTGGTGTTGATGACGATGCCATCGAGCTCACCCTTACCCATGACCTTGGTGTCACCGGTAATGACGCTCGCTCCGGCCTCGCTGCAGGTGTCGCGCAAGGATCTCTGGATGCGTTCGAGATCGGCGCGCGCGAAGCCCTCTTCGATCACCACGGCGCAGGTCAGGCCGAGGACCTCGGTGGCGCCCATCATGGCGAGGTCGTTCACCGTTCCAGCGACCGCGAGCCGTCCGATGTCACCGCCCGGGAAGAAAACGGGGTGGATGACATGGGAGTCGGTGGTGACCACCAGCCATTGGTCGCCGACGCGCAGGACCGCGCCGTCGTCCATCGCGGCGAGCCCCACACCTTCTTCCGCTGCCTGACCAAATCCATCGAGAAAGACCTCCTCGATCAGGCGCCGCATCGCGCGCCCTCCCGCCCCGTACTTGAGGGTAATCCTCTCGTCAGCCACCATGGTCTGGGTCATGATCCTACCTCCGCCAGGTCGGGATGGCCGCCGTAGAGATGCCAGATCTTGCAGGTCCCCTCGCTCGATACCATGCAGGCGCCGACCGGACTGTCAGGCAGACATTCGCGCCCGAAGAGCCGGCAGTCGTGAGGCGAGGCGATTCCCGCCATGATGTCGCCGCAGATGCAAGCCTGCGAGAGAGCGGGAGGGGCGTAGTCCCAGAGGCTCGAGACATCGATGTCGAAACGTCGACGGGCATCGAGGGCCGCCCACTCGTCGCGCAGCCGCAGGTTTCCGTTGGGCACATGCGCGATGCCGCGCCAACGCCCTCCCACCGGGCGGAAGAATTTCCATAGCCGCTCCTGAGCGCGGAGGTTGCCCTCGCGCGTGACGCAGCGAGGGAACATATTCACCACCTCCGCCTTCTGATCGCGGATGAGCTCCACCAGCTTGACCAGCCCTGCGAGGATGTCGAGAGGCTCGAACCCGGCGACCACCACCGGGATGCCGTGACGCTCGACGAAGGGCTCGAAGATTCCCCAGCCGGTGATGGTGGCGGCGTGTCCGGCGGCGAGGAATCCCTCGATTCTCGTCTCCGGCATCTCGGCGACGATTTCCATGACCGGGGGAATGTACTTGTGCGCCGAGAGCACGCTGAAGTTGGGCGGGGGATCGGCCCGCAGGACGGCGGCCGTTGCTACCGCGGTGGTCTCGAAGCCGGTGGCAAAGAAGACGACCTCCTCGTCGCGGCTACGGGCCAGCTCGACCGCTTGTGCCACGCTGTAGACGATCTCGACGCGCGCTCCCTCGGCTTGGGCATCGGCGAGTGACTTGACCGTCCCCGGTACCCGGACCATGTCGCCATAGGTCGCGATGACGACCCCCTGCCGGGCGAGAGCCACGGCTTCGTCGACCTCGGGCAAGTCGGTGATGCAGACCGGGCATCCGGGGCCCATGATGACGTCGAGACCAGGGGGAAAGGCGGAGCGCAGCCCGAAGCGGGCGATGGCCTGCTCGTGACTGCCGCAGACGTGCATTACCGAGACCGGAGCATGTCCGACCTCTTGTGTCAGGCGGGCAAGCGTTGCGGCGAAGGCCCGGGCCTTCTCGGTGTCGCGGAAGCGTAGCTCGCGGGCGGCTTTGGGAAGCTCAGCGCTCATCGGTCGCTTCCCCGCTGGTGGCATCGATTTCGCTCTTCATGTCGGCCAGCATGAGATCGTCGGCGCCCGCTTCACGCAGCAACAGCTCGTAGAGGGAGAGCGTTTCCTCGATCTCTTCGGAGGGAATGCGACGGATGGCGAATCCCACGTGGTTGAGAATGTAGTCCCCTGGCGCGACCGGCTGATCGACGATATCCAAGCGTACTTGGCGCCGAACGCCCCAAAAGTCGACGGTCGCCACGGAACCGGTGACGTCGACCACCCTTCCTGGAACTCCTAGACACATAGCGAATCTCCTTAACTGCGTGCTTGTGAGTCTGCGACGAGAACTTGTCCTAAAGAAATGCCACCGTCTCCCGGCGGCACCCGAGACGGCAGGAATACTTCGAATTCGCTCTCCAGCCGCTCGCGTAGGCCGGCAGCGAGAATCGGGTTCTGGAAGCAGCCTCCGGTGAGGACGATCGGCACTCGTCCCACCTGACGAATGGCGGCTCTGACCACGGCTTCGCTCGCTGCGACGATGGTGTTGTGAAAACGGGCGGAAATCGACGCCGCCGGTAGCGCCGCGGCGAGATCCTCCACGATGGCGCGGGTCATCGGCCGCAAGTCGATCTGCCAGGGGGAGAGGGCGTCATCGATCTCATACGGGTAGACGCCCTGCTCGTCGGGGGCGGCAGCGAGGTTCCACTCGAGCGCCGCCTGCCCCTCATAGCGCGCGCTTGCCCGGCCGAGAACGAGCGCCGCGGTGGCATCGAAGTAGCGACCAGCACCGTGCGCCATGGGCGTGTGGAGGCCGGAATGGATCATCGTGCGCACGATCTCGACCTGGTGATCCGAGAGCCCGCGGAAGAGGGGGAGATCGATCGCGGCGGCGTCCTGCCCGAAGGCATCGTCGAGCAAGGCCAGGGCCAAGCGCCAGATCTCTCGAATGGCGAGGTCCCCGCCCGGCAAGGCGATAGGGCGCAGAGTGGCGAGACGCTCGAACTCCGCCCCTCGGGCGAGGAGAATCTCGCCCCCCCAGGCGGTGCCGTCGCCGCCGTAACCGGTTCCGTCGAAAGCGACTCCCAAAACGTTGCCCTCGAGGCCATATTCAGCCATGGCGCTGGCGACGTGGGCGTGATGGTGCTGTACGGCGACCTTGGTGACCTCGCTACGCGAGCGGGCGTAGATCGTCGATTGATACTCGGGGTGGAGATCGTGCGCGACGATCTCCGGCTTTACTCCGAGGAAGCGCTCCATGCGATCGACGGCGGCGCGGAATGCGTCGACGGCTTCGAGAGTCTCGAGATCGCCGATGTGGGGGCCGAGGAAAGCCTGGTCGCGGAATGCGATGCAGAAGGTGTTCTTGAGGTGGGCGCCGCAGGCGAGAATCGGAGCGCTCAGCGGGCGTCGCAGGCGGAGCGGGCGCGGCACGTACCCGCGCGAGCGGCGAATCAGCATGGGCGCTTGGCCGACCACTCGGGCGACGGAGTCCTCGCAACGGGTCTCGATCTCGCGATCGTGCAGCAAGAAGAGATCGGCGATGCCACGCAGCCGCTCGAGGGCCTCGCCATTGCGGTAGGCGATCGGCTCCTCCGACAGATTCGCCGAGGTCATCACCAAGGGCTGGCCGGTGTCGGCGAGGAGCAGATGATGGAGCGGGGTGTAGGGCAGGATGAGACCGACCAGGGAGATCCCCGGAGCGACCTCGGGCGCGAGGGGGGTTGAGTCGCGAAGCGGCGCCAAGACGATCGGCCGCTCCACGGAACGAAGGAGCTCGCGCTCACCGTCGCTCAGGATCGCCAGAGCCTCGGCGGCTTCGAGGTTGCGGACCATGACCGCAAAGGGCTTGGCATCGCGCCGCTTGCGCCGACGCAGGAGGCTGACGGCAGGCGACGAGGTTGCGTCGCAGGCGAGGTGGAATCCGCCCAGACCCTTGATCGCGGCGATGTGGCCGTCGCGCAGGGCGCGCGCCGTCGTCGCCACGGGATCCTTGGTGGGGACTTCGCTGCCGTGAGCGTTGAGTAGGCGGAGCTGTGGTCCGCAGTCGGGGCAGGCGTTGGGTTGGGCGTGAAACCGCCGATTCGACGGATCATCGTATTCGGCCTGGCAGCGAGGGCACATGTCGAACACGGCCATCGTCGTCGCCGGGCGGTCGTACGGGACCTCGCGCACGATGGTGAATCGTGGTCCGCAGTCGGTGCAGTTGGTGAACGCATAGCGGTAGCGGCGGTTGGTCGGATCGAAGATCTCCTCGAGACAGCTCTCGCAGGTGGCGAGGTCGGCGGGAATCGAGACGCGGTGCTCGTTGCCAGCCTGGCTCTGCTCGATCTCGAAAGCGCTACGTTCTTGCGCTGGAATCGCTTCCCAGCTCAGCTCGGCGATCGCCGCTGCCGGAGGGGGAGTCTTCTCCAATTGGCGCACGAAGTGGGCGAGGTCGGTGCTGGTTCCGAACGCCTCGATCGAGACTCCGGTGGAGTCGTTGCGGACGCCACCCCGGATACCGGCTTGGTGCGCCAAGCGATAGACCCAGGGTCGGAACCCCACGCCCTGGACGATTCCGCGAATCGAGATGAGCCGTCCTTCGAGTTGCGCCATCAGGCCGCACCCAAGGACAAGACGTAGGCCACGAGGCTCCAGGTCTGGTCTTCGCTGAGAGATTTCCACGAAGGCATGGAGGTACCTTCCACGCCCTCGCGAATCCAGAAGTAGACGTGCCGCGGCGTCGCTTTCCTCTGCCAGTCCGGATCGGTGAGATTCTGCGCCGGGCTCGACAGATAGCTGTGACGCTCTCCTTCGCCCTTGGCATCTTTCCCGTGGCACAAGGCGCAGTGCTTGAGGAAGAGGCGACGCCCGGCGGCGATCGCCGCCGGCGAATCGATGGTCTTACGAGGAACGGTCAGCTGGCGATAGCTCGATGGCAGGTCGCTATCGCGGCCCTTACAGGCCAAAAGCAGCGAGAGTATTCCAAGGATTACCAGGTTCCAACGCATCAGACTCGCGAGCGCTGAGGCGAAAGCCCAAGCGCGCGCACTCCTCGACTGTCCGCTCGACCAGCAATGGCAGAGCGGCCTCGACCTCTGGGGACCGGCCCAACCCGAGCTCGAGCGTGGCTGGCACCAGACCCAAGAGGAGAAGTCGTTTGGGCAGCTGCTCGCGCAGCCGCATGGCGCTCAGCAGATCGGCGACGCCGACCTGGTGAGGGGAAAGACGTTCAAAAACCGCCGGCCCCACATCCTCGCCCTCAAGGCGAACGAAGGAACCGGGCTTCTCATCCATTCGTACGGCGTCGAGGAGAACGATGTTGTTGGACTCTTCGAGCAGCGCGAGGAGCGAGAGGCCGAGGGTCCCTCCGTCCAGAATTCTGACTCCAGCAGGGGCTTCGTAGCCTCGTGCCAGGCGTCCCGCTGCGGCGACGCCGAGCCCGTCGTCGCCGCAGAGGACGTTGCCCAAACCGAGGATCAGCAGTGATCCGGTCTCACTCACTCCGATCTCTCCGATGCAAGAAGCGGTAGCCCGAGTAGACGAGATCGTCGCGATGAACGAACTTGAAACCGTCGAAGATCGAGCCCATGGTTCCGTTGCCCTCGACGATCGACATCAGGATGCCGCTGTAGACATGGTGAGCGACGAAACCGAGCAGCAGCCACATGATGATGTGGTGGATCCAACGGGCAATCTGGGCCCCACCGAGAACCGGCAGCAGTACGTGGAAACCGTGCAGAGGGGACCCGACCGGGGCCTGGATCGAATAGAGCGCCAGACCGGTTGCGATCTCCAGAAAATAGAGGCCGAAGATCGCCACGTAGGCGAGCGCCGCGACCGGATTGTGGGAGAGGAAACCGGGCGGCTTCCTGAGCCCGAAGAGATAGAACTTGACGGTCGGCCAGATACCCCGTAACCGCTTCTTCTCGATGGGGATGAAGATCCGCCAAGAGGCGTAGCGGTTTCCCATGAACATCCAGACAACGCGCGCGAGCACCGCCAGGATGAAGACGATCGCGGCATAGAGATGGACGACTCGCACGGTCCCGGTGAAGAAATGCTGTCGCGCCTCGCCGGTAACCGTCCAGAACGGGTGCCCGATGTAAAAGCCGGTCGCCGCCAGGACGAAGATGGACAAGGCGATCAGCCAGTGGGTGATGCGCACCGGGATCTGCCAGACGTAGACGCGAGTCAGGTCGGCAGCCGAGCGCGGGATCGGAGAGGTGCCTCCGACATGGTCGTCACCGCGTTCGGGGACCGGAAGCTCGAGAGAAGCAGCGCTGGTACTCATACTGCCCTCACTTTCACGACCTCCTCGCCTGTCGCGTCGAGCACGTGCACGCCGCAAGCCATGCAGGGGTCGAAGGAGTGGACCGTACGCAGGATCTCGATCGGCTGTTCGGGCTTGGCGATCGGGGTTCCGAGCAGAGCCGCTTCATAGGGGCCCGGCTGCTTGCTCGCGTCGCGCGGTCCGGCGTTCCAGGTGCTGGGAACGACGATTTGATAATTCGCGATCTGACCCTTGTGAATGTGGACCCAGTGGCTGAGCGCGCCGCGCGGGGCTTCGTGCAGACCGACGCCGGAGGCGTCCTCGGGCCAGTTGGAGGGATCCCATTTCGCGTTGTCGGCGATCCGCAGGTCGCCAGCACCGATGTTCATTTCCAGTTGGGTCAGCCAGTCGCCGATCTTCTCCGCCAGGACCTGAGTCTCGATGCCGCGGGCGGCGACTCGACCCAGGGTCGAGAACAGGGCCGCGGGTCCGACGCTCAGCTTGCCCAAAACGGCGTTGACGAGCTCCTTGACCCGCTCCTGGCCGCGGCCATAGGCCACCAGCATCCGCGAGAGCGGTCCCACCTCCATCGCCAGGCCGTCGTAGCGCGGCGACTTGAGCCAGCTGTACTTGCCGTCGGTGTCGAGGCGCTCGTAGGGAGGCTTCGGGCCGGTGTAATTGGGATTGGTCTCGCCGTCGAAGGGGTGCAGGGACTTATCGTCACCGCCCTTGTAGTCGTACCAGGAATGGGTGACGAACTCGCTGATCTTCGAGGTGTCGAGGTCCTCGATATGGCCGATGTCCTTGGCGCGGATGACTCCGGAGGGCAGGAAGAGGGGCGGGTTGGGCCCATCCTTCTCCGGGTATTCGCCGAAGACCAGGTAGTTACCGACGCCGCCGCCGTAACCGGCCCAATCCTTGTAGAAGGAGGCCACGGCAAGAAGATCCGGCAGGTAGACCTGGGTGACAAAGGCCTTCGCCTTGTCGATCAGCTCACGCATGAAGCTGATCGAATCGAGGTTGATCGAGGACTGCTTGTCGGGATCGACCGGAGTGGCCATTCCTCCCACGAGGAAGCTCTGCAGGTGCGGGTTCTTGCCGCCGAGAACGGCGTGGATGCGGATGAACTCGCGCTGCCAATCGAGGGCCTCGAGATAGTGAGCAACGGCTAGGAGGTTGGCCTCAGGGGGAAGCTTGTACGCCGGGTGCCCCCAGTATGCGTTGGCGAACGGTCCGAGCTGGCCCTCGTTGACAAAGTCCTTCAAGCGCTTGGCGACGCCCGCGAAATACTTCTCCGAGGAAAGCGGCCAATCGGAGATCGACTGGGCGAGAGCGGAGGTCTTGGCGGGATCGGCCGAGAGGGCCGAAACCACGTCCACCCAGTCGAGGGCGTGCAGGTGGTAGAAGTGGATGACGTGATCCTGGATCATCTGCGCCGCCATGACCAGGTTGCGGAGCAAGCGAGCGTTGGTCGGCGGCTCAGCGCCGATGGCATGCTCGACGGCACGAATCGAGGCGATGGCGTGAACCGTGGTGCACACGCCGCAGATGCGCTGAGTGAAGACCCAAGCGTCGCGGGGATCGCGGCCCTTGAGGATGAGCTCGATGCCGCGGAACATCGTCGAGGAGGACCAAGCGTCCTTGACGGCACCGCCGTCGACCTCGGCCTCGATACGCAGGTGCCCTTCAATGCGAGTGATGGGATCGACTACGATATGCGTCATACCTGATCTCCTTCGTGATGCGTCGGCTTGGACTCGCTGTCATCGCCGCCGCCTTGCACCCAGTGCTTACCGATTTGAATCAAGCCATGCGCGGCGAAGGCCGCCGCGACGCCGGTCGCCGCCCAGAGGCCGACGCGATCGACGTTGGATTGAACGCCAAAGCCGGGAATCCCCTCGAGGTGAGCGTAGAAGGGGGTCATCTTGTCCCAGAAGTCGGGCTCGGCACATCCCACGCAGGGGTGGCCGCAGCCGATGGGCCAGTTGGTGTGCTGATTCCAGCCGACGTCAGGGCAGTTCTGGAAGGTGACGGGACCTTTGCACCCCATCTTGTACAGGCAATAGCCGGTGCGGTGGCCTTCGTCGCCCCACTCCTCAACATATTGGCCAGCGTCATAATGGGCGCGACGCTCGCAACTGTCGTGGATCGCCTTGCCGTAGGCGAACAGGGGACGGCGATACTGGTCGAGAGGCGGCCAGCGATTGTAGGTCAAGAAGTAGACGATCAAGGCCGCGATGTTCGCCGCGTTGGCCGGACAGGCCGGCAGATTGATCAGCTTGTTGATGCCTGGAACCGCGTCACCGACGCTCAGCGCGCTGGTCGGATTGGGCGCCGCCGCGGGAATGCCCCCGAACGCGGCGCAGGTGCCGATGGCGACGGTGGCCATGGCGCCGCCGCAGACCTCGCGGGCGATGGAAAGCGCCGAGCGGCCGCCGATCGTGCAGTAGGCCCCGTTCGCCCCGGTGGGGATTGATCCTTCGACCACGGCGATGTACTTGCCTTTGTTCTTTTCGATCGTCTGAGCCAGGGCTTGCTCCGCCTGGTGCCCGGCTGCCGCCATGATCGTTTCGTGGTAGTCCACGGAGAGAATGTCGAGGATGATGTCGGCGGTGGTGGGGCGGCCGGCACGCAGGAACGACTCCGTGTTGCCGGCGCAGTCCTGAAATTCGAGCCAGACCAGCACCGGCTTCTCCTTTTTCAACACTGCCGAGGCGATCTTCGCCCCGGCGGACGCGGGCAGGGCGAGGACGGAAGCCATCACGCCGCAAAAGCCCAGAAAATCACGGCGCGACACGCCGCGCCGTTCTAGCTCAGCTGCTAGCCAATTCTCATCTCGTCTCATAAGTTCTCCTCCACGAGAGCTATTTGAAGGAATGTTTCCTCCGCTACCGATGGGGCGCGATATCCGGCAGGGTGGCGATGGCGCCCGCCGCGGGGCGGGGAGCCGCCCTACCCAAACGGGTAGCTGCCCGCACGGACGGCGCCTGCCTTCGAGGGTGGCGGAAAACGTTAGTTCCTATGCGAGGCTCTTTTCAAGTCCGACGCCGGCGGCTGTATGCCCAGCCGCTCGCTCCAAGTCCAGGGAGTCACACCGGTGTCCACCGATCCTTCGAGCACCCGCGAAGAGAGAGACCGGCCGGGAAGCGACCTCGATCGATTGATCGATCTCGAGTCGAAGCTGAAGGTCTTCTTGGCCGCGGCTCGGACCCGAGCCGCTGAGAGGGTGGAAGCGGCGCGGCGGGAGGCTGAGGCGCGGGGGCGGGGCCTAGGCGAGGAACTGGCGCGGCGAGAGCGCGAGCTCGAAGCACGAATCGAAGACGAGGTTGCCGCCACCACAGCGTCTTTCCAAGCTCGAGCGCGGGCGCGGGTGAAGCGGTTTGATGAAGTCCCCGAAGAGAGGATCCAGCGCCTCGCGAGGGAGATCCTGGAGCGTCTGGCGCGAGGGAAGCCGCGATGATTCGGCCGATGTCCAAAGTGCGGATCATGGGGCCCGAAGCCGAGCTTCCGGGTACCCTGACGGCCATCCAGCAGCTCGCCGTGCTTCACCTCGCCGCCCCGGTGCGCCGGACCGGTCTGAGCGAGAGATCCGTTTCGCCTCGTGACGAGCGTCGCAGCCGCCAGCTCGCCGAAGCCCTGAACGACATCGACTTGGCGATGAAGGCGCTCGGCCTCTCCTCGGCCGCACAGGCGCGCGTGGCCGGCGACAACGACGAGGAGGAACTGATCTCGGCCGTGCGCACGGCGCGTCGGACGAGCCGGAAGGCACGCCAGCTGGCGGAGCGGATCGCCGGGCTCGAGGAGGAGCGCGAGCTCCTACGCAAGTACCGGGATCTGTTCGACGTCTTCCGCGACGTGCTCTCGAGTCAACAGAGGTGGGCCAACACCGCCGGGTTCGAGGTCGTCATCCGGGCGAGCGCCGAGAAGGACCTCGAGAAGCTGCGAGCTGCCCTCGCGGCCGAGATCGGGGACAGCTTCGAGCTTCGTTGGCGCCGCCTGTCCTCCGGCGAGATCGCCCTTCTGATTTTGGTCCCAGAGAGCCTACGCCAGCGGGTTGAGGCGTGGTTGAAGGCAAGCAGCCTCGAAGAGGTGGCGCTGCCCGAGGAGTATGAAGAACGCGGTCTGGCCGACGCCATCCCCGCCATGTTGGATCGTCTTTCCCAGGTGGAGGGTGATCTCGCGAAGCTCGGGAAGGAGCGGCGCGCCCTCGCCGAAGCAAAGGGCGGCGCATTGCGGCAGGCTCGGGAGCTGGTCTCGAGGCGGCGCGAGCGCCTGGAAGCGCTCGCCGCCTCCGGCCGCACCGGGCATGCCTTCGTCGTCGACGGCTGGCTCCCGACCGAGGCCGTGCCGCGGCTCGAAAGCCACCTCAAAGAGACGGTCAGTGAAGAGGTCGTCGTCTCGCTCCTCGCGCGTGAAAGCTGGAAGAGCGAGAACGCACCGGTGGTGCTCTCGAATCCCAGGATCTTTCGGCCTTTCGAAGCCGTCGTCCGCCTGCTCCCTCTTCCCCGGTACGGGAGCATCGATCCCACGCCTTTTGTGGCCGTGTTCTTCCCCATGTTCTTCGGACTCATGCTCGGCGATTTGGGCTATGGGGCGCTCTTGGTGATCTTCGCCCTTGTTTTGCGCCGCGGGTCGACGGAGGGCTCCATGCGGCGGTCGATTGCCGAGGTGATCGGCGCTTGCGCGATCTTCACTTTGATCTTCGGCGCCCTTTATGGAGAGCTCTTCGGAGACCTCGGGCATCGCTGGTTCGGTCTGCGGCCCTTGTGGTTCGATCGCTCGGAGGCGGTTCTTCCCTTTCTCGGTCTGGCTCTAGCGCTCGGATTCGTTCACATACTCGTGGGCCTGGGTCTAGGTGTGCTCACCGCTCTTCACCGTAGCCGGAAGGAGGCGTTGGGGAAGGGGGTGGCGATCATGATGGTGATCCTCATCGTGGTGGCGCTGCTGGCGGTGCTCGAAGTGCTCCCCAGGGCTCTCTTCGTACCCGCGGTCGTGGCGCTCCTGATCGGCTTCCCCATCCTCGTCGCGACCGAAGGCCTGCTTGCCCCGCTCGAGCTCCTGACCACCGTCGGAAATGTTCTTTCCTACGCTCGTGTCATGGCTCTTGGGACGGCATCGGTGATGTTGGCGGTGGTCGCCAACCGCATGATCGGTTCGATGGGCAGCGTGGCGGTGGGCGCCATCTTCGCCCTCCTCTTCCACCTGGTCAACTTTGCTCTGGGCATCTTCAGCCCGACCATCCACGCGCTTCGCCTTCACTATGTCGAATTCTTTGGAAAGTTCTACAGTCCCGGCGGCACTCAATACCGCCCCTTCGGAGGTGGCGCCGGCAAAGGGACGATCACTGGATAGGAGAACAGAATGGATATTCTTTGGCTTTCATTGAGTGCGGCGCTGGCGGTGGCGATCCCCGCGATCGCAACCGCGTGGGCGCAGTCACGCATCGGACCGGCGACGGCGGCGGCCCTGGCCGAGAAGCCGGAGCTCTCCGCGACCGCGGTGATCCTGGTGGCGATTCCCGAGACCATGGTCATTCTCGGTTTTGTCGTAGCGGTCCTCATCATGTTGCGAGCGGGGGGATAGGAGCTCGGATTGAGCCTTGAAGCATTGTTGGAGAGGGTCGCCCGAGACGCAAGGCTCCAGGCGCGAGGCATTCTGGCGGACGCCCGCGAGGAGGCAAGGCGCCTGGTTCGCGAGGCCGAGGAGCGGGTAGCGCGCGAGCTCGAGGCCCGCTTGAAGAAGACCGAGACCAATTTGCGTCGAGACGCGGCGCGCCGGCTCGTGGCCGCTGAGCAAGAGGGTCGGGCGACCGAGCTCGCGGCGCGGGAAAGATACTTCGAACGCGTCTTTGAAGTGGTGCGGGAGCGCCTCGAGGGTCCCGAATCGATCGAGCTTTTGCGTTACGAGCTGCGCTCGCGGTTGGCGCGATTGCTGTCCTACGCGCCGGACCGGCCAGCCGCGATCCACTGCTCGCCCGCGCTTGCGCCGGAGATCGAGAAGGCGATCGAAAACGAGGATGGCATTGGAGTCATGCCGGACGGGGCGTCCTCGACCAGCCTCGCCGTGGAAGCGCGCGCCGGCGCCCTGCTCGTCGACGACTCTCTCGAGCGACGGCTCGAGGCCATGGTTCCCGCTCTGAGAATCGAGCTCGCGAGAGAGGTTGGCGAGGAGCCATGAGGCCGCGGTGGGACGCACTCGTCGTCCGTGGAGCCGGCTTGACGTCCCGTCTCCTTCCCGTTTCAGTGTTGCAGGAGCTCCTACGTCTCGAAAGTCTGGAAGAGCTCGAGCGGCGCCTTACGCAGCTCGGCTTCGAAACGGCTCGAGAAGGCGAGAGCCTTGCCGCTCGTCTCGAGCGCGGCGTCCGGCGCTGGGCAGGCTCCCGGCTACGCCAGCTGGCCGCCTGGAGCCGCCTCGATCCGGCGCCGGTCGCGATCTTCTTGCGCGACGAGGATCGCCGCAGCTTGCGCCGGTTGATTCGCGGGGCGCTCGCCGGGGCCCCCGCCACGCTCCGGATCTCCGGAACCCTACCGACTCCGGAGCTACCCGAGAAGGTTCTGGAAGAGCTCGCCCGCCGCTCCACACTGGCGGAGATCGCGACACAGCTGACCGCCTGGGGCAACGCATTCGGTCCCCCCTTGCTCGCTCTAGGATCTGCCCCGCGCCCGGATCCGCTGGCCATCGAGCTCGCCCTCGACCGCTGCTGGGGAGACCACGGCTTGGCGGATGGGCGCAGGATTGGTGGTGAGTTCTTGCGCTACGTCGAGGAATCGATCGACCTCGCCAACGCCAGCAGCCTCATCGTCCTAGTCTCGCAGCGCCAGAGGGACGAGGCGGCGCGCTTCTTCCTGCCGGGCGGTCGCTGGCTCGATGAGGCAACACTCTCAGAGCTGGTTGCGGCCCCCGACCTCTCCACGTTGCATTCCTTCTTGAGAACCCGGCTGGCGGGTTCGAGCTTTGCCCGCGCGCTCGCCGCGACCGGGGAGAGCGAGAGCCGGTTCGAGGAAGCGGTGCTCAGGGAGCGAATTCGCGAGCTCTCGCGCAAAGGGTTGTCAGAGCCACTGGGGGGAGCGCCGCTTCTTCGTTTCATGCTGCGATTGCGCGCCCAGGTGGTCACGCTTTCGCGCGCCATCTGGGAGCGCGCCCTGGCGGTTCCCCAGGCGTCGGCGAGCGCACCGCTGGAGGCGGTGGAGTGAAGGTTCCGGTAGAGGTGCTCTGCAGTCCCGAGCTGGCGCCGGGGATGGCGCTCATCGGACTGCCGACGAGCGTCGCTTCCGGGATCGTCGAGGGAGCGCGCCAGCTCGGAGAGTGGATCGGCTCAGGGCGCCGCGCCGTCGTCCTCGTCGACGAGGAGATCTTCAACGCCCTTCCGCGGCAGACGCGGCGTTCGCTCGCGCGCCGAACGTTGCCGATGATCGTTCCGTTTCCACGACCCGACTGGGGCGCCCCTGGCCCCCGGGAGGCGTATATCGTCGAGCTCCTGCGCCAGGCGATCGGCTACCAGGTGAGGCTGCGATGACCTCTCCCACCGTAGTGCGGGCGAGTGGAGCGCTGATCGAGGTTTCTCCAGTGTCCGGTGCCTCGCTCTTCGAGCTGGTGCGCGTGGGTGAGCGTCAGCTCCTGGGAGAGATCGTGGGGGTCGAGCGCGAGGTGGCGACCATTCAGGTCTACGAGGAGACGGCGGGATTGCGGGTCGGCGAGCCGGTGGAGCTGAGCGGCGAATCCCTCGCCGTGAATCTGGGCCCGGGTCTCCTCGGTTCCGTGCTCGATGGAGTGGGGCGTCCCCTCGAGCGCTTAGCGGAGCGTTCGGGTCCGTTCATCGCGGCGGGGGCGAGCGCTCCGACCCTCGACCCCGAGCGCACCTGGTCGTTTACTCCCGCCCTCGAGGGATCCGTCGAGGTCATGCCGGGCGACGTCCTGGGGAGCGTCGAGGAGCGCCCGGGCTTCGTTCACCGGGTCCTCGTTCCGCCGGGAGTGAGCGGCACGCTCGCCCGGTTGAAAGCTGGAGAGGTCACGGTTGAATACGCGATTGGGGAGCTCGCCGACGGCGCTCCCCTGCGCCTGTCACAGCGCTGGCCGATCCGCATGGCACGGCCGGTGACCAAGCACCTCGCGTCAGGGCCCCCTCTGATCACCGGGCAGCGGATCTTCGACTTCCTCTTCCCTGTTGCCGAGGGCGGCTCGGTAGCGGTTCCCGGCGGTTTCGGAACCGGCAAGACGGTCATCGAGCATTCTCTGGCGAAGTATGCCGAGGCGGATGTGATCGTCTTCATCGGCTGTGGAGAGCGGGGCAACGAGATGGCCGAGGTGCTCTCCGAGTTTCCCGGCCTCGTCGATCCGCGCACTGGCAGCTCGCTCATGGACCGGACCGTCTTGATCGTCAACACCTCGAACATGCCGGTGGCGGCACGCGAGGCGTCGGTCTACCTGGGTTTGACGATCGCCGAGTACTACCGCGACATGGGATATCGCGTTGCGGTGATGGCGGACAGCCTTTCTCGATGGGCCGAGGCCCTGCGTGAGATCTCGAGCCGGTTGCAGGAGATGCCTGGAGAAGAGGGCTTTCCCACCTATCTCGCCGGTCGCCTGGGACGCGCCTATGAACGCGCCGGGCGAGTCGAGGTGCTGGGGAGGCCAAGCCGTCACGGCAGCCTCACCCTGGTCAGCGCGATCTCGCCTCCGGGCGGTGACTTTTCGGAACCCGTCACGCAGGCGTCTCTGCGGGTCGCCGGCGCCCTCTGGGCGCTCGATCCAGGGCTCGCTCACCAGCGTCAGTTTCCCGCCGTCGACTGGGAGACGAGTTACAGCTTGTACACGGCGCGAACCCTCGCCTGGTTCGAGGAGAACGCGGCTCCGGATTGGGGAGAGCTCAGGCGACAGGTACTGGATCTTCTCGAGCGGGATGCCGAAATTCGCGAGATCGCCGGTCTCGTCGGTCCCGAGGCCTTGCAGGAGATCGACCGTCTGACCCTCGAAACGGCGAGCCTCGTACGCGAGATCGTCTTGGGGCAGAACGCCTTCGATCCCAACGATGCTTCCTCATCGATCGCCAAGACTCATCTCCTTGCCTCGCTGGCGATGACTCTCCACCGGGAGGCGGGCGAGTTGCTCGCCAGCGGAGTCCCGATGGAGACGCTCGACCTGGGAACGCCCCGCCGCGCTCTCGCCCGCTTGCGGGACGCGAGCGAAGATCGCCTCGAAGCAAGCGAACGAGAAGCACGAGCGGCGGTCGCGCGGATCGGTCAGCCGCGAGGAGAGGCGAGATGATTCCAGTCTCCCGTTTCTACCGCGGCGCCGAGCGGGCGACCGGCCCCCTGCTCTTCCTGGCGAATACGGCCGGGGTGGCCCTCGGTGAATGGGTGGAGATCTCCTCGCCGGGCCAAGCGGAGCGCCGAGGCCAGGTGATCGACGCCGGCAGGGAGGTGACGGTCGTTCAACTGCTCGAGGATCCCATGGGGCTCGTTCCCGACCGCGCGACCATTCGTCTGACCGGAGAGACAGCCACGGCGGTGGTGGGGCGCGAGCTGCTCGGGCGATCGCTCAATGGCGTCGGTAGGGCCGTGGATGGCTTGCCGGAGCCGGTGGGAGAGGAGCTGGTCCCCATCTGGGGAGCTCCGATGAACCCTGAGCGGAGAGAAAAGCCTTCGAACTTTATCGAAACCGGAATCTCCGCGATCGACGGGCTCAACACGCTCGTCCGCGGCCAGAAGCTTCCGGTCTTCTCGGGCCCGGGGCTGCCCGCGCTCGAGCTTGCGGCGCGCATCGTCGTCGATGCCCGGGCTCCTCATGGTGAGCCGTTCGCCGTCGTCTTCGCGGCGATTGGCATCACCAGTCGCGAGAAGGAGGACTTCCTTGCGCGCTTCGAGACCAGCGCCGTCCTGGGACGCTCGGTGCTCTATTTGAACGAGGCGCGTGATCCCACCATCGAGCGCCTGCTGGCGCCGCGCTTTGCTCTGTCGGAGGCGGAGTTCCTGGCCTTCGAAGCGGGTCTGCACGTGCTCGTGGTGATCGCCGACATGACGCACTACTGCGAGGCGCTACGAGAGATCGCGACCGCGCGCGAGGAGATTCCCGGCCGTCGCGGCTACCCGGGTTACATGTACACGGACCTCGCGAGCCTATTCGAACGGGCGGGAATCTTGACGGGGCGCGCTGGGTCGCTCACCCAGATTCCCATTCTCACGATGCCGGATGACGACATCACCCACCCGATTCCCGATCTCACCGGCTACATCACCGAAGGTCAGCTGGTCCTGAGCCGCGAGTTGCGCCACCGCGGGATCTTCCCTCCGATCGATGTTCTTCCCTCGCTCTCCCGGCTGATGAGCTCGGGAATCGGCGCCGGGCGCACGGTTGCGGAGCACCGGCGCTGGTCGGACCAGCTCTACGCGATCTATGCGCGCGGGCGCGAGGCCAGGCTGATGAGCGCCGTCGTGGGAGAGACGGGTCTCGCGCCAGCCGACCAGCGGGCGCTGGCGCTGGCGGAGCGCTTCGAGCGCGAGCTCATCCATCAAGGAGAGGAACGGCGGACTCTCGGAGAGACGATCGAGATCGGCTGGCGGCTCCTTGAGGCGATGCCGAGAGAGGATCTGCAGCGGATCGACGAGGAGACCTGGAAGGCGCGCGAGGCGGCGAAGGCTGGAGCGGGCAACCTATGAGCGGATCGATTCCAGCGACGCGGCTCAATCTGGTGCGTGCCCGGCGACGCATGGATCGGGTGGCGAAGGGCACCGGTCTTCTGAAACGCAAGCGGGAAGCTCTGGTCGGGGAGCTCTTCCGCATCGCGCGCCCGGCGGTCGATGCGCGGGAGGAGATCGACCGCCAGGCCTCAAGGACGTATGCGCGATTGCTGGAGGCCCTGGCGATCTCCGGTGGAGAGAGTCTCGCGACCTACGGCTGGCCGGCGCGGGAGCTCGACGTGGACCTCGAGGAGGGGCAGGTGTGGGGCCTATCCACGAGCGAGATCGTCGAGCGTCCGGCGGTCACGAGGACCGCCGCGGCGCGGGGCACTCCGCCGGGAAGCGCCGGTCTGGCCACGGTCGAGGCGGCGGACGGGATCGAGGCGATGGTCGACCTGCTGCTCGCCGCTGCGTCCACCGAGCAGTTGCTCAGACGTCTGGGAGAGGCATTGGTTCAGACCTCGCGACAGGTCAACACTCTCGAGCAGCGCGTCACTCCGCGTTTGGAAGCGACGGTCAAATGGGTGAGCTCGGCTCTCGATGAGCGCGAGCGCGAGGAACGCGTCCGGCTTCAGCGGCTCAAGGCGCGCCGCTCCAGGACGCGCTCATGACCCCGAGTTCGTTGCTTCCACTTCCTCTCCGGCGGGCTCGGTACGGAGAGAAAAGGAGTGATTGAGCGCGAGGCAGCGGCAAAGCTCGCCGTAGACCCGGTGTAGGTCCTCGGCGCTGAAACGCTCGCCGAGCGCCCGCACGATCCGTTGCGCCAGGGTTCCTTGTTGGAGGATGAGATCGAGGGGTGCGCGCCAGGCCGTATCCGTCGGCGCGTTCTGGGGCGTGACCTCCGCGACCAGGTGACGCCAGAGCTCGGCGGCGCTCGGGGCGCGCGCCTCTCGCCAGCCATAGGCCGCGAGGAACTCCGAATCTTCGATGACCGCGCTCCCGGCTCGCGCGATCGTGGCGAGGAAGATCGCGGCGAGCCTCTCCGTCGGCCATGCCTTCTGGGTCTCGAGATCGATCCATCGCTCCTTGGTCATGGCCTCGAGAACGACGATCACGGCCGCGGCGACGGCGAGATCGGCTTGTGGGCACTCCTGCATGTCGAGGACCCGGATCTCGATCGTGTTGCGATCGAAGCGGGCGATGGCGCCGCGCGCGTTCAGCCACTCGTACCGCAAGATTCCTTCGGGATCGAACGGCGCGATGTCGGAGTACATGGGCGCGAGGATCTTCTCCTCGTACTCGGAGCGCGAGAAGACGGCCTCCGGGACGACCGCGCCGGTTATCGATGGGATCCGCCGCGCGTTGTGCCGATAGGCCTCGAGACGATTGTCGGCCAGGCCGGTGGATTTCCCTTCGACAATCGGCGAGCTCGCGGCCAGCGCCGGCATCAGCGGCAGGAGGAGGCGAACGGCGGCGTGCAAGCGAGCGAACTCGAGATCATCCGCGAAGGGAAGATTGAGATGGACGCTCTGCAAGTTCGACCAACCGTGCCCGCGCACTCCGAAGATCCGGTCGAACGCTTCGTAGACGGCTCTATAGTCGTGCGGCCAGATCTTGGTCTCGACAAGGGGCTTCATCCAGGGGTGCATGGCGGTCGGCATCAGGCGTCCGCCCAGAGGCTCGAGCAGGCGGTTGATCCGCTCCACGTCGCGCGCGAAAAGCTCCGAGAGCCCGGCGAGCGAAGCGCGGGGACCGTTGGTCTTGAGCTCGACGACGTGCAGTACGACCTCATTCGACCAGGCGAGCTCGCCGAGCTCGACCTCGGATTCATAGCGGCCAGCGACAGAGCGCAAGAGCTCGTCCGAGCAGGGCAGAACGGAGAGCGTTTGGCGGTCGACGATCATGTACTCGAGCTCGACTCCGACGGCGCCGAACAGAGGCAGGGCCGGCGCCGCGTTCATCGCCTTCCCCCTGGCTGCTTGCGCGCTTCGACGCGATGCAGGAACTCGCGCATGATGCGCAGGTAGAGCTCGTCCTTGAGCTCGCTGTCCTCGTCGCCCGCCTCGATGCTCGGGTTGTCGTTGATCTCGATCACGTTGAATCGGTGCCCGACCTGCTTGACATCCACCCCATAGAGGCCGTCGCCGATCAAGTTCGCCGCCCTGACCGCGGTGCGTACCGCTTGCTCGGGGGCCTGGTCGAGCGGGATCGAGTCGACCTGGCCGTAGCGGGTGCGGCCGGAGCGGTCCCTCTTGATGATCTGCCAGTGATGACGAGCCATGAAGTACTTACACACGTAAAGCGGCTGGCGGGCGAGGACGCCGACTCGCCAGTCGAAATCGGTGGGCAGAAACTCCTGGGCGACGACCAGCTCGGAGCGCTCGAGCAGACGCCTGGTCGTCATGAGAAAGCTCTCCCCGCTCTCCACCTTGACTACGCCTTCGGAGAACGAGCTGTCTGGTTGCTTGAGAATGATCGGCAGCCCGAGCTCGGCGACGACCTCGTCGATGTTGTCGCGGTGGACGATGACCGTGCGCGGCGCCGGCAGCTTGTGGTGGTCGAGAAGCTCGGCCAAGTAGACCTTGTTGGTGCACTTCAGGATCGAGTCAGGATCGTCGATGACCACCAGTCCCTCGGCCTCGGCGCGGCGGGCGAAGCGGTAGGTATGGTGATTGACGCTGGTCGTCTCGCGGATGAAGAGCGCGTCGAACTCCGCGAGGCGGCCATAGTCATCGCGCTCGATGAGCTCGGTGGCGAAGCCTACCGTCTGGGCGGCGCGGACAAACTTCTGTATCGCCTTCTCGTTGGAGGGCGGATTGGCTTCCTGGGGGTTGTGCAGAATGGCGAGGTCGTAGCGTGCGGCGGCTCGGCGGGGCCGGCTGCGCCTTCGCCCCGCGAAGTATTCGCCCGCCGCCTCGACGACAAAATCGCGGTGCTCTGGAGGGATCTCGGAAGCGGGAATCGGATCGATGTTCTGGAGCAGCCAGGTCTCGCCGCGCTTGAAGTAGGCGCGCAGCAAAGGGGCGGGAAAGAGGTTGAAGAGGTGGCGGGCGAGGCGATCGTGGCGCTTCGCCACGTTGTGACCGAAGTAGATGCTGAGGACGAAGCGCTGCGACTGGATCGGCGCGAGGGAAGACTGGATGAGCTCGTCGAGCTCGTCGGAGACGTGGCGGATGATGGTCTGGGACTTGAGGTCCTGGATGGTTCCGATGCTGGGTAGGGGACGATGCCCACGCGCCGCGGCCAGGAGCGAGACGTAGTACCCCAGCGACTGGTAGCGATAGGTGCGGCAGAGATTGAAAACCTTGAGGCCGCGGAGCTCGCTGTAGTGGGGATCCGTGAGGTAGGTGCGTGCCGCCACGACGTCCACGTCGGGGATGGTCAGGGGCCACTGCTTGGGTTCGTTGACGACGATGAGAACGGACATGGCTCTAGCGCTTCGACTCGCGCGGCGGCTCAATGACCAACAGGTTGGCGTCGGAGGTGACGATCCCGAGGAGGATCGAGCCGATCAGGCGATCGATTCCGACCCGGTAGGTATGGCTCTTGGATACGGGGTTTGGCATCAAAGGGTCCGCCACCAAGACCTCACGTTCGTCTGGGTCATAGCCGGCGAGCACGACGAAGTGCCCGACCGGCTTGCCGCGGATGTCATCGGGCTCGCTCTCGGGACCGTGCTCCCGGGCGCTGCGGTAGAGGTAGGTGGCGCTCAGGCCGGTCAAGATAGGAACCGAGCGATTCAGAAAGCGTCGGATTAGAGCCGGAGTGAGGTCCTCGTAGCGCATGTCGCCACCGTGCTCGAGGAAGTCGATGTAGGCGTCGGTCTCGGCGCGCAGCTTGGGGCCACGCTTGGCTCGGCGTTGCTGCTCGAGCCGGGCGCGGAGATCGGTTCCCTTGTCGGCGAACCAGGTGGGATCGAAGATATGCAGGTTGTAGGTGAAGATGGTCGCGCGGTAGCCGCGACGCAAGGCGTGGCAACCGAGGAGAACCGCGAGGGTGCCGCCCTCCTCGAGGCTCCGCACCTCCAGAATGACCTTGCGCAAAGGGAGGTTCTCGCCGTAGTAGCCGTAGACCGCCTGCAGACAGGTCGGTCCACAGGTGAAGTCGTCAGGCTGGGGTGAGATTGGCAGCTCTAGACGGCTCTCCATGGGTCGCTTCTCGTGCGGTGCCTGGGCCGTTAGGCTCGTGATCGGAGGGCCGCTTGGGAGCCACGGCTCTCGAGAGGAGCATACAATGAGAGCAGGACTCGAGGATGAGCAAGAGAGCGATGAGACCCACGGCTGCGTCGCCACCCATGGCTGACCCGGCGGATGATTCGCCAAATCTCTATGAGCTCCTGGCCGAGAGCTCGAGCGAGATTCTGCTCCGTCTGGCTCCCGATCGGAGGATTCTCTTTTCTTCGCCATCCGCTGGACGCATCATCGGTTACTCTGCCGATGATCTCATCGGGCGCCGTCTCGACGATCTGGTTCACTCCGAGGATCTTGCGGCGGTTCTCACCGCGTTTGCTCTTCAGGAGGACGCCAAGGAATCTGCCTCGGTCGTCTACCGACTGAAGAGAGGCGACGGGGAATTCGTCTGGCTTGAGAGCGACCTTTCCGCGATTCTTCCGCCTCGCTCTTCTGGGGTGGCGGAGTTCCTTTGCGTCTCGCGCGACGTCACCCGATACAAGAGGATCGAGAAGGCGATCGAAAAGGTGGCCCGAGAGTGGCGACAGACCTTCGACTCGGCGCAGGACGTCATCGTGATGCTGGACCACGAGCTCCGCGTGATTCGCGCCAATAGGGCAGCGACTGAGCTCTTCGCCCTTCCCTTCCAAGGCATTCTGGGGCGAAAGCTGGAGGAGCTGCTAGGTGTCGCCCAACCGGCGCCGTTGTTCGACGTCTCTAGGCTGCAGGGAGCGCCTGGCCACATCGAGGAGGAGGTACATCTCCCCGATCGCGACATCTGGGTTCGTTGTTCACTCGACCCCACCTTTGGTGAGGGAGACGAGCTCACGGGTTGCGTGGTCTTCATCAGCGATGTCTCCGAGCGCAAGCGTGCCGAGCAGCAGCTTCGCACTTCGCTGAGGCAGCTGCGGGATCTCTCGTCGCACTTGCAATCGGTGCGAGAAGAAGAGCGAGCGCGGATCGCGCGTGAGGTTCATGATGAGCTCGGGCACGCACTGACCGCCCTGAAGATGGAAGTCTCTTGGGTAGATCGTCACCGCGACCAGGGAGGAGACTCCTTGGCTGACCGAACGCGCTCGATGAGCGAGTTGCTCGATCGGACGATCGCCACCGTGCGACGTATCGCCACGGAACTGCGTCCGAGCGTACTTGACGATCTCGGTCTGGAGGCGGCGATCGAATGGCAAGCGGGCGATTTTGGAGAGCGGACCGGCATCGCCACGGAGGTCGTGACCTCAGGCGTAGCGCTCGAGATCGATCGCGACCGCTCGAGCGCGGTTTTCCGCATCCTTCAGGAAGCACTGACCAATGTCGCTCGGCATGCCGAGGCGAGACGTGTACGGGTGTCATTGGTGGTCAGGGGCGGTCGGCTTAGCCTGCACATCGCCGATGATGGGCGAGGCTTCGACCCCGGCGGCATTACCCGAGTCAAGTCATTTGGGTTGCTGGGAATGCGAGAGAGAGCTCTGATGCTGGGGGGTACGGTCGAGGTGACGAGCAACGCGGGCGTGGGGACCGAAGTGCATCTCGAGATGCCGCTAGAAGGTCCGGGGAGCAGCTGAAATGGTTCGGGTGATGATCGCCGATGATCATGCAATCGTGCGTGAGGGGCTGAGCCGGATCCTGTCGGAGGAGCCCTTTTTCGAAGTGGTAGGCGAAGCGGCCGACAGCCAGGAGGCGCTCGACCTAGCGAAGAAAGCCGAGCCCGATGTGATTCTGCTCGATATCTCGATGCCGGGCCGAGGAGGGATCGAGACGCTCAAGGAGATCAAGGCACGGCGGCCGCAGATTCACGTGCTGATGCTCAGCATGCATCCCGAGGATCAGTTCGCGTTGCGCTGCCTACGCGACGGCGCCGATGGCTACATGACCAAGGAGAGCGCTCCCGAAGAGCTGATTGGAGCGATCCACAAGATCTCGCAGGGGGGTAAGTACGTGAGCGCGGCGCTCGCCGAGAAGATGGCGTTCAGTCTGGACGCCAACTTCGACCGGGCGCCGCACGAGAACCTGTCGGATCGAGAGTTTCAGGTGCTGCGCATGATCGCGCGCGGCATGACGGTTTCGGAGATCGGCGAAGAGCTGGCGCTGAGCGTCAAGACGATCAGCACCTATCGCAGCCGCATTCTCGAAAAGATGCAACTCAAGAACAACGCCGAGCTGATGCACTACGCGATTCAGCGCGGCCTCGTGGAATGAGAAGGAGGTAGCTGCGATGAGGTCCCTTCGTAGGCCTAGTGTGATGTCCATTTCGATTCCGTTGGTGCTGAGCCTTTTCGTAGGTCTGGTGTCCGCCGGACCGGCGAGCGCCGCCGCCAAGGGAGAGCGAACTCTGATCGCGATTCCGGGCGGAGGTGGCGGCGTAGGCTTCGATGACCTGGCTTTCGTGCCCGAGCTGGGGAAGATCTTGGTTCCCGCGGGCAGGACCGGAGCCCTGGCTCTGATCGATCCCAAGAGCAACGAGGTGACGGTGATACCCAAGGTGACGGCGTCGTCATCTCCCGCTCCGCGCGGCACCCGGGGCCGGCATCGGGGCGGCGGCACGACCTCGGCGGTCTATGTCGACGGGCGCTTCGTGGCGAGCGACCATGGCGGTCCCGCATTGGTGGTGGTCGACGCCAAGAGCCACCACGTGTTGGCTAAGGCTGCACTCAAGTCCGGGCCCGACTACGTCCGTTACGTCCCCTCCCGGCACGAGATCTGGGTGACCGAGCCTCGCGCCGAGCAGATCGAGCTTTTCGCGTTCTCTCCTTCCGGCCCGAGCTATCTGACCTCGAAGAGCACGATCCATGTCGCCGGGGGACCGGAGTCCCTGGTCGTCGATGCGGGCCGCGGCCGCGCCTACGCCAACCTGTGGAAAGAGGAAACGGCGGTGATCGATCTCGCTTCGCTCAAGGTCGTCGACCACTGGAAGAATGGCTGCTCGGGTTCACGCGGCTTGGCCGAGGATCCCGCGCACGGTCTCCTCTTCGTCGGTTGTAGCGAAGGAGGAGTCTCGGTTCTCGGCCTCGACGACCACGGCAAGGTCCTGGCGCACGCCGCGGCGGGGGCCGGGGTCGACATCGTCGCGTTCAACGACGCCCACCGTCGCCTCTTCGTTCCGGGCGCGAGGAGCGCTACCCTCACGGTGTTCTCGGTCGCCACCAATGGGAAGCTCACGCCGGAGGGGACGTACGCGACGGCGCGCGGCGGTCACTGCGTGGCCACGGATCCCGCGGGTGATGCCTTCGTTTGCGATCCGCGGGCGGGCGCCATCATCAAGATCACGCCCGAATGATCTTTGGTCGGCCCGCGCCGGCGGCTCGTGAAGGCCTGTCGTAGGCGGCGGTGGCCGCTGCGAAGGGAGGCTCGTCCATGTTCGACGGCAGAGTCGTAATCGTGACCGGCGCGGGATCCGGTATCGGGCGCGCCGCGGCGAAGATTTTTGCCCAGCGAGGAGCGCGTGTCGTGGTCTCCGATCTCGTCGTTGAAGGCGGCGAGGAGACCGTCGAGAGAATCCACGAGGCCGGCGGCGAGGCCGCGTTCGTCTGCGCCGATGTGTCCGATCCCGAGCAGTGCGCGGAGCTGGTGCGACGCGCAAAGGAGACCTTTGGCCGGCTCGACGTCGCCTGCAACAACGCGGGCGTCGGTGGGGAAGCGAATCGCACCGCGGACTACAGCGTCGAGGGTTGGGAGAAGGTGATCGCGATCAACCTCTCGGGGGTCTTCTACTGTATGAAATACGAGATCCCGGCGATGCTGGAAGCGGGGGGCGGCGCGATCGTCAACGTCTCCTCCATTCTTGGGCGTGTGGCGTTCTCGAAGTCCCCCGCCTATGTGGCCAGCAAGCACGGCCTCCTGGGGCTGACCGAGACTGCTGCCATCGAGTACGCGAAGGAGGGGATCCGGATCAACGCGATCGGCCCGGCCTTCATCGAGACCCCCATGATCGCCGGCCTCAAGAAGGACCCGGAGATCGAGAAGTGGCTGATCTCGCTCCATCCCATGGGTCGCCTCGGCAGGCCCGAGGAGGTCGCCGAGCTCATCGTCTGGCTGAGCTCAGACCAGGCCTCCTTCATCACCGGCTCGTACTACGCGGTCGACGGTGGCTATCTGGCCCGCTAGCAACCGGTCCACGAAGGTACTTAGCGCCTTCGGGGACCGGTGCCAAGCCGCCCCACCAAATGTGCCTGGCACCTCTATACGGAAGGGTGTGGCAGACTGTTGGTGATGAAGCGGCGATTGAACTTGAGCGCGGTCTTTTTGGGAGCTGCGCTCCTTGCCGTCGGCTGCTCGAGCTACACGGCGGGGCCGGCGGGGACGACGGTCAAGAGCGTGCCGTGGCCTTGGGAGGTCTCGAGCCAGAGAGCGATGCCGGCCGTCCCCGGCACTACGAGGGATCTGTCTGGTCAGACGGGTGCCGGGAAGCCTCTTCATCGCCTCCCACCTCTATAGATAGCGTTCCCTGTTTGCCGCTCCGATAGGATCGGAAGGATGGCGGCGCTCGCGATCCTCACTCTGAACACCGGTTCCTCGAGCCTCAAGTTCGCCCTCTATCGGATGGGTGAGGCCGAGAACCTCGTTTGTGCCGGCAAGCTCGACCGCCTGCTCGAGAGCGAGACCGGCAGCGCCCGTTTCCGGGTGCGCGACGCGACCGGCGAGCTGATCGTCGACGAGGTGGCGACTCTCAGAGGCCACGAGGCGGCGCGGGGCCGGCTGTTCGATTGGGTCGAGGATCGGCTCGGCCGCCCGCCGGACGGCGTCGGGCACCGCCTGGTCCATGGCGGCGCCGCCTACCGCAGCCCGCGGCGGATCGACGACGAGCTGCGGCGGGCGTTGGACGACCTCGTTCCCCTCGCCCCCGAGCATCTGCCGCGTGAGATCGAGGGGATCGACGCCGTCGCCCGTCGCTTCCCCCAGACTCCACAGGTCGCCTGCTTCGACACCGCGTTCCACCGCACCATGCCGCGCGTCGCCGAGGTCCTGCCGCTGCCGCGCGAGCTCGAACAGCGCGGCGTTCAACGCTACGGCTTTCACGGTCTTTCTTACGAGTTCATCGCCCGCGAGCTGGCGCGATTGGTGGGCAAGGGAGAGAAGTCGGGTCGGGCCGTCGTGGCCCATCTCGGCAACGGCGCCAGCATGGCGGCGCTCGAGAACGGGGCGAGCGTCGAGACCACGATGGGGATGACGCCGGCGGGAGGCCTGGTGATGAGCACTCGCTCCGGAGACCTCGATCCCGGCGTCCTGGTCTATCTGGTGCGCCACCTGAAGCTCGACCCTGATGCGCTCAACGAGCTTGTCAATCGTCGCTCGGGGCTCCTCGGCGTTTCGGGCACGAGCTCCGACATGCGCGATCTCCTGGGTCGAGAGGCAGGCGACCCGCGGGCGCGGCTCGCGATCGAGCTCTTCTGCTATCAAGCGCGCAAGAACGTGGCGGCGCTCGCGGCCGTGATGGGGGGCCTCGACCATCTGGTCTTTACCGGCGGCATCGGCGAGCGCTCCCCGGCGATCCGGGAGCGCATCGCCCAGGGCCTCGGGTTTCTCGGCATCGAGCTCGACTCCGCGCGCAACGAACGTGACGATGGACGGATCTCGAGCGATCAAAGCGCCGTGACGGTTCGCGTCATTCCCACCAACGAGGAGTTGATCATCGCCCGCCACACCGCTGAGCTCCTCACCTCGCGGGCAAGTCTCGGTGAGGCCGCCGCGAGAGCAAGCGCGCAACGAAACGAGAAGGGTTGAAACCGTGAAGGACATCGACGAAGAACGCTTGAGCCGGCTCGATAGCTACTGGCGCGCCGCCAACTACCTGGGAGCGGCGCAGCTCTACCTCAAGGAGAACCCTCTACTGCGCGTGCCCCTGGCCGCGGGGCAGATCAAGCCTCGCCTCCTGGGGCATTGGGGAACGCAGCCCGGCCTGAACATCCTCTACGCACACCTCGACCGCTTGATTCAGGACACGGGAGCACGCTTCTTGCTGGTCGTAGGTCCGGGTCACGGGGCGCCCGCGATCATCTCCAACCTCTATCTCGAAGGGACTCTCGAGGAGTACTACCCAGAGCTGTCTCGAGACGAGAAGGGAGTGGCTGAGCTGGTGCGCCGGTTTTCCTGGCCCGACGGCTTTCCCAGCCACCTTTTTCCCGGCACCCCCGGGATGATCCATGAGGGGGGCGAGCTCGGCTACTGCCTGACCCATGCCTTCGGCGCGGTGCTCGACAACCCCGACTTGATCGCGGCTTGCGTCGTCGGCGACGGCGAGGCGGAGACGGGGCCGCTCGCCACTGCCTGGCATTCGGGAAAGTTCCTCGATCCGGCGACCTCGGGCGCGGTCCTTCCCATCCTCCATCTGAATGGCTACAAGCTCTCCGGTCCGACAATCTTCGGCAGGATGAGCGAGGAGGAGCTCACGGCGCTCTTTACCGGGTACGGCTACGAGATGCGTCTGGTGTCGGGCGATCAACCGCTTCCCGTACACCGCCAGCTCTGGGCCGCGCTCGACTGGGCCTACGAACGGATCCGTCACATCCAGAGTCAAGCGCGGGCGGGCTCGATCCCCGAGCGGGTCGTGTGGCCGATGATCGTCCTTCGCACCCCGAAGGGCTGGACCGGCCCCAAAGAGCTCGATGGCAAGCCGATCGAAGGTACCTTCCACGCTCACCAGATCCCGATCCCCGACCCGGCTTCGAACCCATCCCACTTGGCGGCCCTCGAAGAATGGCTCCGGAGCTACCGGCCCGAGGAGCTCTTCGATCAGCAAGGGAGAGCGCGGACGAGCGTTCTATCGGTGTGTCCGCACGGGGATCTGCGGCTCGGGGCGAGCCCGTTCGCCAACGGCGGCCGCTTGCTCCATCCGCTCTCGCTTCCCGACTTCCGACGCTACGCAGTCGCGGTGCCTCGTCCGGGCGACGTCAAGGCCGAGGGTACGCGCGCCACGGGCGCCTTCTTGCGGGACATCTTCCGGGCCAATGACGAGGAGAGCAACTTCCGTCTCTTCTGCCCGGATGAGACTACGTCGAACCGTCTCGACGCGGTCTTCGAGGCGACCAGCCGAGCCTTTCTCTGGCCGCTGGTCGCGACGGACGAGTTCTTGGCGCGCGACGGACGCGTCATGGAGATCCTGAGCGAGCACACGTGCGAAGGATGGCTGGAGGGCTATCTCCTCACCGGGCGCCACGGCCTCTTCGCCTGCTACGAAGCGTTCGTTCCCATCGTCGACTCGATGCTCAATCAATACGCGAAATGGCTCAAGGTCTCGCGCGAGACGCCGTGGCGGGCGCCGCTCGCCTCGCTCAACTACCTGCTGACCTCGCACGTCTGGCGCCAGGACCACAATGGCTACACCCACCAGGTGCCGAGCTTCATCAACAACCTGGTCAACAAGAAGAGCTCGGTGGCGCGGATCTACCTGCCGCCGGACGCCAACTGCCTGCTGTCGGTGATGAGCCACTGTCTGCAAAGCAAGGACTACGTCAACCTCATCGTCGCTTCCAAGCAGAGAATCCCGCAGTGGCTCGACATCGAGGCGGCGGCCGAGCACTGCGCCCGCGGCGCCTCGGAATGGAGCTGGGCGAGCCACGGGGGAGAGGATCCCGACGTCATTCTGGCCGCGGCCGGGGACGTTCCGACCGAGGAGGTCCTGGGGGCCGCTTGGTGGCTGCGCCACAACCTGCCCGAGCTCCGCTTGCGGGTGGTCAATGTCGTCGATCTCTTTAGCCTGGTGTCACATCACCACCATCCTCACGGCCTCGACGATCGCGCTTTCATCGATCTATTCACGGCGGACCGTCCCGTGGTCTTCGCCTTTCATGGCTACCCGCGTGTCGTTCACGAGCTTCTCCACCATCGCCCCGATCCGGAGCGCTTTCACGTGCGCGGCTATATCGAGGAAGGTCGGACGACGACTCCGTTCGACATGCTGGTCCTGAACAAGATGAGCCGTTTCCATTTGGCGATCGCGGCGCTCGAGCGGGTGGCGCGGCTAGGGTCCGTGGCCGGCGATGCGATCGATGCCCTCAACGAGCGCCTCATCGCACATCGCGCGTACATCGACGCCCACGGCCTCGATCTCCCCGAGGTGCGGGACTGGCGCTGGAGCGACTCGTGAGCGGCGAGGGTGTCATCAAGTTTCACTCCGACCACCGTAGCGCGAGCCTCGGGTCAGAAGGAGTCGACACGCTGGCGGCGGGGCTCATGGCCTGGCGCGCGATCTTGCGCCGGCTGGGGATGGTGGGTCGCGACCCTGGACGCTACGAGGGCTTTGCCTTCGGCAACTTGAGCGCTCGTCTGGAGGGCGAGGACGACGGAGGCGCTCCCCGCTTTCTCATCACCGGGTCGCAGACCGGGGGCAAGGAGGGCCTGACCCTCGCCGACTTCTGCATCGTCGAGGCGTCCGATGCGGCGGCCAATCGGGTTAGGAGCGTCGGTCTCGCTTCGCCTTCCTCCGAATCGCTCACCCACGATGCCGTCTATCGTCTCGATGCGAGCATCGGATGGGTGTTCCATGTCCACAGCCCCGAGGTCTGGCGCCGCCGCGCGGCGCTCCTTCTCCCGACCTCCGCTCCCGAGATTCCCTACGGGTCGCCGGGAATGGCGGACGAGGTCGCGCGCCTCTATCGCTATTCGCCGCTCCCCGATCTCCGCATCCTCGCCATGGGAGGCCATGAAGACGGCGTGGTGAGCTTCGGCGCGAGCGCCGAAGAGGCGGGAGAAACGCTGATACGCTTTTTCGCGCGTGCTGTCACCACTATCCTTCTCGAGGAGGAGACTCCCTAAGACATGAAGACGATCATCGAGCCGTTTCGCATCAAATCGGTCGAGCCCTTGCACATGACGACGGCCGCGGAACGCCTGGAGTTTCTCCGCCAGGCCGATTGGAACCTTTTTCGCATCCCGGCGCGACATATCCTGATCGACCTCCTGACTGATTCGGGCACGGGCGCCATGTCCTCCGAGCAGTGGGCCGGCATCATGCGCGGCGACGAGTCGTACGCCGGCGCCGAGTCCTGGTTCCGCTTCGAGGCACGAGTGCGGGAGCTCACCGGCTTCAAGCACATCATTCCCACGCATCAGGGGCGCGCGGCGGAACGGATCCTCTTCGCTTCCCTCGGGGTCGCGGGCAAGGTCGTACTGTCGAACACGCATTTCGATACGACTCGCGCCAACGTCGAAGCGGCCGGGGGCGAAGCGGTCGACATTCCGGTGCCGGAGGCGCTCCACCCCGGCCTCGAGCACCCGTTCAAAGGGAACATCGACCTCGAAGCGCTAGAGCGCCAGCTCGACGAACGGGGATCCTCGGTCGCTTGCGTCATCGTCACCATAACCAACAACTCCGGCGGTGGACAGCCGGCGGCGATGGCCAACTTGCGCCTGGCGAGCGAGATCTGTCACCGGCAGAAAGTACCCTTCTATCTTGACGCCTGCCGATTCGCCGAGAACGCCTTCTTCATCAAGCTGCGCGAGAAGGGTTACAGCGAGCGGTCGGTCGAATCGATCGCGCAGGAGATGTTCTCTCTGGCCGACGGCGCCACCTTCAGCGCCAAGAAGGACGGACTGGCGAACATTGGGGGCTTTCTCGCCGGCAACGACGACGCCCTGGCGCGCAGCGAGCAAGAGCTCCTGATCCTGACCGAGGGCTTTCCGACCTACGGCGGCCTCGCCGGTCGCGATCTCGAAGCCATCGCGGTAGGGCTCAAGGAGGTGGTCGATGAGGACTATCTGCGCTATCGCCTGGCTTCGGTCCGCTACCTCGGCGAGGGTCTGGTCCGCCACGGGATTCCCATCATCCAGCCGCCCGGAGGGCACGCGGTCTATCTAGATGCGGGCAGCTTTCTTCGTCATATTCCACCCCGCGAGCTCCCCGGCCAAGCCTTGGCCTGCGCCTTCTACGAGCTGGGAGGAGTGCGAGGGGTCGAGATCGGTACCTTGATGTTCGGTGGAAAGGATCCGAAGACGGGGGAGGAGCGAATCGCCCCCTTGGAGCTCCTTCGCCTGGCGGTGCCGCGCCGGGTCTATACCCAGAGCCACGTCGACTACGTCGTCGAGGTCGCGGGCGAGGTAGCGAAGCGCAGCCCGGAGCTCCGCGGTTTTCGCATAGTCGACGAGAGTCAGCACCTCAGGCACTTCACCGCCCGGCTGGAGCGGCTATGAAGCGGAGCGCAATTAGAAACCTTGCGAGGAGAAGGCGTGCCTGAGCCTCTGAAGGTTCGCTCGGCGCAGCCAGAGGATAAGGAGGTCCTCTTGCGCGAGGCGGCCCGCTTGGCGAGCTTCGAGGTACCGCCCTGGCGCCCCGAGGAAGAGATCATCGCCGGGGAGCGGCGGACCCTCGAGCGCTATTTCACGGAGGGGCCGGAGGGAACTTGGCTGCTGGTCGCCGAAGGCGAAGGCGGAGCGGTGCGCGGCTTCGTCTACCTCGAAACGGTGGAGGACTATTTCACCGGCTCCCGTCACGGGCACGTGGGAATGCTGGTGGTGAGCGAAGACGCCGAAGGACAGGGCGTGGGGAGCGCCCTGATGCGCGCCGCCGAGGAGTGGGGACGGCAGCACGAGTTCGACCGCTTGAGCCTCAACGTCTTCGCCACCAATCATCGCGCCTTGGCGCTCTATGACCACTTGGGCTACGTCCCCGAGACCCTTCGTTTCATCAAGCTTCTATAGGGAGAGCGCGATGTTCATCGGGCACTTCGGAGTGGGCTTTGCCGGCAAGCGATTCGCGCCATCCCTGTCGCTCGGTACGCTCTTTCTAGCGGCCCAGTTTCTCGACCTGCTCTGGCCGACGCTCATCCTCTTGGGGGTCGAGAAGGTGAGGATTGTGCCCGGCATCACGCGGCTGACTCCTCTCGACTTCTACCATTACCCGATCAGTCACAGCCTGGCCGCCGCTGTTTGCTGGTCGGTCCTGATCGCTCTCCTGGTTTTGTGGGCCAAGCGCAAGGTGGCCCCGGCGGTGGTGGCGGGGGTTCTAGTGACGAGCCACTGGTTTCTCGATCTCCTCGTTCATCGTCCCGACCTGCCGCTCATTTGGGGCTCGCCCCTGCGCTTCGGCTTCGGCTTGTGGAACTCGGTCGCGGGGACCCTGATCGTCGAGCTCTCGATCTTCGCCGTCGGTCTCGCGGTCTATGTCGCCGCCACGACGCCGCGTGACCGGATCGGCAGCTGGAGCCTCTGGGCCCTGGTCGGCTTCCTGCTCGCCGTTTACTTGGTCAACCTCTTCGGACCGCCGCCGCCGAGCGTCAAGGCGATCGGCTGGGCGGGAGAGGCGATGTGGCTACTCGTTGTCTGGGGCTACTGGATCGATCGCCACCGCCGGCCGCGAGCTGGATCGCGGCAATCGGTGGCGGCCTGAGAGCTGGGAGCTCCTTCCTCCTCAGGAGTCGAGCAGCACGCCCTCGGAGGTGAGCTGCTCGAGGGTCTGGCGGACGTCGGCGAGCGGTGGCTCGCTCAAGCCAAACGTGGTGGCCACGAACGCGGCGATCTCTTTCTCCCCGTGCTTGCCGTCGCAGAGCTCGAAAATGACGCTTGCCGTCGCGTTCAAGTAATGGACCCTCTCGTTCTCTGGGTCGTAGACGATAAACCCGTCCTTGACCTCGCTCAGCTCCAGTCCTTCTTTCTTGATCGGCGGCATGGCTATGCTCGGGAGAGGACGATATTACATCGCCCCGTCAGGCGGCGAGGGCGAGAGGAGTCTATCCAGGGCGTCATCGATCGAGCCCTCGGCGCTCACGAGCGATGGGAGCGATGCCAGGCGGCTCGCGGCGCGAATGAGGGCGGAACGGGGCGCCCCCAGGCGCGGAGAGCTTCGCAGAAGATGTGCGATGAGCTCGGCGGGCTGAGGGTCTTTGGATTGGTCGTGGCCGGCCGCTGGACCCACGACCACAACGCCCGCGATTGAGCGCAGATCGAGCACTCTACAGGTCAGCGCCGAGGTGGAGACGTCCATGGCGAGGAGCTCCTCGCCGCGGACCCAGAGCTGGCGCGCTGGAAGGAGATCGGGCCCATGGCTCGCCGGTTCGATCAGAGCGAAGAGGCGGGTCTCTTCGCGTTCGATCCTGCCCGTGAAGGGAGCCCAGGCGCTTAGGGCGAGAAGCTCGGCCGCTCGTCGCAGGCCGCGCTCGAGGACCATGGCGACGGCTGTCTCCACTCCATCGACCTGCGCCAATCGATCTCGTTCCTCGTGGATCTCGAGGGGACCCGAGCCGCGAATCCGGTAACGCAGAGTGCGCTTTGACTGGCTCGCTTCTTCAGGGGCGCTGCTCAGCGCCGCCAGTCTGTGCTGGAGCGTGGGGTCCTGGACCGCGATCTCAATCCGGCAGATCGAGAGATCGAGAACGATCGTCTTCACGCTCTCGCTGGGTGACGGGCTCAAGCGCGGCTCTCCTCGCAGTTGCGTTGGAGACCGATCATTCGCGGCAGCGCGGCTACGATCTCGGTGCGGTCGTGGTAACGCGTGACGAAGGCGAAGGCTTCGCTGGCGATCTCTACCCCGAGCTCTTCGTCATCGCCGAAGCGAGCGATCGCTTCGCTGATCTCCGCGTCCGACTCGGCCAAAAGCAGGTGCCTGCCAGCTTCGACCTCGAGGCCCGCCGCCGCCTTCGACGTGGCCACCACGGGAAGCCGGTATGAGAATGCCTCGAGCAGCTTGATCCGGCTTCCTCCCCCCGCCGCGAGCGGCGCGACGAAGCAGTCGGCGGCGCGGTAGAAGGGGGCGAGGTCGGGAACCGCGCCCCGCACGCTGACCCCGGCCTCGTCCCCGAGCTGGTCGATCTCGGGGCCGTTCGGGCCGACCAGATCGAGCTCGACGTCGCGAGCGAGCCTTGCTCGTGCCCGGGGAAGAATCGAGCGGGCGAGCCGCTCTGCGGCAACGCGGTTGGGGAGGTACGTGAGGTTGCCGACAAAGACAATTCGAAACGGTCCGGTTGTCACCGCCCGCCGCCCCTCGGGAGGTATTGGCACCGCGTTGGGAAGAATGTCCACCGGCCTTCGAGAACGCTCCTCGAGCTTCCGAGCGTCGATCTCGCTTGCCGCCAGCACGCTGTCGAACCAGGGGAGGCAGCGCGACGCGAGACGGGCAAAGGCATCGCTCTCTTCACGAAGGTTGCGAGCGCTGTCCAGGTTTCCCGTTGCCTCTTCGAGCGCGGCGAGCGCGGCGAGGGTCGAAGCGTCGTCGTCGTCGGCGTCGAGGACGAGGCGTGGCCGCTCTTGCCGGGCGACACCCGGCGCGACCAGTGGCGCGAGATAGAGGCGAAGGACGTAGACGAGATCGAAGCGAGGCTCGCCCGTATCGAGGTGGGGTGCGAGCAACCCCGGGTGCGCAAAGCGCGCCAGGCGCGGGAGCGGCGCGAGCCCCTGGAGCAACTCCCTGCTCGCCGGATCGCCCAACCAGGCCGCGGTGCTGTCCTGGAGGCTCGGCAGGGGAAGGATATCCACCTGCCGCGCGCGCTCTCTCAGCCAGTCGAGCGCGGCGCCCTCCGGAAAGGGACCCGCGACGGGGAGTATCACCAGATCGACCTGGGATTCAGCGGCGAGAGCGTCAAGCGCAACCCCGGCGCGCATGGCCAATCCGTTGCCAGTCGGAGCGGGAGCGATCGGCGCGACGAAGAGGACCCGCCGTCCCGATGCTAGGATCTTGCCGTCCGCGTCGGCAGCGGAAGCTGCGCGGCGCTCCTTCTTCGGGTCCTCATGCGGCGAATTCCGCCGATCGTCCATTTCGTCTTCGGCCTCAAGGCTCAAACCGAGCCGTTTCATCTCCTGCACTACATAGCGATCGAGTCGTGCCGCCGGGTCCTACGGCCCGAGACGATCTACTTCCACTATCTCCATCTCCCCTACGGCATCTTCTGGGAGCTCGCTCGGCCTCATCTAACGCTCATTCCGGTCAGGCTCTCGGCCGAGGTGCTGGCCGCCGACTACGGGGACGGACTCGTGCCGGAAGTCTACCGTTATGCCCACCACGCCGACTTCGTGCGCCTCGACGCGCTGATCGAGCACGGTGGCGTCTACGCCGACATCGACACGGTGTTCCTGCGGCCGTTTCCCAAGGCGATACTTGCCGCTCCGTTCGTCATCGGCCGCGAGGGCCCGGTGCGCGACGAGCGAAGCGGCGAGCTTCGTCCCTCGCTGTGCAACGCGCTGATGCTCGCGGCCCCGGGCTCCGCCTTCGCTTCCGTCTGGAGGCAACGAATGGGAAGCGAGCTCGACGGTACCTGGAGCAACCACTCTGGGTTCCTCGCCGAGAGTCTCAGTGGCGAGCTCCCGGACGAGGTTCGGATCGAGCCCGAACGCTCGTTCTTTCCGGTGCTCTGTAGCGCCGAGGGTCTGGAACGCCTCTTCTCGCCGGAAGAGCTCGATCTCTCGGAGAGCTTCACGCTGCATCTCTGGAGTCACCTGTGGTGGAGCGAGTGGCGGCGCGACTTCAGCCGCGTGAGCGGTGCCGACTTCACGATCGAGTCGATCCGCGCGCGCGACACCGCCTTGAACAGGCTGCTTCGTCCTTATCTTCCGCCGCTCGATCTCGGGTGACTCCCGATGATCTGCGAGCGCTTGAGGCCGGCCGAACCCGTTTCGATCAAGATGGCGAGAAGGCGCTCCACGATCCTGTCGTAGGCAAAGTCACGGGCGATCGCTTCGCTCGCCTGGCGCCCTCGCGCGGCGGCTTCTTGCGGATGCTCGATGACACGCTGGAGAAGCCGGGCCGCCTGTGCTCGATCGGCGACCGCCCAGACCATGGGCGGGATCGTTCGCGCAATTGGCTCGAGGGCGAAGTCGACGAGGAACGCCGTCTCCGGGGTCAAGTAGTCGAGCTGCCCGCCCCAGCCGGTGGCCACCACCGGCTTTTCCCGGCGTGCCGCCTCGAAGATGCTCAATCCCCAACCCTCACCTCGAGAAAGCGTTACGTAGCAGTCGCCCGCCGCATGCAGGAGCTCGATCTCCCGCCGCGGCAAGATCTGGTCGATGAGCTCGATTCGAGCGGGGGACCTGTGGCGGGCCAGGATTCTCTGGATGCGAGCCTCGGTCAAAGCGTGAGCTCCTGGACCGCCGCTCCCGAGCTCTATCGTCTTGGTTGTTTTGAGGACGAGAACGACCGAATCATGCGCGGAGAACGCCTCCAGGTAGGCTTCGACCGTGTCCTCGATCGCCTTTCGTGGTCTGCCCTCCTCGATCGAGTAGAAGGCGAAGTGCCCTTCCGGAATGCCAAAGCGCCTGCGGCCTTCTTCGCGGTCTGGCGATCTCGCGACCTTGCGGGAGAGGGGCAGATGCGGCAGTACCTCCACCGCCGTGGTGATGCCGCTAGCCAGGCAGGCGCGGCGGCAGTGCTCGCTCGGTACGAGGACCCGATCGACCGCATTCAGGAGCGGCGTCCAGCGGAGCTGCAGACGGTCATACTCCCAAGCCGTGTAACCGATCGTAGGCTTCAGTGGGTGCCGCCATAAAGGCCAGAGCTCGGGAAGGATGTGGAGGAACGTCAGATCCGGTTCCAGCTCGGTGCCGCATGCCGTTAGGGCGCGTCCGAAGGCTTTTCCCCCAGGATCGGCGAACAGGCGTTGGGCTAGATCCGAGTCCGCTGCAAACTGGGATCTTGCGAGCGGCTCGCAACGATCTATTTCGGGAAGTAAGGGCACCCAGGTCACCGAGGCCCCGGCACTGATCAGGGCGTCGAGATAGGCCAGCGTGGAGAGGCCGTAGCCGGTCGGCTCAGCGTACGAGACCATGGACAGCGCGGGGAGGCGATCACAAGTCACCAAGAGATAATAGGCCAGAGCTCAGATGGCACTGGACATTAAGTAAGTTGACCACGAACGGAGAGGGGCGACGAGAGTGCGCGGCTTGAAGATGGTCACGATGATGCCCTGTACGGGATACGGAGAGGCCGGCCTCGCCTATCTCTCCGCCCTTCGCCGCCTCGGGGTGCCCATTACCTGGACGCCGATGGTCGAGGGAAGCGAGGCCTGGGGCCCGAGCTTCGGAATCGCCCCATTTCTGGGAAGCCGTTCGGGCGGCGAGCATGACGATCTCTGCAACCGGCCCCTCGATTACGATCGCCTCCTCGTCCACGTTCCGCCTGCCTGGCAACTTCCCTGGCGGCTTGTGGAGCCTTCGGTTGCGGCGGCCGTCTACACGACCTGGGAGGCGGACCGGCTACCGGAAGTCTGGGTGAGCAATCTCAATCGGTTCGAGCGCGTGTTGGTCCCGTCGACCTTCAACCAGCGCGCCTTCGCCGCGAGCGGCGTGACCGCTCGTATCGGCGTCGTCCCCCACTGCGCCCCGCGCCCCGTCGAAGGAGGTGAGCTCGATCTGGCCTCGGTTGACCCCGGCGACTATGTCTTCTACACGATCGGTTCGTGGACGACACGCAAGGCGCTCGAGGAGACGATCCGAGCCTACCTCGAGGCTTTCAGCGAGAAAGACCCCGTCGTCCTCGTGGTCAAGACTGGCACCACGGATCAGATCGCGGCGTACGCCGCCGCCGGATCGCCAGGGGCTACAGCCCCGGAAGAGGGACAGACCTGGTGGAGCATGGCGCGCATCCTTGCCGACTATCGGAAGGCGGCCAGGGTCTGTCTGTTGACGAGAGAGCTGTCGCGAGCGGAGATCGCCGCACTGCACCAGCGTGGCGACTGCTTCGTCTCGCTATCGCATGGTGAGGGGTGGGGGTTGGGCTGCTTCGAAGCGGTGCTTGCCGAAAATCCAGTGGTCGTGACCGGTTGGTCCGGGCCGCTCGATTACCTCAGAGAGGACTATCCTCTCCTCGTTCCCTACGAGCTCGAAGCGACGTCCCGCTCGCGGCCCGACGGCTGGATGGAGCTGAGCGATGAAGCCTCATGGGCCAGGGCCGACGCGGAGGCCGCGCGGACCTTGATGCGCTGGGTTTTCGAGCATCGGGACGAGGCGCGGGAGCAGAGCTCCCTGCTCGCCGAGCGCCTGCGCGCCGACTACGCGCCGGAGGTGGTCGGCCGGCTCCTGCGCGCCGAGCTCGAGCGCTGCTCGGAGTGATCAAGATCGACGTTGAGCCACGAAGAGGCCCTGGTTCGGGGCGGTCGGATGGAGGTCGACGTCGAAACCCGCGGCTTCCAGGAGGGCAAGCAAGAAGCGGCGGTCGTAGAGCTGCTCACCCACCCTAGCCTCCTCCGGCAGGCGTCGCATCTGGGCATCGTTGAGCTCGTGGTACTCCCCACCGATCGTCTCGATCCTCCGCAGCATCGTGGCCGTCGCGAGAACGGGGAATTCGGCCCCTTCGACGTCGATCTTGAGGTAACGGACCTCTCTGTCGATATCCGAGAGGATCGCGTCGAGACCGACTGACGGCACCGGGTGGGAAGTGAGAAGGATCGGATGCGAAGGATCGCCCAATGAGGCGGCTAGATTGCCCAGCTCGAGGTAGGCGCGATGGTCGTCGAGGTGGCGAAAGAGAACCGAGCCGCCCCCGGTATTTTGTCCATCCGGATGCGGGGTGAAGATGAGCTCCCCCGAAGGCCGGTCGGAGCGCCAGACTGCGGAAAGGTGGATCTCCACCTGCTCATAGTCTCGAGTGTTGATGCAGGCGAGGGCATAGTTCTCCCGGTTGGCCTCGAAGGCGAGGACCCTGGCGCCGCGCTCGGCGGCGAAGAGGGCGAAGCTACCCACGTGGCATCCGATATCGAGGGCGACCTCGCCGGGCTCGAAACGGAGGGGGAGCGCGGCGTACTCATGAAGCACGGTCCGCCAGATGGAGCTGTCGAGCGTGCCGCGGCGGAGATAGGTCATGATCGCAACTGAGTCTTTCATCCACAATGATAGCGGGATGTCTACCGTCCAGCCGGCAAGCGGTTGTCCGCGATTGCTTGCGAGGGGGGGACTGGGCGGCTACAATGGGTCGGTTGCACGAAGACAGCTCAAGGCAAGACTGAGCGAAAGAAGGAGGGCTGAGTGTCCCCACGAGAGCTTGACCGTCACTTGGAGAAGATCGATTCGTCGCGGCGAGAGTTCTTTCGCCGCCTACTACTCGGCGCCGCGTACGCGGCACCGCTCGTCGCCTCTTTCTCTCTCGACAACCTGTTCGTCGCTCCGGCCCGCGCCCAGGGATCGAACATCCAATACCTCTGTCCCTCGAACCTCGGAGTGGGTTCGAATATCGCGAATGTGGTCATCAACAAGACGGCGAGCCCCGAGCCGGTCGCCTCAGGGCAAGACCTGACCTACACGATCACCATCTACAACTGTGGCCCCGATCCGGCTTTAGGCGTGGTTTTTCAGGATGCTCTGCCCGTTGGAACGAAGTTCGTTTCGGCGAGCAACGTTTCGGGTCCGGCTTTTACTCTCAGTACTCCGCCGGTGGGTAGCCAAGGCGGTGTGGTGAGTGGCTCACTCATCTCGATGGTCGTGGGCGCCACCAGCGTCGTCCAGATCGTGGTCACGGTCGACTAGAGATGCGGGTGATGTCCAGCTCTCCTAGACGTGCCGTCAGAGTACGGATCCTTACGGTTCTTGCCGTCGTCTTCGTCGTTCTCTCGATCTCGAGCGGAGCGTCTGCGTTCGTCACCAAGACGATCACAAACACGGTCACGGTGGAGATCTCGGAACCCGTCCTGCACAATGCCGTGGAGTTGGTGTTCAAGAACCCCGGAGCGGAACCTTTGCCCCAGTATGCGTTTGTTGTCTCCCACTTGGGGAACCACGCCTCCGTCAGCTCGACGGTCTTGATTCCGGTGACGGAGATCCCCACTCTCTCGCCGGTGGGAGCGATCGCGCTCATCCTCTTTCTCGCCGGTTTCGCCTGGTATTTGAGCCGGCGACGGTCCGCTTCTCCGTAGCCTCTTCTCCAAAGCTTCCATGCCTCAGCCGCTCCTCTCCGCCGCCATGATCGTGCGGGACGAAGAGCGATTCCTCGCCGGTTGTCTCGCCTCGCTTCGCGGCATCGCGGACGAGGTGGTCGTGGTCGACACGGGCTCCTCCGACCGGAGCCGCGAGATCGCGCGCGAGCACGGTGCCAAGCTCGACCTCTTCCCTTGGCAAGGCGACTTCGCCGCGGCGCGCAACCGCGCCCTCGACCTCGCCACCGGTGCCTGGATCCTCTACATCGATGCCGATGAGCGGGCGCGCTGCGCCGATCGGTCTGCGCTCGAAGCGTTGCTCGGGGATCCGCGGCTCGCGGCGGCCACCGTCCTCTTCCGCCCGATCACCGGCTTTACCCGCTTTCGCGAGCATCGGCTCTTTCATAACGATCCTCGGCTGCGTTTCCGCGGCGTGATCCACGAGTCCCACCTTCCGGCCCTGCGCGAGGTGCTGGCGAGCGATCACCTGCGGATCGGCGAGAGCAACCTCGAGCTCGAGCATCTGGGCTACGAGGGAGACATCAGCCACAAGCACCCGAGGAACCTGCCTCTCCTCGAAGCGCGGCTCGCGAGCGAGCCCGATCACGTCTACAGCTGGTACCACCTGGGGATGACGCTGGCGGGGCTCGGACGGGGCGACGAGGCCGAAGCCGCTTGGCGCAAAGGGATCGCCGTCGTTCGCTCGCGCCAGGTCGCGACGAACGTGGACTGCCTCCCCTTCGTCGCGCTTCTCACGTTTCTCGAGATGTCGGGCGCGTCAGACGTGCAGATTCTCGACGAAGCCTGGGAGCTCTTCCCGGGCGTGCCCGAGGTGGTCTGGCTGCGGGCTAAGGCCCTGGTGCGGGATGAGCGCTATTCCGAGGCCGCGAGCATTCTCGAGCCCCTGGCCGCGGTCGACGCGGAGACCTATCTCGACGCCGGTCTCTCCCATGACGAGCGGCTCTTCCGCCTTTGGTCGCAGGACGCCTTGGGGCTCTGCTACTTCAAGCTCGGACGCTACGCCGAGAGTGCCCGCCACTACGCCGCCGCGGAAGCCGCCGATCCCACTATCGAGCGCACGACGAAGCGGCGGTTGGCCGAGGCCCGCGCCGGGAATCCAGCTACGGCGCGTCGAACTCGCTCATTGTGACCCCGACACTTTGAGTTTCATTGGGACGAATGCAAGAATGCTTGTGGCCGTCGCGAGCGGAACGGGGGGCGTTGCTTCGCCGGGAAGACGCGCTGAGGAGAGGACTTGACCGAAGGCAGATCAAAGAAGGGCCACGCGATGTCTCGGGAGGTTGAGGTCACTTTGCGGGACGGTGAGCGCTTCAGCGGGCGGCTCGAGGTCTTCAATCCCGCACGGACCGTCTTCCACGTGCAGACCGGAGGCGCGGGAACGGCGGCGCAGGTCAGGGCCATTCCACTGAACGAGGTCAAGATTTTGGCCTTCATCGAGCGCCGGCGTCACCCCGAGGATGAAGTGAAGGTGCAGTCGTCGTCCCGTCTCGTGACCGTACGCTTCACCGACGGCGAAACTCTGCAGGGGATCACGGAGAGCTCGGTCGGCACGCCGCACGGAATCTTTCTCATTCCCACCGAGCTCCCCAATGTCGAACGGGTCTTTCTCCCGATCGACGCGGTTCGCGAGGTGATTTCGGTACAGCGCCTGGGGGAGATTCTCACCTCTGAAGGAATGGTCACTCCTCGAATGGTGGCCGAGGCGTTGCGGCACCAGAGTGGGCTTCGCGACCAGAAGCTCGGCGATATCCTGATCCAACAGAACAAGATCGACTCGGGGCAGCTCGCCAAGGGCCTGGCGTTGCAGGAGAAGTGGAAGAGCAGGAAGATCGGCGAGATCCTGCTTGAGCAAGGTTTTATCAACCGGGTCGAGCTCGAGGAGGCTCTTGACCTTCAGGAGCACTTCCGAAGCAGAAGATTGGGCGAAATTCTCGTCGAGCTCGGCTTCGCCACGCATAAGATGATCGGCATCGCTCTCGCCATCCAGTACAACGTGCCGTTCATCGATCTTTCGGTGCAGGTTCCGGACTCTCGTCTGCGCCCGATCGTGACCAAGGAGATGATGGAACGTTTGAGATTCGTTCCGCTGAGCGCTCAACAGGGAGTGCTCACGATTGTGGTTACCGATCCCGGGGACCCGAGCGCTCGCGACGAGGTCCAACAGAAGACCGGAATGGTGGTAATCGTCGCGGTCGCGACCGCGCTCGACGTCGACCGTTCGATCGCCCAGGCCTTCGAAGACTGAGCCTTCTACGCTCGATGGAGATCGGGCGCGGCGCTCCAGGCTCTCCCCTGGAGCTTGCTGTAGGTGTCTCCCTTTCTTGTCAGATCTCGGGACTGCGCGGCAACGAGAGTGAATGGAGCCTCACCCTTGTTGGCGGTTTCCCGCCTCGGTCCCCAACAGCTCGTTCGAATGTCGCCGAGGCGTCGAAAGGAGACCCGATGTTCAAGCGACCCTACTTTCCCATCGTCTACATCCGCGGTTACGCCGGAACCCAGGCCGCGGTCGAGGACACCGTTTCCGATCCCTACATGGGCTTCAATCTCGGCTCGACCAAGATTCGGCAGCTCTACACTCAGGACATCACCCGCCACATCTTCGAGTCGCCCCTCGTACGCCTGATGAAGGACGGTGGGTATCAGGACGTCTACCGGCATGGAGCCGAGATTCCGGAGGGCACGAGGCCGCCGGTGAAGAGCGTCTGGATCTACCGGTACTACGAGCCGGTCTCCGAGGACCTGGGCAGTGGCAAGCGGCCCGAGATCGAAGACTACGCGCGCGGCTTGAAGAAGCTCCTCGACGACATGGAAATGCGCTTCGTGGGGTCAAGTGGTCCGTCGTCCGAGAACGGCTCGCAGGGTGACAGCGGCTTTCGCGTCTACCTGGTTGCGCACTCGATGGGCGGCTTGATCGCCCGTTGCCTGCTGCAGAACATCTCCCCCGACGACCCGCGTGTCGACAAGGTCTTCACCTATGCGACGCCGCACGGCGGGATCGACTTTCGCTGGGTGGGCAACGTTCCCGAGTTTCTGCGCGTCAACAACAGCGAGAACTTCAACGTGGAACGGATGCGCGAGTACCTGAAGCTGGGTAAGAAGCAGCCGGTCAATGCCCTCGGCGGCAAGTTCGCGCCCGAGCGGGTGTTCTGTCTGGTCGGTACGGATCATCGCGACTACGGTCTCGCCAGGGTCGCGGTGGGTCCGATGAGCGACGGCCTCGTGCAAATCGCCAACGCTTACACCAAGGGCAGCCCGCGCGCTTTCGTCCACCGCGCTCATTCCGGTCAGTACGGAATCGTCAACTCGGAGGAGGGTTACCAGAACCTGCGCCGCTTCCTCTTTGGCGACGTTCGCGTCGATGCCTTCCTGGCGGTGGAGGAGATCACGCTGCCACCGGAGGTGAAGGCTCAGAAGGAAGAGGGCAAGCAGGTGCGCGCGTCGTACCACGTCGAGGTCGTGGCTCGCGTGCGCGGCGCCCGCTGGGACCTCCACCGTCGCCTGGTCTCGGAGGAGTCCGCCATCTTCGCCAGGTATGACGACCTGGTCGGCGGGTCAGGCGATGGGGCGGGAGGACGGTTGCATCTTGCTTCGAGCTTTCTGGCCAAGGCGGCGCGGGTGGATGAGAGCCGCAAGAGCTTGGGGTTCGCGCTCGATCTCGGCGTGCAGGTGCCCGAGTACGTGGTCGACGGGGTGTGGTTCGCCAAGAATCACTACGAGGGCGGCTACATCTTTCGCGACAAGGTGAACCTGGAGGCAGTGCCGCTCAGGGGCGGAGGTTGGAGGCTCCTCTATGGCTTCGACTCCAAGTGTCCGAATCAGACGGAGCCCGAAGCGAAGAGAGTCAAGCTCGGGCCGGGCCGCTACCGTTTTTCGATCCCGATCGAGCAGTCCAATCCGCCCGGGATCCGGGCGACCCTGGAGCTCGAGACAAGCCCGTGGAGCTGACCGCGGGCCACGAAGAGAAGCACCGCGCGTCTGCCTCTGAGACCCTTGCCAATTGCGCGACTGCGACGTCTCGATCCCGATCTCCCGGGCACCTCGCTTCCGCGGTTCGCTATGGTTATGCTCGAGGCGGGACCGAGAGAGGTCGGTGGAGAACATGGTGGAACCCAGGAAGATCGCCCTCGTCAGTGGAGCAAGCCGCGGGTTGGGCAGAGCCATCGCTCTGCGTCTCGCCCGGGAGGGAATCGACGTCGCGGTCAATTACCTCGAGCATCGCGAGGAAGCCGAAGCCGTTCGGGACGCGATCGAGGAAGCTGGATGCCGGAGCTTGGTGGTCCAGGCGAATGTCTCGCTCCAGGCGGAGGTGGAGAGGATGATGTCGGCGATCGAGAGCGGGCTCGGATCGATCGACATTCTCGTCAACAACGCCGGCATCGCGCGCCAGCGAACGATCGATGAGCTCGATGAAGAGGCTTGGAACGAGACGATTGCGGTCAATCTGACCTCGGTTTTCCTCCTCATCCAGGCCGTGCTCCCGGCGATGAGAGCCAGGGGCTGGGGACGGATCATCAATATCTCGTCCGCCGCGGCTCAGATCGGCGGCCTCGTCGGACCTCACTATGCGGCGTCGAAGGCTGGGATCTTGGGTTTGACCCGTGGCTACGCTTCGCTCCTGGCGAAGGAGGGGATCACGGTCAACGCCGTGGCTCCGGCGCTAGTCGAGACCGATATGCTCGCCGGAATATCCACCGCCGCGAAGCGGTTGATCCCCGTGCGGCGGTTCGGCCGTCCGCAAGAAGTGAGCGATGTCGTCGCCATGCTGGTCGCCAACGGCTATGTCACCGGGCAGACCATCAACGTCAACGGCGGCGCGGTGCTCAGTTGAAGTAATCCGATAGAAGTCGCAATTTCGTGGTCCGTGGAGGCGGGAGATCGCCCACCCGGCTGGGCTGCACCCGTCCCACCCCGCGATATGGCGACCGTGATAGCGACGGTCGATAAGGTCTCCTTGCCCGCGAGTTGAGCTGAGAGACGACCGGCTGGAACCCAATCACCTTATTGAGCGGTTCACGAAGAGATGATGCGAGTACAGGGGAACCTCATTCGACTGGTAGTTGCCTTGCTGGCCTTTGGCGCGACCTGCGCCGGCGCTCAGGAGGGGATCAACCTCTCTCAGGCCATGCAGCAGGCCCGCGCTCACGCCTTCACCGTCCAGGCGGCCCGGGAGCGGCAGAGCGCCGCGGAGCTCGAGCTGCGGCAGGCCAAGGGAGGCCGGCTTCCAACTCTGAGCTTCGACGAAACGTGGGTGCGGACGGATTCCCCGGCTGAAGCCTTTGCCTTCAAGCTGAATCAAGAGCGCTTCTCGTTTCCCGATTTCGTCGCAGGCGATCCGAACAGCCCCCGAGCCCTGTCGACCGCGATCTCTCGATTCGAGCTCAAGCTGCCGCTCTACACCGGTGGCGAGCTCGGAAACCGAATCGAGCAGGCCAAGCTCTCCTCCGTCGCCGCTGGCCGCAGCACGGCCTGGACGGCGGACGAGGCGGCTCTCGGCGCGGCAGAGGCCTACGTCCACTTGGCGCAGGCCGAGGAGTACGTGGGCCTGCTTCAGCACTCGCTGGACACGGTGAAAGAGCACGTCGCTCTTGCCCGCAGCCTCGATGAAGAGGGAATGCTCGTTCGCTCCGAGGTCCTGCGTGCCGAGGTCGAGGAGGCGCGGGTGGCCGACCTGCTTTCCGACGCTCAGTCCAAGGTACGAGTGGCCACTGCCGCTCTCGCCCTGGCGCTCGGCGCGAGTCCCGACACTCAGTATCAGCTCACCCCGTTGGCGCGGGACCTTCCCTCTCCCGGTCCGCTTGCCGGTTGGCTCGCGAGCGTCAAGGACCGCGGTGACCTCGAGGCGGCGCGGTTGCTTCTCGACGCCGGACGCTTGGAGGAGAAGGTGCAACGCGCCGCGTTGCTGCCGCGCGTGGGGTTCGTCGCTCGGCACGATTTCGTCGACCGCACGCTCTTCGGCTCCCACGGCCAGTCGACTTCATTGATGGCGATGGCCTCGATCGAGCTCTTCTCCGGGGGGCGACATCGCGCCGCGATGGCGGCGGCAAAGGCCAAGGCAGCCGCTGGAGCGCGAGATCTCGAGCGCTATAGCCGTTCCGTCGACCTGCAAGTACGTCAAGCATGGTCCGCCGCCGTCGCGGCACGCGATCGGCTGCAAACCGCGAAGAGCGCGGTCGCCGCGGCGCGCGAGGCGGAGCGGATCATCGAGGACCGGTTCAAAGCCGGCATAGTCAAGATGATCGATCTCGTCGACGTCTCGAACGCTCGACGCGAGGCGGAGACGAGGGAGCTCGTCGCTCGCGGTGACGCTGAGCTGGCATTCCTCGAGCTCGCCACTTATTCCGGCCGCTCGCCAGAGTCAGCCTTGGCGACGCTGTCTCCAGCAAAGGAACGACAACCATGAGCAAGCCGCACAGTTTCACCGTCCTCGCGCTGGTCCTCTTGTTGCTCGCTGCTTGTGGCGGTGAGAGCAAGGAGTCAAACGCCGAGATCCCTCCCATCCATGCGCGGATTGCCAGGGCCGAGCGGATCAATGTGGCGAGCGAGGTCCAACTCCCAGGCACGTTGGAGGCCAAAATCAGGGCGGCGGTCTCGAGCCGCATCATGGCGCAGGTGATCCGGGTCCCGGTGAAGCTTGGCGAGGAGGTCCACGCCGGACAGGTGCTGGTGGAGATCGACCCGACCGCGGCCCGCGGCCAGTTGGATCAGGCCCGCGGCGCGCTCGCGCGGGCCGAGGCCGCTTATCGGCTTGCCGAGCGCAACTATCAACGTTTTCAAGCTCTTGCGGCGAAGAAGGCCGCTTCCGAGCTGGAGCTCGATCAAGCGCGCATGAATCGGGATCAGGCCGCCGGCGCCCGCGAGCAGGCACGCGGCGCGGTCGCCGCCGCGGCGTCCTTGGCTGCCGATTCCAGGCTCAAGGCGCCCTTCTCTGGTCACGTTTCCGCCAAGCTGGTGGACGTGGGCGATCTAGCGGCTCCCGGACGGCCGCTGGTCGAGATCGAATCGCGCAACGGCGTGCGCTTCGTCTTCTCTCTGCCCGAGCAGATCCGGACCGAGAGCCGCCTGGCGGTGGGCGATCCGGTCGCGATCGAGCTCGACTCGCGCCCCGATCTCGGTCGTTTGACGGCCCGGGTCGGCGAGATCTCGGCGGGCGCTGATCCTTCCAGTCACTCCTTCACGGTCAAGCTGAACCTGGCCGAATCCGGTCTCGCGACCGGTGCGTCGGGGCGGGCCTGGATCAAGCTGGCGGCGCACCCGATGGTCGTCGTGCCGAGCGCCGCGCTCTTGCGTCAAGGAGGGCTCGACATGGTCGTCGTGCGCAACGCCGAGGGCAAGGCGGAAGCGCGAGTCGTGAGCCTCGGCGCGACCCTTGGCGATGGCCGGACCGAGGTCCTGGCCGGGCTTGAGGGAGGTGAAACCGTGCTCGTAGGGCTCTCCTTGGCGCCCCCCCTGGGCGCTCCGGTCGAGGTCACGGAATGAACGGCGAAGAGCGGCCCCCCGAAGAGCCGGCGGCGGGAAGCCCCGTGAGCGACCGGGCAACGCGGCGCGAGGCGCTACGCCTCAAGATGACGCGGCGTCCTCTCGGAATCGCGGGCAGGATCGCTCGCTCCTTCCTCGATTCGAAGCTCACCCCGCTGCTCGTCGTCGCTTCGCTCTTTCTCGGCGCCTTTGCCGTATTGGTAACGCCGCGAGAAGAAGAGCCGCAGATCCGCGTGCCGATGATCGATGTCTTCGCGGGCATGCCCGGAGCTTCTTCGGAGGAGGTGGAGCGCCAGCTGATCAGCCCGCTGGAGAAGGCGCTCTACGAGATCCCCAACGTCGAGTACATCTATTCCACCTCTCAGCCCTCCGGCGGAATCGTGATCGTTCGGTTCGTGGTCGGGTCGGATCCCGACCAAGCGGTGCTCAGAGTTCATGCCAAGTTGGCGGAGATCGCGCCCGAGCTTCCAGCCGCCGCGCTGCCGCCGGTGGTGGCGCCACGCAGCATCGACGACGTGCCGGTGGTTGCCTACACCCTATGGTCGCGCGATCTGGCTTCGGACAGGTTGGCCCAGGTGGCCGAAGAGCTCAAGAGCCACCTCGATCGTAACTCCCAGGTTTCGCGCGTGACCGTCTTGGGTGGTGCTCGCCACGTGGTGTCCGTGCGTTTCGACGAGGACCGGCTCGCTTCCCACCACGTCTCGCTGCTGCAGGCGTATCAGACGGTCTCTGCGTTGAACTGGCAGCTTCCAGCCGGGAGCTTCTCCTCGGTGGATCGCAACACCGAGGTCGAAGTCTCGAGCTTCCTGCGCACTCCCGAAGAGGTTGGCGCGGCGGTCGTTGCCGTCTATCAAGGCCATCCGGTGTACTTGCGCGACGTCGCCACCGTCCGTGAGGGGGCGGATGAGCCGGACCAGTATGTCTGGATCGAGGCGGGTCAGGCAGGAGCGGCCAAGGGCCTGCCTCGTGGTCTCGATGCGCCGGCGGTGACCGTCGCCGTGGCCAAGAAGCCCGGAACCAACGCCATCAGTCTGGTCAGCGAGCTCGATCGCATGGTTCGGGAGCTGCGCGGCCCGGTGGTGCCGGCGGATGTGACCGTGACCAAGACGCGGGACTACGGCTTTACCGCCAACGAGAAGTCGAACGAGCTCATGAAGCACCTTGCCATCGCCACCCTGGCGGTGGTCATCTTGATGGCTCTCGCCCTCGGCCGGCGCGAAGGGCTGGTGGTTCTGGTGGCCGTCCCGACGACGCTGGCTCTGACCTTGGCGGCCTCCTACTTGTTCGGCTACACGCTCAATCGGGTGACGCTGTTTGCGTTGATCTTCGCAATCGGCATCCTTGTCGACGACGCCATCGTGGTGGTGGAGAATATCCACCGCCACTACGAGCTCGCCTGGGCCCATCCGCGCCAGGCCACGATCTACGCGACCGACGAGGTGGGCAACCCGACGATCCTCGCTACCTTCGCGGTGGTCGCGGCGCTCCTGCCGCTCGCCTTCGTGTCCGGCTTGATGGGCCCCTACATGCGTCCCATCCCGATCAACGCGTCGGCGGCGATGCTCTTCTCTCTGCTCGTGGCCTTCATCGTTTCTCCGTGGCTCACTTATCGTCTGTTCCGGCGCCATGCCGAGCTGATCGCGGCGCAGGGTCCGCCAACCCCCGAGTCTCCCGACCAAGAGACGCCGGAAGAGAACCGCATGCACCGCTATTACACGGCGTTCTTCCGCCCCTTGCTCGAGAGCCCCCTGCGCCGTTGGTCTCTTTTGGTCGGCGTCGTAGTCCTGCTCTTGCTCTCCGTGTCGCTTCTCTTCTTCCGTCTGGTCAAGGTAAAGATGCTTCCTTACGACAACAAGAGCGAGGTCCAGGTGGTGATCGACATGCCCGAAGGCACCACTCTGGAGCGCACTGCGGCGGTGGCGCGCGAGCTCGCTACGGTGGCGAGGCAAGAGCCCGAGGTGAGCGACGTCGAGGTGTACGTCGGCACGTCGGCGCCCTTCAACTTCAACGGACTGGTCCGTCACTACTACCTGCGGCGCGGGCCTCTCGTGGCCGACTTGCAGGTGAACCTCTTGCCCAAGGGCGAGCGTCACCGAGAAAGTCACCCCTTCGCGAAGGCGTTGCGCAACGCGCTGCGACCGGTGGCCGAGCGAACCGGAGCCAACGTCAAAGTCACCGAGGTCCCACCGGGGCCACCGGTTCTGTCGACCATGGTCATGGAGGTCTATGGACCGAAGCTCGAGGAGCGCCTGGCGATTGCCCGTAAGGTGCGAGCGATCTTCGAGAAGACGCCCGGGATCGTCGACGTCGATTGGTTCGTCGAGAATCCCGGACCCAAGGCGGTGCTCGAGGTCGACCGCCAGAAGGCGGCCCGGGCCGGCGTCTCGGCGGAGGTGGTGGCGCGCACTCTTCATCTGGCGCTCGCTGGCGGCGACGCGGGGGTGCTGCACGAGCCCTGGTCGCGTCAGACGGTGCCGTTGGTGTTCCGCTTGAACCGCTCCCAACGCTCCGATCTCGCGACGCTCCTAGCGGTTGAAGTGCATGGCTCCGACGGCAGGCTGGTGCCTCTGGGCGAGCTCGTGCGCGTCCGCCAGACGAAGCAGGAGCAGTTCCGCTACCACAAGAATCTGCGCCCGGTCACCTACGTCGTCGGGGAGGTAGCGGGAGCGGAGGAGTCACCGGTCTACGGAATTCTCAACATGGATCCCTCCATCCTGAAGCTCAAAGGCCCGAGCGGCAAGGCCCTGCCGGTGCTCTCGACTCATCTCCCCACCGACACTCTGCACTATTCACTCAAGTGGGACGGCGAGTGGCAAATCACTTATGAGGTCTTCCGCGACATGGGGATCGCCTTCGCCGTGGTGCTGGTGCTGATCTACCTACTGGTCGTGGGCTGGTTCCGCTCGTTCGTGACGCCCCTGATCATCATGGCCCCCATCCCTCTGACGCTGATCGGAATCCTGCCGGCGCACGGCATCGCCGGAGTGTTCTTCACCGCGACTTCGATGATCGGTTTCATTGCCCTAGCGGGCATCATCGTTCGCAACTCCATCTTGCTCGTCGACTTCATCAACATCGAGCTGCGCGCGGGCGAGCCGCTGGAGGACGCCGTGATCAAGGCCGGTGTCGTTCGTTTCCGCCCCATCGCGCTGACCGCGCTGGCGCTGGTCGTGGGCGGCATCGTGATCCTCCTCGACCCGATCTTCCAAGGCCTCGCGGTTGCCTTGATCTCTGGAGTCTTGGTCTCCACCGTTCTCACCCTCGTGGTGATTCCCCTGCTTTACTTCATGTATCTCAAGGCCGTCGGTGTGGAGAGCGTCGTTCCCACCGATGGGGGCGACTGACCGACTGCCACCCCTGGTCGACGAAAGGAAAACTTCAATGCGACTCAACGAATCGATCCGCGGAATCGCCGGGGCCTTCGTGCTTGTCTCGGTGGCCCTGGGCTATTGGGTACATCCCGCCTTCTTTCTCTTTACCGCGTTTGTTGGTCTCAACCTGCTGCAGTCCGCGTTTACCCGCCGGTGTCCAATGATCTCCCTGCTGCGCGCCCTTGGCGCCAAGGATTGAGCGAATGAAGCTCTTGATGATCATCGCCGACGAGGAGCACAAGGAGGAGCTCGAGGTTTTCTTGCATCGCTCGGGCGTTCAGGGATACAGCGAGATTCCGCATGTGACGGGGCTCGGGCTCACCGGCCCTCGCCTGGGATCGGGCGCCTTCCCCAAGACCTCGGCGATGATCCTCTCGATTATCGCGCCCGAGGTGCTCGCCGACCTGCGCGAGTCCCTCGCCGACTTCTGCAACAAGTGTGGTGGGCGGGTGCGGATGATCGCCTGGGACGTCGAAGAAGTCGGTTAGGTACCGGGCACTTACTGGGCACATCATTTCGCGCCGACCCGGTCCCGGGTAGGCGCAGCGGGTATACTGCTGCCATCGATGACGACCGTTGAAGGCGTGCCGCGAATGCGACGCGACCAGGCAATGGCCCCGGCCGCGCGCCGGGTGGGCCCGGGGAAGGTTAAAGCTTTCATCCTTCTTCGGTTCACCCTCATCATCGCCGCTTCATATTTGCTCCTCGAGGAAACAGGGCTCCGTTCCGTTCCCACGGTCATCTTTGCGCTCATCGCCTTCGGTCTGGTTTCCAATGTGGTGGTCTTCAAGCTGCCGGTCCGGTGGATCGAGTCGGTCTGGTTCAGCGCCGGTGTGGTGATCGTAGATACCAGCTGGATCACGGTGGGGCTGCTCGTCACCGGCCGCTTCGAGCCCGAATTCTTCTACCTCTATTTCTTCGTCCTGTTCGTGGCCGCGATCGGAGAGAACCTGCGTCTGATCGCGCTCGGCGCGGTGGTGATCTGCGGCGGCTACCTCTACGGCTTGGTCGAAGCACACGGGGTCGCCGCGCTTGCCAGTTCGAGCTCCCTGATCCGGATCCCCTTCCTTTTCGCCGTCGCCACCTTCTACGGTTACTTGGTTGATCGCGTGCGCAGCGAGCAACGGCGGGCTGAGAAGGAGGCGGCGACCGTGGCGGATCTGGAAAGCACTCAGAGAATCCTCGCCCACCATGCGCGCGAGGTGGAGGAGGCGCGGGACGAGCTCGAACATGAGGTCGAAGAACGACGGAGGGCGGAAGAGGAGTTGCGCAAGCTCACACGCGCGGTGGAGCAGAGCCCGAGCATGGTCGCGATCACGGACACCAGCGGAGTGATCGAGTACGCTAATCCTCGGTTCGCCAACGCCATAGGTCGGTCCGCGGAGGAGGCAATCGGCCTCGCGGTCGGCGAGCTCGAAAGCGGCGGACGGCAGGAAGATGCTTGGCAGGTGCTGCGGAGCCGGGGAGAATGGGAGGGCGAGGTGCTGGTTACGCCCACCGGCGGCGGCGAGAGATTTTGGGCGGCGACATCGATCTCTCACTTGGTGGATGAAGAAGGCGGGGCGGATCACTGTATCGTCGTACAACAGGACATCAGCGACCGGAAACGTGCCGAGGAAGCTCTGCGGCAAGCCAACGAAGAGCTCACGAAGCTGAGCGAAATGAAGTCTGATTTCGTCTCCACGGTGTCGCACGAGCTACGCACGCCACTCACCGCGATCAAGAATTCGATCGACCTTCTGGAGCGAGGTGGGAATCTCGACGAAAAGGCGCAAGAGAATTTCTTTGCCATCGCGAGCCGCAACGTCGACCGCCTGCGGTTGATCATTGATGATCTTCTCGATCTCTCCAAGCTCGAAGCTGGAAAGCTCGAGTTCCGATTCCGGAGCGTCGAGCCCGGCCCTCTGTTGAAAGAGATTTTTTCCTCTTTCGAGTCCCGCGCCGAAGCGCAGGGGCCCGACCTCGAGCTCCGGGTCATGGCCACTCTGGACGAGGTGTGGATCGACGCCCATCGCATCGAGCAGGTGGTGGGAAATCTCCTGAGCAACGCGATCAAGTTCACGCCTGCCGGCGGGCGCGTCCTCCTCGAGGCTAAGCGTCACTCGGAGGGGGTTGAAATAAGCGTCAGCGACACCGGATTTGGAATCGCTCCCGGCGATCAAGAGCGAATCTTCGAGCGCTTCTACCAGGTTGGGAACTCGCTGACGCGTAAGGTCCGTGGGACCGGATTGGGTCTATCCATTGCGCGCGACTTCTTGCGCACGCATGGCAGCGAGCTCCGAGTGGAGAGCGAACTGGGCAAAGGTAGCCGGTTCTGGTTCGTCCTGCCGCGGTTCTCGGCACGGACGGCCGAGATGGCCGCTCTCGAGCTCGAGATCTGGCAGCAACGAATCTACCCCTTTTTCGGGCTGCTGGTGATCGAGCTGCGCCGCGGCCGGAACTTCGAAGGGAAGGAGGACACGGAGGCGCGACTTCTCGCGCTTCAGAAGAAGCTCCTCGAGAAACTGCCGCGGCGGAGTGATATTTTTTGTTTGCAGCCTGCTCAAGGGCGTCTCGTCCTGATTCTGACCGGGACACCGAAGGAGGGCTGCGAGGTCGTGCGGCACAAGGTGGCGTCGGTCTTGGAGGCGGGCGAAGCTGTTTCCGGAGCGCGGGTCTTCGGTCCTGCGGGCTATCCCGATGACGGTTCTTCGGCCCGTGAGCTCGTCGCCTGCGCGCTCGACCGGCAGACAACCAACTAGGGGGATTTCGATGGCCGCCAAGATACTGATCGCCGACGACGAGGCCGATGTCATAGAAACGGTGCGCTTCCGCCTCGAGAGCGAGGGTTTCGAGGTTGTGACCGCGGTGAACGGTCTCGAGGCACTGGGGGCGGCGCGGGTTCATCAGCCCGACCTCGCGGTACTCGATGTGATGATGCCAGGAGAGAATGGCTATCGCGTGGCCAGGATGCTGCGCCAGGACCAGGAGGTGGGTGTATACCCGGAAAGCCTTCGCATCTTGCTGCTCACGGCGCGAGACCTTCGCAAGGATCCTGAGCGCGAGCAGACGCTGATGGAGTTCAGTGGGGCTGATCGCGCGATCTACAAACCATTCGACCTTGACGAGCTCGTTGCGGCGGTGCGCGAGCTGCTCTCGTCTTCCGCGTCAGCTTAGAACAGGCTATCGGAGCGGATAATCGTGTGGAGTCCCTTGTCTGATGCCTGAGCCGGATCCCTATGTAATTCCCGATGCCACGTCGATCGGGCACGTCCACCTCAAGGTCGCGGACCTCGAGCGTTCTCTCGGGTTTTATTGCGGCGTTCTCGGTTTTGGGCTGACGGCGCGCTACGGCCCACAAGCGGCCTTTGTGTCGGCGGGCGGCTACCATCACCACATCGGCCTCAACACCTGGGAGAGCCGGGGAGGAAGTGCGCCGCCTGCTGGCACGACGGGCCTCTACCACGTGGCGATTCGCTATCCGCAACGGAGCGACTTGGCCCGGGCCCTGCGGCGATTGCTCGACGCCGGCGTCCCTCTGCGAGGCGCCGCCGATCATGGAGTGAGCGAGGCGCTCTATCTGGCGGATCCGGACGGAAACGGCTTGGAGCTCTACTGGGATCGTCCCCGGGAAGAGTGGCCGCGGGATGACAAGGGCGCGATTTCCATGCGTACGGACCCCTTGGACCTCGACGGCCTCCTCGCCTCTTTGCCAAGCTCGTAGAGAAAACAGGAGGCAGAAATGGACTCGAGCGGCGACTGGGTCGAGCTCTGGTGTCCCTACTGTGGAGAGCGTCTCGAGCTGACGATCGACCCGATGAATGTCGGGACGATGATCGAGGACTGCGAGGTGTGCTGCAATCCGTGCCGGCTCACCATCCGTCGCGACGAGTACGGCGATCCCGAGGTCACGATCGAACGGACGGACTAGATCATTGACCTGACCGCGACAAGTGCGGTAGTTTTCCGCCCGTACTAGTTCTTGCCCGACAAGAGGGAGGAGATGAAGATGAGAGCGAGATTGACTGCATTCATTTGGATGGTTCTTGCCGTTCCGGGGCTTGCCATGGCCGGTGCTTTGCCTCCGCGCGCGATTCCGACGCTCGGTCAGTACGGCATCGTCGCGGTCGCCGTCGGTCTGGTGGCGACTGGGATCGCGGTTCTGCGCGACCGCAAGCGCTGATCGCCGAGTGGCGGCCATGCGCAGAAGATGTTGTGGTGGGCTCTAACTCTTGGACCATCGCTAAAAGAAGGAGACGACAGTGCGTGCAAGATTGACTACGTTCGTTTGGATGGTTCTTGCCCTTCCGGGGTTCGCCATGGCTGGACATGTTTCCTCGCGGGCGATTCCAACCCTTGGGGAGTACGGGGTCGTCGTGGTCGCGGTTGGCCTAGTGGCCACCGGGATCGCCGTTTTGCGTGACCGCAAGCGCTGAAGCCAGATCGAGAGATTTCTTGCGGTATTGTTGATCATCTGAGCAGAGTCCAAGATTGGTGGAAATGGAGGCGTTATGCGAGCAAGACTTGTTAGCTTTATGTGGATGATCTTTGCCCTCCCTGCACTGGCATCGGCGGGCGCCCCGCGACCCACGGCGGTCCCTACGCTTGGCCAGTATGGGGTCATCGTGGTTGCCGTCGGTTTGGTGGCGACTGGGATTGCGGTGTTGCGCGACCGCAAGCGCTGATCGACCGGGCCGGGGGGCCCCCGCGAACTCCGTCCCTGGTGAGCGGCCGCAAGCTGGAATGATGGGAACGACTTCTGGAAAGGCGAAGCGTGGCTTGACCCGCCGTCAATTGCTGCGCTGGAGCATCGGTGCGGTCCTGATCGGTTCGGGCGGCTGGATCCTCAAGGATGTCTTCCTTCCTCGCCGCCTCGACTCGGAGGAAATCGCGACCCTCGACAGCCTGCTCGCCACCATCCTTCCTGATACTTCCACGGCGCTCCGCGAGCGATTGCTTGGCTCGCTGGAAAAGCAACGTCAGAAGCGCCGGGCGCTCGTCGAGGGTGTCGCCCTGCTCGAGCGTGGCGCGGCGAATCACGGAGCCGCTGACTTTCGAAATCTCAATCGAGCCCTACGCGAAAGCGTCGTAGCGGAGCTCGCGGCGGCACCCGATGGCAGCATGCCGCGGTTCTTCTATCGCGTGGTTCGCGATCGAGCGTTCGAGCTCTACTACTCTCGCTCCACCTCCTGGCCGCCACTTCGCTTTCCCCACCCACCCCAGCCAGACGGCTATCCGGACTATCAGGAGCCGCCCGATGCCTGAATCGGATGTGGTGGTCATCGGCGCGGGTGCGGGGGGATTGGCCGCCGCCTGGCGGCTCGTTTCCAACGGGGCGCGCGTTACCGTGCTCGAAGCAGGGAAGCGCTATCTGCCTTTGCGTGACTACCCGCAGACCGAGGACGACTTCGAGCTTCACCCCTTTCCCTACGACGCGGCCCGCGACGAGGAGGGCAATCCCCGCTACAGCTTCGGGAGCGCCCAGGAGATTGGGAAGGAGTGGAAGAGCTATCGATCGTGGAATCGCGGCCAGGGTCGTTTCGTCACCGGCGACCGGCGCTCGTATCAACAGTACGCACACGTGCAAGGGGTTGGGGGGAGCACCCTCCACTACCAGGGCGAAGCGCACCGCTTCCATCCCCGCTCTCTGCGCATGCGGTCCCTCTTCGGCGTGGCGTGCGATTGGCCGCTCGCCTATGACGAGCTGGCGCGGTACTACGACTTGGCCGAGGAGTGCATGGGCGTTGCCGCTCCGAAGGACAATCCCTTCCGGCCGCGCACATTACCCCCGGTCCTCCCAGAGCATCCGCTGTCGTGGGCGAGCCGCAAGCTGCTCCCGGCCTTCGCGGCCGTTGGCGCGACCCTGATTCCGAACTCCCTGGCAATCCTCTCGCGTCCCTATCGTGGACGGCCACAGTGCAATCTATGCGATTCCTGCACCAACGGCTGTCCACTCGGGGATAAGGGAAGCTCCGATGTAACCTTCCTGCCGCCGGCTCTCGCTACGGGTCGCCTCGACTTGAAAGCCGAGTCTCATGCCCTAGCACTCGAGACCGGTCCTGCCGGCCGGATCACGGGAGTGGTCTACCGCGGACCCGACGGCGTGGAGAAGCGAGCCCGGGCGAAGTGGTTCGTGATGGCGGGAGGAGCGGTCGAGACGCCACGACTTCTGCTCGCCTCGAGGTCGGCTCGGTTCCCCGACGGCGTCGGCAATGGCTCGGGCCAGGTGGGGAGGAACTTCACCGAGACGCTGGTCTGGACCTCGGTGGCTCTCTTGCCCGAGCGCGTCGACTCCTATCGTGGGCTGCCCGTCGACGGCGTCGCTTGGGACTTCGCCGTTCCCTCCGCCTCGAACGCTGGTTGGGTTGGAGGCTTCCGCATATACACGGCGCACGGCGAGGCGGATCTGCGCGGGCCAGTCGCTTACGCGACCCGTCTCGTCGAGGGGTTCGGAACGGCGCACGAGCGCCGCTTGCGCGAGGTCTTTGGCCGTGCCGTAGCCGTGGCGGCGATGGGTGACTGGCTCCCCAATGAACGGACCCGGATCGAGCTCGACCCCTTCCACCATGATCGCTTCGGAATCCCTCTGGCTCGGATTGTCTCCATCCTGGGCAGCAACGAACGCCAGCTTCTGCGCAGCATGGCGGACAGGGTGCGTGCGGTCATCGACGCGGCGCACGGCGAGCTCGCCGAGGAGACCTCTTCTCTCGACCTCTTCAACGCCTCTCACGTCCTTGGCACCTGCCGGATGGGGAGCGACCCCAAGGACTCGGTGGCGGACGCCGACGGTATCTGCCACGAGGTTCCCAATCTCGCCTTTGCCGATGGCTCGCTCGTCCCTTCGAGCGGCAGCGGCGACGCACCCACGCTCACCATCACGGCGCTAGCTCTGCGCACCGCGGATCGGATTCTTGCGCGCTCGGCCTGAGAGGGCGGGCGATAGCGAGCCAGCGCCTACGGGTTCGAGGCTGTGCGCCGACGCCAGAATGCGTAGGCGGGCAGGCCGATAGCCAAGAGGCCAAGGCCCGCCATCGATTCAACGGGCCGCTCGGCCAGGGTGTTTCCGACCAAGAGGAGAGAGGCGAGAACGAAGAGGGCGGGGACCACGGGGTATCCCCAGGCGCGATAGGGACGGGGGAGGGCAGGCCGGCGGCGGCGGAGGACGAAGAGTGCGACGCCGGCGGCGACCTGGAAGAGGACCACGACGAACGTCACGTAGGTAAAGAGCTGCTCGTAGGTTCCCGACAGGGTCAACAGGATCGCCCACAAGCTCTGTGCCCACAGGCTTCGGGCGGGCACGCGGGAGCGTGGATCGATCCGGGCGAGGGAGTGGAAGAAGAGCCCATCGCGAGCCATCGGCATGTAGATGCGCGAGCTATAGAGGATGGTGGCGGAGAGACAGCCGAAGATCGACACCAGGATCGCGGCGGAGAGCAGGTGGCCGCCGAAGGGTCCGAAGAGCGCCCTCGCCGCATCTTCTCCGATACGGGTGCTCGCCGCCATGCGCGCGATCGGCAGAGCTTTCAGGTAGACGACGTTGAGCAGGAGATAGAGCACCATGATGATCAAGGTCCCGGCCAGGAGGGCCCGGGGCAGCGTCCGTTCCGGCTCGCGGAGCTCCTCGGCCGAGAAGACCAGGCCGTACCAACCGTCGTAGGTCCAAAGGACGGCAATCATCGCGACCCCGAAGAGGGTGACAAGCGAGCCCTGGGCAAGAGGCGGCGAGAAACCTCGCGTCAGTGGCGCGGGGAGCCACAACCCGAGCGCGCAGAACGCCAGGACGGAACCGACTTTGAGCAGGGTGAGGAGATTCTGGGCCGTCGCTCCCTGACGGACTCCGAGGTAGTTGACCAAGGTGAGGACCAGGATGGCGCCGGCCGCCACCAGCTGTCCGGAGGAGAGCTCCCAGGTGGCGCTGCCAACGGAGAGCGAAGCGATCATGCGGTGCGTCGAGAGATCGGGGACGAAGACCCCGAGGTACTCGGCAAACCCAGCGGCGAGCGCCGCGATCCCTCCGGACATGATGACCCAGAAGGCCGACCACCCATAGAGGAAACCCCAGACCGGGCCGTACGCCTCCTTGAGGAAGTCGTAGAGACCGCCGGCGCGGGGGAAGAGCGTTCCGAGCTCGGCGTAGGTGACGGCGCCCGCCATGGTCAGAAGTCCGCCGGCGAGCCAGACGAGCAGAATGAGTCCCGGATGGGGGAGCGCCGCGGCCACCGCTCCACCGGTGAGGAAGATGCCGCTTCCCAGGACCGAGCCCACGGTCAGCAGGGTGCCGTCGAAAGCGGAGAGGCGCCTGAGGAGGCGAGGAACGCCGTTGCTTCCGGGGGCGGCAGCCGGTGGTGGGCCGGACAAGGTCGCGGGCCTAGTCCGTCAGTGCCTGAGCGAGGAGGCGATGAAAGTGGTGAACGCCCCGTTCACGCGCCGGCGAGTAACGGCCGCGTTCATAGAGGTGGGAGCGGACGCCGCGCTGAACGCTCTCGACCACGATCTCGTCCTCGCGCTCGACCCGGTCGAGGCCGGACCCAGCGCCGCGGTCGAGTCGCTCCGGATCCCAGACGTAGGAGAGGAATGACACCTTGGTGCGATCGACCGCCAAGGGCCGGACGATGTTGACCGAGATCCCCCACGGATAAACGTTGAGCATGGTGTTGGGATAGATCCAGAAGTAGTAAGCCGCGACGCGTTGGCCAAAGTCGGGCGAGTCCGGCGGCAGGTCGAAGGTGTCGTCGGCGCCGCTCGCGATTCCCACCTGCAGGCTCGCTCGCGGGAAGAGCTCGGTTCGGTACTCCTCGTACTCGAGGGCTCCCGAAAGGGAGGGATGGACGAAGGGGATGTGGAAGCCCTCGAGGTAGTTGTCGCAATAGAGCGCCCAGTTGGCATGGACGAGGTAGTCGCGCGATCGACCCGGGTCGATCGTCGCTTGCTCTAAAGGAAGCCACGAGCAGCGGGCGGCAACCGGAGTAAGGATCTCGTCCAGGGGCGCTTGGGGAGCAAGAGAGGCGAAGACGAGCTTGCCCCAGGTCCCGTGCTCGACGCGCGGAAGGTCGTCGGACGCACTCGGGAAGCCGACCGCTTCCTCGAACTCGGGCATCGACTGGAACCTCCCATCGAGACCGAAACGCCGGCCATGGTAGCGGCAGCGCAGGAAGCTCTCCATCCCATCGTGCTCGCAAACCAGGTTGCCGCGGTGGGTGCAGACGTTCGAGAGGCAGTGGATGTGGTCGTCGCGGTCGCGCGACAGGAGCAACGGCTCGTCCAGGCATCCCTCGAGAAGGATGAACGGATGGACCTGGCCCGGCGCCTTGACCCGGTCGAGATTGGAGACTAGCTGCCAGCTGGGGGCGAAGACTCTGGACTTGGCACTCGCGAAGATCTCGGGGTCCGTGTAGACCCAGGCGGGCAACGTCCACGCCCGGCGGATGTCCTCCTCGACGATCAGCGGCTCTCTCGGTGCCATCGGGTGAGCCGCTATTCTAGCCCGGAGTGCGGTTTGTCGATTCTTTCTCCGGCAGTCTTGCCACCAGGCGTCGCCGAGTGAAAAGGCGCTAGGCGATTTGCTTCCAGGAGGCGGACCAAGACTGGTCGCTCAGTCTGCTGAGTGAAGCGGGTACTTGGGATCGCCGGGGAGAAGACCGTCGATCTTCAAGACTTTGGCGCCTTTGGGAACGTCCTTGGCGCGGATCAGGGTCACGGCCCCCGGAATGACCTTGACGAGCTCCGAGGCGCTCTCGTTGGAGAGCACGACCTTGGGTCCCGAGCTCGTTTCGGCGCGGAAGACCTTGGCGATCCAGTACTGGCGAAACTGCGACTCGCTCATGCGATAGATCTTGTCGAGCAGGACCGTTCGCTCGGGCGCTACGGGGGCGCGCACCAGGAGCGTCACGGGCTCGCCGCTCGGCCAGAATTGCCGATCACCGCGGAGGATTTTGCGCAGCTCGATGAAGGAAACGTTGTCGACCTTGACCCCCGGGTGGACGACGACCGCGATGTCGAGCGCCACCGCTGGCTTGGCCACCGCCGCCATGCCGAGGAGGAGGGCGACCAAGGTCAAGAGACGAAGAGCGGGGCTAGAAAGCGAATGCCACCTGGCCAAAGACGCCATTGGAATCCTTTCGTCCGGGGATCTGATCGTGGCGGCCCTCGATCTTCAAGGCGACGAGATCGAAGACATCCCAGCGCACGCCGAGGATCGAGCGCTTGAGGCTGGGGACGCCAGCGTAAACCGGGTCCGCGACCGCCACGTCCATGTGCTCGTAGCGGGCGTAGGGCTTGAAGCGCGCGTGGGCGATCGGCAAGCGGTAGGCCACCTGCAAATAGTAGGCGCTACTCGTCCGCGTGAGGTGGCCGGTCGGGTCTTGATGCCGCACTCGAGCGTACTCGGCGATGACCTCCGGGGTCTCGCGTGTCCACACCAGGAAAGCGGAGGCGATCTGCTCTGGATAGCTGATGCCGGTCGGCAGGGTGACCCGGTCGTGGTAGTAGGCGCCGCCGAACTTGAGATCGTAGATCCGATCGGGGCGCAGCGACAGATTCACCAGCCAGGCACGGTTGTTGTTGCTGTCGCCCCCCTCCCCCGCTCCGCTCACCGAGGTCGAGCGCCCGTTGCCGATGCCGAACTGGTAGCCGAGGTTGAGCCCGCCGGCTGGCGCCGTCCCCTGCACGAGGCCGCCGAGAAAGTGCACCGGCAGGAACTTGCCTCCGAACTTGATCATCTCCGGTCGCGAGACCGTGGTCTGCAACCAGAGGCCATGATGGAAGGCGGTGTTCCAGTAGTTGATCGGGGTGTGGTACTTGCCGAGCGAGATCTTCAGGAGATCGCTATGAGTGTAGCTCACGATGATCCGCTCGACGCCGGCGGTATAGGAGTCGTTGCCGCCGTGCGCGGTGATCGACGTCTCGGCGAAGACGCTCACCCGCGGCGCCAGCGTCGCGGTGAAGTGGAGAATGAACTGGCCCTCGGTGAAGCCGCTCGACGAGCTCACGCCCTTCTCGTTGGTGGCGGAGAAGTCGATGTCCGAGAAGCCGCCGATATGAAGCATCGGATAATGGGTGTACTCGCTCGCCGTGAGCACGGTGCCCTCGGTGCCCATCGAGATCGAGCTCTGAGCCAGGAGCGGCGCCGCCAGCATGAGCAGCGCCAACGCGGGAACCACGCGTAGGGGGTGCATTTCGGCGCATTGTACTCATCTCTTTGACCTATGGCAAATATCTCGCCCGAGGAGGCGTGCCCAGCGCTGGCCCGGGACCCTTGAGGAGGGACCTCGAAACCGCGAAGCTGCGCCTGGCTTCCTGTTCCCATAGGGGCTTGGGCGGAGAGCGAGTCCGCGCCGAGTGGAGTCAGAAGATGCCGCGGACTGCCAGCCGTACGTAAACGAATAGCTCATTTGTGATAGAAACAGCGAGAAGCCTGAAGACCTCAAAGTCATGACGATCCGGCGCCGCCTGACGTTCGCCTTCACTCTGGTTCTAGTCCTCTTTGGGCTCAACCTGGCGATCTACTTCTGGGGAAACCAGAAACGCAACGAGAGCATCGAGCAGTTGCGCCAAGCGGTGCAGCGGCGGGAGCTCTTACTCTCGATCGGCCAACAGCTCGAGTGCCGGCGCAAGGAGGTGGAGCTGCTGAGTAATTCGCTGGTCGGCGGAGGTACGAACGGCCTTCCCGCGGATCAGATCAAGCAGTTCCAGGAGCGCTTGGCGAAGATTCAATCCGAAGCGAAGGCCCTGAGCGAGCTTGCCAGTCCCGGCCAGAAGAAGCAGCTCGAGGGAGTCGTCAAGGAGCTTCAGCAGCTGGACAAGTCGTGGTTGATCTTCTACCGATCGTTTGGCGTCGACCAGACCAAGGCGGTGACCGAGCTGACCCTTCGTGGCGAGCCTCTGGCGCAACGTTCGCAATTACGCTTAGCGACGCTCGAGGCGCAGGAGCGCGAGCGTGTCGACGCAGCCAATCTGAACATCTTCAAGGTCGAACGCTGGATTGGCCGTTTGACCGTCACCATCTTCATCCTGTCGATTCTGGTCACGATTGGAGTCGGCGCGCCGGTATTGCGCTCGCTGAGCAAGGGGCTGCGTGAGCTGCGCCGCGGTGCCACCGCCATCGGCGACGGGGATCTCGATCATCGGATCCCGCTTGCCTCGCACGATGAGCTCGGTGCCTTGGCGGCCGCCTTCAACGATATGGCGCAGAGCCTAGGGCTCGCGCATCAGCGCCTCGAGCAGGCGCGCAAGGACGCGGAGCTGGCACGCGAGATCGCCGTCGACGCCAATCACGCCAAGAGCGCCTTCCTCGCCAACATGAGTCACGAGTTGCGCACACCGATGAACGCGATCATCGGTTACAGCGACATGATGATCGAGGAGGCGGAGGACGAAGGCCGAGAAGAGCCCGATCTCCTGAAGATCCGCAGCGCCGGCAAGCACCTGCTCTCCTTGATCAACGACGTCCTCGACCTGTCGAAGATCGAGGCCGGGAAGATGACGCTCTATCTCGAGGACTTCGAGGTCGACGAAATGATCGACGAGGTCGTGAGCTCGGTGCAGCCCCTGGTGGAGAAGAACGCCAACACCTTCGAGCTCGAGATCGGCGACGACGTCGGTAGCATGCGCGCCGACGTCACCAAGGTGCGGCAGGCCCTGGTCAATCTGCTGAGCAACGCCAGCAAGTTCACCGAGAACGGAACCGTCCGCCTGAGCGCCGTTCGCACCCAGGAGGAAGGCGGCGATCGTCTCCGTTTCGAAGTGTCGGACACCGGAGTGGGAATGACTCCCGAGCAGTGCTCCAAGGTCTTCGAGGAGTTTGCCCAGGCGGACGTCTCGACCACTCGCAAGTACGGCGGGACCGGCCTCGGCCTCACTATCAGCCGGCGTTTCTGCCGCATGATGGGTGGCGACATTACCCTCGCTTCCGAGCTCGGCAAGGGCACGACCTTCACCGTCGACCTCCCTGCTCAGGTGGTCGAGAAGGCCTCGCCGGCCACGGCCCCCGAAGAGCCCGCCGAGGATCAGGAAGGGTCCGCCGCGGCCGAGGAAGCTTCCTGAGCCCACCTCAGCAAACAATCTCCAGGGCTAGAATGAGAAGGTCCTATGTGGTTTTGAATTGCCGCTCGGCCCAGTGACCGAGAAGGGAAGACAATGATCGAGGATGCGAGGTACGTCCATACCAATCTGGTGGCCCACGACTGGCGTTCGTTGGCCGACTTCTACGAGCGCTTGTTCGGCTGCCAGGTCGTTCCTCCGGTCCGCGACTATAGCGGCCCCGAGCTCGAACGGGGGACGGGAGTCGAGGGGTCGAGTCTGAAAGGCGTTCACCTGCGGCTGCCCGGATTCGGAGAGCACGGACCGACCCTTGAGGTCTTTGAGTATTCACGCCTCGAACCGGGCTCTGAGACCGCCGTCAACCGGCCCGGGTTCGGACATATCGCCTTCACCGTGGCCTCCGTCCCGGCGGCGCGGCGCGAGGTCCTCGCCGCGGGTGGCGATCCGGTGGGGGAGATTGTGACTCTGGCTCTCGGCGACGACCGGGAGGTCACCTGGTGCTACGTCACCGACCCTGAGGGCAATGTCATCGAGCTACAATCATGGGGCACGGTGCCGGGTTTCTCTGGTGCCGATGATCGTAAGGGTGGGAGGGAGAAAGAATGAGCGAGCGCGGAGCGGAGCAATCGAAGGAGCATGCGGGTTTTGTCGTCCCACCACCCCTGATCTTCATTCTGGCGTTGTTTCTCGGCTATTTTCTGCAACAACGCTGGCCTCTGACCGCGCCACCGCGTTGGCTCGCCCTCTGGCTGGGCGGTGTGCTCATCCTCGCGGCGGCCGCTATCGGCCTTTTCGCGCTGATCGAGTTCGGACGGGCTGGAACCAGCATCTTTCACTTTCGGCCGACCACGACCTTGATCACCAGCGGTCCTTTTTCCTGGAGTCGCAACCCCTTGTATCTGTCGCTGACCCTGGGCTACCTGGGAGCGGCCCTGGCTCTCGAGTGGACGTGGTCGATCGTGCTCTTGATCCCCTCGTTGATTTCTCTGCACTACGGGGTCGTCGTTCTCGAGGAACGTTTCCTCGAGCGGCGCTTCGGTGATCTCTACGCTGAGTACCGCAAGCGCGTGCGGCGCTGGTTGTGATCCGCTTCGTCACCCCTGCGGAAAGATAGAAAAACCGCCCCAGACGAGGAATCGTCGGGGGCGGCGCGCGGATTTCTTGTATCTCGCCTGTTCAGTGGCGTGGCGGTTCTACTCGGCCACGCGGTCCTTCAGGCCCTTGCCGGCCTTGAAGGTCGGGTACTTCTTGGCGGCGATGGTGATGGTCTCGCCAGTCGCCGGATTACGGCCCTTGCGAGCGCTACGGCGCTTGCTTCCGAAGGTGCCAAAACCGGTGATCTGAACGTCACGGCCGGCATCGAGCTCGATGGCGATGATCCCGTGACCAGGGCGGGTGTCGAAGATGCAATTCACGACCTCTTCCGCCTTGGACTTGGAAAGCTCACACTTCGAGGCCAGCTTTTCCGCTAGTTCGCTCTTGTTCATCTCTCCTCCTTTGGTTTTGCGATTACGGCTCGATCAATCCGGCGACGAGCGGGGAACCGGACTGCGGCCTCATTCCTTCCATTCGAGAACCTTCTATAGAAAGTTTAGCACCAATCGGCCGTTCCTCCACAACCTCTCCGGATTCGCGGGCCTCGACTCAGAACCTCCAGGACATGCCGGCCGCGATCTGCCTCCCCGACAGATCGATTTTGCCGAAACCGCCGAAGTCGCCGCCGAGCTGGTCGGACGCCTTGTGCCAGCGCGCTTCCGCGAAGACCGACCAGGTGGGTGAAAGCGGTACCTCGAGCCCGGCGAGATAGAAATAGCCGTCCGTCGTTCCGTCGGCGGTGAAGCGGGAATGAAAGATATAAGGGGTCGACGAGGTGAAGTCGATGAAGTCGCCGTTCTCGGATAGACGGTAGGAATAGAAACCGCCCCCAGCGCCGATGTAGGGCACGATCGGGGCGTTGCTTGGCGCCAAGTAGAGCATGAGGCCGATGCCGAAGGTGGCGAGATTCAGCTTGGTGGTATGGGCGATGTCATTGCCGGAGGTGTCCGTGTAATCGCGATACGCCATTCGGGCCTTGCCCTGGAATCCACTGCCCGTCAGTAGCAGCGAGAGGCGCGGGCCGAGGCGGCGCATGTAGTCGACCCCGCCGAAAGCATCCTTGAGGTCCTTGGCGCTACCGGTAAAGTCAGATTCCGCCTCGTGCCAGTACTGAGAGTTGCCGTCGGGGGTGAACAGGCCTACGCGGAATCGAATGACGTTGTCGCCATAGGCATAGGGCGAGTACATCTGAGCCCCGGCCGGGAGAGCGGCAAAGATGAGAAGGGCGGCAGCGATCAACATTAGCTTGGGATGTCTCATGGCAATCCTCTCTTTTCGGTCGTTCGGATCCTGCGTCTTGGTCAAGAGACTAGCAATCCCAATGCCAGGGTGTAACCGCCTCGAAGGGCGGGTGCTACGAGCACAAGGGCTGGCTTGCACGACCTGCAACGAGGACGACCACGGCGCTGGCGAGGACACTCGGCCGGCTCGGCGAGCGCTGAGCGCCCGGCGGCGTAGAATCGCAGGATGCCGGGAGAAAGCGTGAATGCGGATGCGGTGGTGCAATACCTGCATGAGCTCCGGGATCGCTTGACTAGCGGGCTCGAGGCTCTGGATGGCAAGATGGGCTTCCACGAGGAGCGCTGGCAGCGCCCCCAAGGGGGCGGGGGTGCGACCCGCGTCCTAGTGGGCGGAGGGCTTTTCGAGCAGGCGGGCATCGCGTTCTCCCATATTTCGGGGTCTGCGCTGCCCAAGGCCGCGAGCGCGACCCGCCCCGCCATCGCGGGGCGCGCGTTCGAAGCGATGGGGGTTTCGCTCATTCTTCACCCGTGGAGCCCCTACGTACCGACCGCTCACGCCAACGTGCGCTTCTTCATCGCCCCCGGGGAGCCCGGCGAGGAGGCGGTCTGGTGGTTTGGGGGCGGCTTTGACCTCACGCCCTACTATCCGTTCGCGGAGGACGTGATCTGGTGGCACCGCGCCGCGCGCGCCGCCTGCGAGCCTTTCGGTGAAGAGATCTATCCACGCTTCAAGCGGCGCTGCGACGAGTACTTCACGCTTCCTCACCGGGGAGAGCAGCGAGGTGTTGGCGGACTCTTTTTCGACGATCTCAATGAAGGGGGGTTTGCGCGATGCTTCGCGCTCATGCGCAGCGTCGGCGACCATTTTCTGCCAGCCTTTCGAGAGATCGCGGCGCGTCGCCGAGATCTCGACTATGGTGATCGCGAGCGTCAGTTTCAGCTCTATCGCCGTGGCCGGTACGTCGAGTTCAATCTGCTCTACGATCGGGGGACCCGGTTCGGGCTCGAGTCGGGTGGCAGAGCCGAGTCGATCCTGGTCTCCCTGCCACCTCTCGCGCGCTGGAGCTACGGCTATCGCGCCGCGCCGGGATCTCCCGAGGAGCGCTTGACCGAATACTTCCTCAAGCCCCGTGACTGGCTGGCGGACGACCTGGAAACCGAGAAAGCGTAGGGGCGGGTTTCAAGACCGCCCGCAATGGCGCCAGGCCCTGTGACGGGAGCTAGTTTTCCCTGGACGACGGGAAGAATCCAACTGCCTCCTCGGCCCTTCGGCTATAGTTTCGAACGTGCCGGACACTCTACTGGAGGACGTCGAGCTCGTCGGCCGCTCGGCCGCTGGAGATCAAGACGCTTTCGCCGAGCTCTTCGACCGCCATGCACCGGGAGTCCTCGGTCTCTTGACGTCGATCGCGCCGAGCCGGAGAGCGGCGGAGGAGACCCTGGTCGAGGCGTTCGTCCGGGCCTGGAACGAAATCGAGGATTATGATCCCGGCGGCGAAACGCCAGGGGCCTGGCTCTCTACGGTAGCCCGCCTCGAGGCGCGCAAGCGCTTCGGCCAGGCGGAAGGCGATGCTCGAGAGGGAATGAGCGAAGGTGATGAACCGCTCCCCATCGAGGCTCCGTCGGAGTCGGCGCGGCGAAAGACTCTTTGGAGAATCAACCGGCAGAGCAATACCGCGAGCTTGCCGTTGGCCATCGGCCTTGGCGCCGCCCTGTTCGCCATTCTGCTCGCTTTGGTGGCCTGGGGTACGGTTAGGGAAGAAGCTCTCAAGCGGGATGTCGATGCGCTGGCGCGGGCCCGGGCGCAAGACCAATCGTCGCTCACGCTCCTCAAGAAGGAAGTCAGGGTGGGGCGCGGCCAGGTCGCGCGCTTGCAGCTCGTGGCGCGCATCATGGGCTCCGAGGATCTTGCCGCCATTCGTCTCCGTGGCCTCGACCGGGACCCTAATGCCTCGGCGCACGTCTTCGTAGATCGGTCCTCGGGTGAAGCGGTGTTTTTCAGCAGGGGCCTGCCACCGGTACCCTCTGGGAAGATCTACCAGCTCTGGTTCGTCCCCGCGGGGAAGCCGGTCTCGGGAGGCATCTTCTCGATCGACCGGGAGGGCGGCGCGATTTTGATCATCGACGGCGTTCCCGTCAACGCCCGTATACAGTCCTGGCGCGTTACCCTGGAGGCCTCCGGCGGGGCGCGACAGCCCAGTGGCCCGGTCGTTCTGTCGAGCTGAGGCCACGGCTGGCCCTGGTTCCCGGGCTCAATCTTCGTTAGACTTTTGACCGAGATGAAGGTCCGACGTGCCGAAAAGTATGGGTTTTGCGCCGGTGTCCGGGTCGCCGACCGCAAGGTGAAGAAGTTCGCCGCGAGCGGCCAGGCCGATGGCCATATCCTCGGGCAGCTCGTTCACAACGAGCAGGTAGTCGAAGAGATGGGTTCCATTGGCGTCGAGACGGTGGACACTCTCGCCCAAGTGTCGACTGGAACCGTCGTCTTTTCCGCCCATGGCGTGGCGCCTTCGGTACATGAAGAGGCGAGAGCCCGCGGTCTGCGCATTCTCGATACCACCTGCCCTTTCGTCTACGACATTCATGACGAGGCCGACGTGGCGGCGGCCCAGGGCGCCCATCTCGTCTTCATCGGTGACCCCGCCCATCGCGAGGTGGCGGGCTATACGAAGGACCGGTCGCCAGACAGCTACCATGTCTTGCGCACCCTAGAGCAAGCTAAGCAGATCGACTGGAAGCGCTACCCGCGAGTCAAGATTCTCTACCAGACGACGCTCAACTCCGAGGAGTATGAAGATCTGGTTCGCTTCATCGAAGCGCGCGTGGGCGAGTCTTCCCGGGCTGACACGATTTGCTACGCGACCAAGGAGAACCAGGACGCGGCCCGCGATCTGGCCGCCGATCCCGAGGTCGGATGCGTTCTGGTCATCGGGGGGCGAAACAGCGCCAATACGCGGCATCTCTGGGAGATCTGCCGCGAGCTCAAACCGAGCTATCTGGTTCATAGCGTGAAGGATCTCGACCCCGAGTGGTTTCGGAACGTCGAGCTCGTCGGGCTCACCGCCGGGGCCTCGACACCCGACTACGTCATCGACGAGATCCAAGAGGCATTGGAACAGTGGAGCTCGAGGGCTGATTCCGAGAAGCTCCTTTCCTCATCCCCCCGGTGACGGCGGATCGCTTGAGCGCCTGAGCCGGAGCGGGAGGTGCGCCGGTGAACGATCCACTTACCCGACTACGCCAGAAGCTCGATGGCCGCCGCCGGCGCATCGTGCTCGCCGAAGGCGGGGACCGAAGGGTCCTGGAAGCGGCCGTGACGGCCGAGAGCCAAGGCCTCTGCCAGCCGATCTTGATCGTTCGCCGCGAAGAGCTCGAGGCCGCCGCCCGCGATCTCGATCCACCGATCTCGGCCCCGCTTCTAGAGAACTCCCTCGATCCAGCCGAAGTCGCGGACGCGCCGGAGCTGTTGGATCTTCTCGCTCGTCGTCTGCGGCAAAGAGGAATGGGCGAGAGCGATGCCAGCGCGCGCGCTGCCAAGCTCGCGACCGATCCGCTCCACTACGCGTGCTTGCTCGTTGCCGGCGAACGTGCCGACGGCGCGGTGATGGGAGCCACGTGCACCACCGCGGCAACGCTGCGCGCGGCACTCGCCACCATCGGTCCGCGGCCCGGCCTGAAGCTCGTGTCCTCATGCTTTCTCATTTCCTTGCATGATCGCGGTCCGTTGATCTACAGCGACTGTGGTGTGGTTCCGGAACCCAACGCCAGCCAGCTCGCGGAGATCGCGATCGCGGCGGCGGCGAGCGCGCGGGTGCTGCTCGACGAGGAGCCGCGGGTGGCTCTTCTCTCTTTTTCCACCAAGGGGAGTGCTGAGCATCCTCGCGTGGCGCGAGTTCGCGAGGCCCTGTCCGAGCTCGAGCGCAGAGGGGTCGACTTCGCGGTCGACGGCGAGCTTCAGGCCGACGCCGCGATCGTTCCCGAGGTGGCGGCGCGCAAAGCCCCCGGGAGCGAAGTGGCGGGAAGGGCAAACGTATTGATCTTTCCCGACCTCGATGCAGGTAATATTGCATACAAGTTAACTGAGCGCCTCGCTGGGGCACGCGCCGTGGGGCCCCTTCTCCAGGGGCTGGCGCGCCCCGTGAACGATCTTTCTCGAGGCTGCTCGGCCGCGGATATCGTGGACGCAATGGTGATTACCGCGCTCGAAGCGAGCGAGGGAGGGCTGTGATGAAGGTGCTAGTTGTTGGGAGTGGCGGCAGAGAGCATGCGTTGTGCTGGAAGCTGCGTCGCAGTCCGCTCTTGAGTGATCTCTACTGCGCTCCCGGGAATCCAGGCATCGGCGAGATCGCCGACCTCGTTCCCATCGCGGTCGACGAGGTTCCCCGCCTCGCCGACTTCGCGACGGAGATGGAGATCGATCTCACCGTTGTTGGCCCGGAGCTGCCGCTCGCCCTGGGCATCGCCGACGAGTTCACGAGCCGGGGGCTGACGATCTTCGCTCCCCGCCAGGCGGCGGCTGAGCTCGAATGCAGCAAGGTTTTCGCGAAGGAGTTCATGCGCCGTCACGGGATCCCGACGGCGAGCTTCATCGTGACTCACTCGGTCGAAGAAACGCGCAAGGCCGTGACCCAGCTCGGAATGCCCGTGGTGCTCAAGGCCGATGGCTTGGCTGCCGGGAAAGGCGTCCTGATCGTCCGTGATCAGAGCGAGCTGGATGCCGCCCTGCGGGTCTTCTTCGAGGAGCGCAGATTCGGGGAGAGCGCGGACCGGGTGGTGGTGGAGGAGTTTCTTCAAGGGGAAGAGGTCTCGTTCATGGGGCTGGCGGATGGAGAGCGTTTCTTGCCCCTGGCGAGCAGCAAGGACTACAAACGCGTCGGCGACGGGGATAGTGGGCCCAATACCGGGGGCATGGGAGCGCACAGCCCCTCCGGCGTGCTTTCAGCCGAGCAGGCGGCCAACGTGCTCGAAGGGGTCATGCGACCCACCCTCGCGGGGCTGAGTGAGGAGAATCGCCCCTTTGCCGGCGTGCTTTACGCCGGATTGATCTTGACGGCGGACGGGCCCAAGGTGCTGGAGTTCAACGTCCGATTTGGGGATCCGGAGGCTCAAGTGCTGCTCTTGCGCCTGGAGGACGATCTGCTTCCAATCCTCGCCGATGGGGCGGCCGGCCGCTTTTCCGTCAGCCGCTTGCACTTCACCCGTGAAGCGGCGGCGTGTGTCGTTCTCGCTAGTCACGGGTACCCCGAGCATCCTCGCACCGGCGACCCGATCGAAGGCTTGGAGGAGGCTGGAGAGGTCCCCGGTGTCGAGATCTTTCACGCCGGGACACGGGCCACCGAGGCTCAACTGGTGACCGCGGGAGGGCGAGTTCTCAACGTCTGTGCTCTCGCGCCTCGCCTCGCCGACGCTTTGCGCGTCGCGTACTCGGCGGCGGCCATGATTCACTGGCCGGGCAAGGTGTTCCGCTCCGATCTCGGACGGCGTGTGCTGGAGCGAATGCACGAGTGAGCACGGCGAGGCAGCTCGCCCCTTTCGTCTGTTTGGCGTTGACCCCCTGGAACCTCGCTGCCATAATGGCGGTCTTGGGTGAACGACCAGCCTAGAGCGAGCGTGTTGGGGCAGGCCTGATGGCCGCTCCAAAGAGTTGGTATTCTTCCTGCAATACGCTTGGGAGCAGTGATGATGAGCTGTCAGGGTTGCACATTTCGTGGAAGATCGACGGCGGTTGAAGAAACCTACATTGGGGTTCGCTTCGCCGAAGAGTCGAACTTGACCCTCTGTGCGACGGAGAACGACATCTTCAGCCAGGGCGACAAGGTCGTGGTCGAAACCGACCGCGGGCCCGCTTACGGACAGGTCGAGCAGTCGCCCATGCCGATCTTCAAGCCCTGTCAGAAGGCTTCCGCAAGGCGCATCCTGCGGCGCGCTCGCGATGAGGATCACTCTCATCATGCGCGCCAGCGGAGCAACGAGGAGACAGCAAAACGTTTCGCTCAGGAGAAGGCTCGCGAGCTCGGCTTGGAGATGAAGATCTCACGCGTCGACTTCACCCTGGACAGCCGGGCGGCGACGATCTTTTTCACCGCTGACGGTCGGGTCGACTTCCGCCAGCTCGTCCGCGACCTCTCGCAGCGCTTCTCCTCGAAGGTTCGGATGGTGCAGGTGGGCGCGCGTGACGAAGCAGCGCTGTTGGGTGGTGTGGGAGTCTGTGGCCGAACCCTCTGTTGTTCCACCTGGCTCAAAGACTTCAAACCGATCTCCATCCAGATGGCCAAGAGACAGAACCTGAGCCTAAACCCGTCCAAGATCTCCGGTCAGTGCGGGCGTCTTCTTTGTTGTCTCGCTTATGAAGACGACCAGTACCAGCGCTCCAAATCGAAGCCTGCCACGGCGGCCGAATGAGTGACTCCATGCCAACACGAAAGCTGATTCGCCCGGATATCGCCGAGATGAAGAAAGAAAGTGCAACGCGATCGGTCCGCCGCAAGGGGACCCCGCCAGAGCAGACGAATGCCGAGGAGTTCTACTACCTCAAGCAGATGGCCAACAAGACTCCGATGGTCGTCATGTTGACCAGCGGTGAGGAGCTCCGTGGCTGGATCGAGTGGTACGACAAGGGAGCCATCAAGCTCAACCGTCACCGCGAGCCCAATCTGCTCATTCCCAAGCACAACATCAAGTTCATGTATAAAGAGGAAGAGGTCCGCCGCCGTGGACGTTCCGGCGCCTGAGCTCTCCCTTGCCTGAACGGGCGCGGCCGATGGGCGCCCATCCGCCGGTCCTCGCGCTCACGCAAGGAGATCCGGCTGGGATCGGTCCGGAGATTCTCCTCAAGGCCGCTCTCGGCAGCGAGACAGAGGCGCGGCTCCTGCTCCTCGTCGAGCGCGCCGCGCTCGAGGCCCTGCGCCCCCAGCTTCCCGCTCTTCCCTGGCAACGTCTCGTCTATCTGGAGTCTTACGAACGCCGATCCGATCTCGGCGACGACAATGAATCGGTCGCGGTCCTCGATCCGGTTGGCAGCGAGCGGTCCATCGCTTTCGGAAAATCGGGAGGGGACGATGCGCGAGGAGCCCTGGCCGCGATCGATCGGGCCCGCGATTTGGCGGTCTCGGGCGTCGTGGACGCCATGGTCACCGCGCCGGTGAGCAAGGCTTCGATCGCTCGCCACTGTGATCCGAGCTTTCGCGGGCACACGGAGTATCTGGCGGCCCGATCGGGCCTCACGCGCTACGGCCGGGACTATCTCATGACCTTCCTGAGCGAGGACCTCCAGGTGGCCCTCCTGTCGACGCACCTTCCGTTGGCTAGCGCGCTCGAGGAGGTGAATGCCGACCGGATCGTCGACGCGTTGATCTGCCTGGCGCGCCACGCCGGGGGACGCATCGCGATCGCGGGACTCAACCCGCACGCCGGCGAAGGAGGCTTGCTCGGAGACGAGGAGCAACGGGTGATCGCTCCCGCCGTGACGCGGGCTCGGGAGGTGGGGGTCGACGTCCACGGGCCCGAGAGCCCGGACTCGCTCTTCGCGCGCGCCCGGCGAGGGGAGTTCGATTGGGTTCTCGCCCTCTACCACGATCAGGGCCTGATCGCAGTGAAGACCATCGCCTTTGGCAGCTCCACGAACTGGACCCTGGGACTTCCCTATCTGCGCACCTCGGTCGACCATGGGACCGCCTTCGCGATCGCTGGACGAGGAATCGCCGACGAGGCCCCCATGGTCCACGTCCTCGAAGCCACGGTAGGCCTCATCGAGGGCCGTCTCCCCCGCAGGCAAGCAGAATAGTCCATCTCTCGAGTGGGGAGTCGGTAGGATCCAGCGTGCTTCGTGGCGAGTCCGATGCAAATGGGCGCGGACGCGCTCATTTCCGCGGACGCAGCGGAAGCAGCGCTGATTCCTTCTGACTATGAAGCGCCGCGGCCGCTCAAGACGACCGGAATGGTCTTGAGAAGGATCTTCATGTCGAGCATCGGCGACCAGCTGTCGATGTACTCGAGATCGAGCCGCATCCAACGCTCGAAATCGATGTGGTTGCGGCCGCTGATCTGCCACAGACAGGTGAGCCCCGGCTTCATCGCCAGGCGCCGCCGCTGCCATCGTTGATACCGGGCTACCTCCTCGGGGATGGGCGGGCGCGGTCCGACCAGGCTCATGTCTCCGCGTAGGACGTTCCACAGCTGCGGAATCTCGTCGAGACTGAACTTGCGCAGGAAGCGCCCGAGCCGGGTCACGCGCGGGTCGTCCCGCAACTTGAACACCGGTCCGTCCATCTCGTTGAGATGCAGGAGCTCCTGCTGTTGCTCTTCGGCGCCCTCGATCATCGTGCGGAACTTGTAGAGGGTGAACCGCCGCCCATGCAGGCCGCACCGGGTCTGGCGGAAGAGGACCTGGCCGCCCGAGGTGATCTTGATCATCATCGCCACGAGGACGACGACCGGCAGTCCGAGAACCAAGAGAAAACTGGAAAGAGCGAGGTCGAGCAGCCGTTTGACCAGGAGCTTTGTGGGACTGTTGGGGCTGGTCGAGAAGGTGATCAGCGGCACACCGGTGAGCTCTTCGAGGTCTACCTTGGCCTGGGTGTGGGGAAAGAGGTTGAGGGCGAAACGCGTCCGGATGCCCTGTTCTTGCAGGAGCAGGAAGAGGTCTTCCATGCGGTCGAGGTCGCTACGGCTGACGGCAAAGACGACGTCGTCGACCGGTTCCTGCTCCACCAGGGCCGGGAGATCGCGCAGGCCCCCGAGGACAGGAAAGGGGCTAGAAAAGGCGGCCGCCTCGTTGGGATCCGTGGCGATAAAACCCATCACCTTGAATCCCCAGTAACGATGCGCGGCCAGGGCGTGAGCGATCTCTTGCCCCGCCGGGCCAGTTCCGACTACGAGAACGCTCCTGTAGTTGAAACCTCGCGCTCTCACATAGCGCGCCGTGGCGCGAATCGCCAGCTTCTCGCTCAACAGCAGACAGCAAGAGATGCTGGCCAGAAGAAGGATCCATAGACGGCTGATCTTGTCGTTGCCGAGGAGGAGCTCGTCGAGGCGAAAGACGAAGATCGTGAGGATGAGGAGCATGGCGCCGATCACCGTCACCCGCACGATGTCCGTTGCCTCCTCGAGCAGAGGGACGGTGCGGTGGGATCGGTATTGCCGCGAGGTCAGGAGCAACGCGCCCCAGATCACCAGGACGACGGGGAGAAGCGGAAGATAGGAAAGGAGAGGATGAAGCTGACGCGGAACCAGGCCGATCGTCGGCAGAACCGTGTCGCGAAGCCAGTAAGCGAGGAAGAACGAAGCGGCGATCAGCGTGAGATCGAGAGCGAGGATCGTTGCGGCTAGGATTCGGCCTCGTTCCTTGAGCATGGCTCAGTCTCCCGTCGATGAACCGCTTTCGCCCCCAAGCAGGACCGCCTTCGGATTGTACCAGCTGGCGGCGCTATGGGGGCACCCCCGCGCTGCTTCAGGCTCGCGCAAGGTCCTCTCCTCGCGCCAGCGCCTCGAACAACCGTTCATAGGCCAAGACAACCTTGTCCCAAGAGTATCTTACGAGGGCGCGGCGCCGAGCGTTGGCCCCAAGCGCAATCGCTTCTTCTGGGCGAGCTAGCACTTGCCGCAGCAGCGTGCTCAGACTCTCCGGCTGTCGGGCCTGGAAGTAGAGGGCTTCGGGTCCCGCGACCTCGCGATTCTCAGGCGTCGAGTTGACCAGCGGGCAAGCCCCGTAGCCCATCGCTTCGACCAACGCCGGGTGAGTTCCCCCGACCTCGGTGGCGTGAATGTAGGCGAGGGCGTTGCTCAGCAGCTCCCGGTAGCCAGGACCATAGATCGGTCCCGGGTAGCGAATACGGGGATCGGCGTCGTTGCTGAAGCTCGCGATGAAACGGTTGGCGTAAGGAGCTCCGCCGACCATGACCAGTGGCACGGTGGTGGCGAGCGGCCGGTAGGCCGCCACGACCCGGTGAGGATTGTTCTCGGGCTCGAAGCGGCTCACGTAGAGGAGATAGCGCCGCGGCTCGAGCTCGAGCCGGGCCAAGGTCTCACCGGGGGGAATGGGATCGGGGTCGACCCCATAAGCGATGGCGGTCGAAGGGCATCGATACGCCTCTTCATAGTGCCTGCGGATGACCTCGGCGTCGGTGACCAGGGAGGTGGGAAGCCGGGTGGCGAGCCTTTCGGAGAGGGCGTAGACCGCTCTGCCGAAAGCGCCCCATTTGGCTCCGCGGTGCTCGATGCCATCGACATGCAGGGCGGAGGGAATGCCGGCCGCCGTCAGGATCGGGTCGATGTT
>JBJKRB010000149.1:0-10237 GCA_046704885.1 Thermoanaerobaculia bacterium | reverse complement strand
GTGGCCCTTGTCGTTGACCGCGAGATACCAGAAGCTCAAGAAGAAGACGATGAACGTCTTCGGGTTCGAGCTCAGGATGCCCAACGCGGTCGCGGCGGCTACGAGAAACGCGATTCCCACGACCATGGGCAGGAGTGCTGCGGGATCGGCGATTGCCGCCTTGGCCAGCGGCACGATCATGAAGAGCCCGGCAACGACCAGCGCGGAGAGCGACTTCCAGGCGACGAAACGGGACCCGAGCAGGGGTGCCGCGAAGACGAGGTTGCGAGTTCCGTACCGGCTTTCCCGGCATGGCACGTCGGCGATGACCACCGCGACCACCGCGACGAGCACCTCCGTGAGGCCGTGCACGACGGTCTGGGTGCGCATTGAGAGAGCGAGAAGGACGAAGACCGGAAGGGCGATGGCGGCCAGGGGGAACGATGCGAGGGTCACAGCGGCGTCGCTCCTCGCCGCGCCGAGAAGGCTCACCCTCCCGTTCCGCCGCGCCACCCCCACGGCCGCCACCAGCGGCCTGCTCAGGGGCTTGACCCAGCGTTCCAAGCGCCGCAGGAAACCTTCGCGGACGCGAGCCACGAGGACCCCGGCGCGCGCCGGATCGAAGCGGTGAAAGAAGAGGAGAGCGACGGCGAGCAGCAGGAAGGGGGAGAAGACGGAGCTAAGGCGGGCGAGTACCCAAGAAGCGGGCAGAGTCAATCCGTGGAAGGCCACCGGGGCGAGACGGGGGTTAAACGGCATCGCTCCGATCGCAACAGCGGTTGTCCCGGTGATGGTTCGCATTTGCGCCAGAAGGTAGACGAACGCGGTGGGATCGAAGTAAGCGACGAGGCTCGGCGTCGGAAGCGGATGCTTGGTGAGAAGCGCCACGCCGGGCACGATGAATCCGAGCCATACAAAGAAATAGAGGACGTCGCCGAGGCGCCCAGCAAGGAGAGGAATCGACTCGAAGAGAACCGCCATGACCGACGCCATGACGATGGTCCCAGGGACGAGAAGAAGATACTGGCGGATGAACACGAGGGGCTCGAGCGGTCCCTCGCCGCGGACCAGGACCATCGCCATCGAAAAGAGCATGAAGGCGGTCGTGAAGGCGGCGAGGAAGACGACGTTGCCGAGCGTCTTGCCAACGAGGTACTCGAGCGAGCGCATGGGGGTCGCGGCGATCACGGCGCCGCAACGCGTCTCGACGTCGCGCCGGAGGGCGTTAGAGACCACGTAGAAACCGATGAGCCCGAGCAGGATCGAACCGAGACTGGCGGTCGCCACGCCGATCGCGGCCGAGCTCAGAAGCACCCGCCGGCCGCCGATCTCGAGCAGGGCCCGGCCGCTCGCCGGGTCCGGGATCCAGAGGTACGCGCTGGCTCCTAGAGCCAAGAGGAGAACGACGGTCGACATCCGCCGGAAGCGGATCAGGAAGTCCGCGTGCACGATGGCCCAGATGCGGCGTGGCGCCTGCGTAACGCCGTCCATCACACTGCCGGCGCCGGATCGGCCGACGGATACGACATGAGATAGAGAAAGGCATCCTCGAGGGTCGGCTCCGCTTCCTTCGCGCTGGGATCCGGCCGCTCGCGGCTGACCACCCTCAGGTGGACGCCGTCCGGGCGGCGCGCCGCGCCTGACACCTTGAGCCGATGGCGGAGCGCCTCGAAGCGCTCAGAATCCATCACCAGCGTCCAGACGCTGCCCACGGCCGACCGGAGAAGCGCCTCCGGCGTTCCCGAGGCTAGGAGCTTGCCCTCCTTCAAGACCGCGATCTGGGTGGCGATCGACTCGATGTCCGAGACGATGTGCGTCGAGAAAATAACCAGCTTACCCGCGCCGAGCTCGGCCAAGACGTTGCGAAAGCGGACTCGCTCCTCGGGGTCGAGACCGGCGGTGGGCTCGTCAACGATGATCAGATCGGGATCGTTGATCAGCGCTTGCGCGATTCCGAGGCGCTGCTTCATGCCGCCGGAAAAGCCGCCCAGAGCTCGGTTGGCGACGCTCCTGAGGTTCACCCATTCGAGCATTTGGTCGATCCGCTCGTGGTCGTGCACCCCTTTCAAAGAGGCGAAGTAGGCGAGAAATTCGCGCGCCGTCAGATTGTCGTAGACCCCGAAATCCTGCGGCAGATAGCCGAGCCGCTCGCGCACCTTCTCGGGCTCGCGAATCAAGTCGGTACCTCTGAACTTGATGTCGCCGGCGGTCGGCCGGGTAATCGTGGCGAGCATCTGCATCAGGGTTGTCTTGCCAGCGCCGTTCGGGCCGAGAAGACCCAGAACTCCGCTTCCCGCCGAGAGCGAGACGTCGCGGACGCCATAGTTGCCCTTGCGGAAGCGCTTTGATAGTGAATTGATCTCGAGCATTCTGCAGCTCACTACGGAGGGGAGGGGCGTGAGTTTCGAACCGGCTTCTAGTACCGCCCTGCGCCTCGAGGCCGTGGCCAGCTGTTCAGCTCTCGCCGTCGAAATCGCCGGACCGGCGGCGCTTGACCTCGCTTCTGCGGTGCTTCTCGTCCAGGCGCTTCTGCTTCGCTCGCCGCGGCACCAGGGTCGGCTGGCGCGGCGCCTCCTCGGCGAGGGCGTCGTTGAGCAGCGCGACGAAGCGCTCCAGCACGAGCTGGCGATTCGCCGCCTGCGAGCGGTGGCGCTGCGCCGTGACGCGCAGGATGCCCGCCTTGCTCACCCGAGTGGCCAGCCGTTCGCCGATGCGGCTCTTGAGCTCGGGACTCAGGCTCGGCGAGGCGGCGAGGTCGAAGGAAAGGATCACTCTGGTCTCGACCTTGTTGACGTTCTGTCCCCCCGGCCCTGAGCTCCGCGTGGTGGTGAATCGAAGCTCGCTCATCGGGATCTCGATGTTGCCGTCGATCGAGATTGCTGCGGGATGCGTGCCCATTCCGCGTCTCTACACTACGACTTCGCTGCCCGCCCCAATCTCAGCCGCGCCGTGCCGCCTCGATTGCGGCGATGTCGATCTTTCCCATTTCCATCATCGCATCGAACGCGCGTTTGGCGGCCGCCGGATCGGGGTCGGTGATCGCCTGGGTCAGCGCGACCGGCGTGATCTGCCAGGAAAGCCCCCACTTGTCCTTGCACCATCCGCAGGCGCTCTCCTCGCCGCCGTTGCCGACGATCGCGTTCCAATAGCGATCTGTCTCGGTCTGGTCGGCGGTCGCCACCTGAAAGGAGAACGCCTCGCTGTGGGTGCACTGAGGCCCGCCATTGAGCCCCAGGCAGGGAATGCCCATGACCGTGAATTCCACCGTCAACACGTCCCCCTTCTTGCCCGAGGGATAGTCTCCCGGCGCGCGGTGCACCGCGTCGACGGACGAGTTCGGAAATGTCTCGGCGTAGAACCGCGCCGCCTCCTCGGCGCCGCCGTCGTACCAAAGGCAAACCGTGTTCTTTGCTGGTGTCGTCATGTCACGCCTCCATTCAAAGTGAGAATCGTCGTCGGCGACTGCCGCAACGATGAGGTTGCCGCCTGGGCGGCCCGCGGAACCGGAGTCTGGGATGCAATGATAGACGATGCGCCGGCTCGGCGACCGCTATTTCTTGCTCTCGCCTGCCCAGTTGACGATGACGCGATTCGGCGGCAATTTCGACTCGTCACGAAGAACGGCGACGAACTCACCGTCAGGCGCCACGTCGAACGCCCTGATCGAACCCTTGGTCTTGAACAGGGTTTCCGGCTTGGGATTCGAGAAGTCGGCAGGATCTCCGAGCTTGACGACGCTCATTCGATTCCGCCAGCTGTAGTAGAGATTCTTACCGTCCCGGGACCAGGCAGGGTCCGTCCCTTCGTCGGTCGAGATCTGGATCGCCTGACCAGGCCCCGGAAAGGGTTTGACGTAGATCTGCGTCTGTCCCGACTCGTCCGACGCATACGCGACCCACTTCCCATCGGGTGAGAATCGGGCCTGACCCTCGTGGAATGGGGTCGAGGTGAAACGGTGCGGCTTGGCGTCCTTCTGCAAGGGAAGAATCCAGAGGTCGACGTTGCGGGTGAGCAGACCGGTGAAGCTCTGGTAAATGAGGTAACGCCCATCGGGCGAGATGTCGTTGGGAAACTGCAGGCCCTTTTCGAGGAGCAGAGGAGTCGTCCCATCCGATCCATCCAGGTCGATCTGGTAGATATCGGGCCATCCTTTGAGGGCGGCCATGTAAATCATTCTCTTTCCGTCGGGTGTCCAGATCGGGTTCGACTCGTCCCTAGGGTCGGAGGTGATGCGGCGGCTGGTGTCGCGCTCGAGTCCGTATTGCCACAAGTCGGTCGTGCCGATCTTGGGATTGTGAACGGCGACCGCGACCCGGGAGCCATCCGGCGAGACCCGCAGCTGACCGAAGCTCCCGACCTTCCCGATCTGAGCGATCTCGTTCCCCTTCTCGTTGAGCCGGACCACTCGGTCGGAGCGAGCGGGCGGCTGATAGACGATCGTTCCTCCCTTCGAAACGCTGAAATTCGCGGTCGCCAGCGGTAGGAAGTTGCCAACGTCATCCACGATTCGAATCGGCTCACCGGTCACTTCGAGTTTCTTGTCGTCGAAGGGGACGGCGATGAGCGTTCCGTTTCGGACGTAGAGCAGGTAACCGGGCTCGACGTAGGAAGTCGCGGAGGTGACATTGGTGATGAACTTCGTCTTCGAAGAGTCGAGGCTTCCAACGTAGAGCCGGTGCGTCTGGTTCTTCTGATTGGGGTCGAAGGTCGTGGCGACGAAGAGGAAGTGCTTGCCGTCGGGGAGAAACTGGGGATAAACGTCGGTCCTTTCGAAGTGCTTCGGGTCCAGGTGCGTGATCTCGGTGGGCGTTCCTCCCGTCGCCTGAACGCGCATGATTCCGCTCTCGCCGACTCCGAAGATGATCACGCCGTCCTTGTTCCAGTCGCCACCCTGAAGCCATGACGCGGGGGCGATCGTCTGCGGTGATCCACCGTCGAGATCGATCGACATGAGATTGCCCCCGCTCCAATAGGCGTAGGAGCGTCCGTCCGGGGACCAGAATCCGATCCTGCCGGGTTTCGTCCCGTCGATCGGTCGGGCGTCGAACGAGTCGAGATCGCGGACCCAGAGCGACCACTTGCCCTCCGGGTTCATGGCGGTAAAGATCACGCGAGCTCCGTCCGGCGAGATGATCCCCTGCCCCGCCCGTTGGTACGAGGCGGTCGAGGTGGGGATCGTGAGGCGGAACGAATGACTCTGGACTTGGGGCGTGCGCAGCCAGAGAACCGAGACCACGACCGTCGTGATCGCCAGGATCGCAGCAGCGCCCCAGGCGAGACGCTCGCGGGTCTTCCTGCGAACGGAGATCGGCGTCGCGACGCCCGCCTGAGAGCCGGCCTCGGAGATCCACTGGAGCTGGCCGGCCACGTCGTGGGCTGACTGCCAGCGGTCATCGGGGTCCTTCTCGAGACACCTGCGGACGACGTGATCGAGCGAAGGCGGGCTCATCGCGACGACGCTCGAGATGGGCTTGGGCTGCGACGAGACGATCGCGGCGATCAAGCTCGTCTTGGTCTCGCTCTCGAAGGCGCGTTGCCCGGTCGCCATCTCGTAGAGCACCGCGCCGAGCGCGAAGATGTCGGTCCGCGCATCGGCCGCGAGCCCCTCGAGCTGCTCGGGCGCCATGTACTGGAAAGTTCCGAGGATCGTTCCTTCCTGGGTCAGCGCCTTCACCGCGGTCGGGAGATTCGTCAGGCCGTCGACCGGCGCCCGGCCTTCGGACGCGGTCTTCGCCAACCCGAAGTCGAGGAGCTTCGCTCCCGATTTCGTCAGCATGATGTTGCCCGGCTTGAGGTCGCGGTGGGTGATGCCACGACGGTGCGCCGCATCGAGCGCCGAGGCGATCTCGCGCCCGTATCTGAGGACCTCGTTTAGAGGAAGACGCCCCTTCTCGATGCGCTCGGCGAGCGACTCGCCCTCGAGGAGCTCCATGACCAGGAAGTGGACGGTCGAGCCCTCTTCGGTGCTCTCCTCCCCCACGTCGTAGAGAGCGCAGACGTGCGGGTGGCTCAGCTGCGAGATCGTCTTCGCCTCGCGCTCGAAGCGCTTGAGGAACTGAGCGTCTTCGGCCAAGCCCGGAGGCAACACCTTGATCGCAACCTCGCGCTCGAGCCGCGTGTCCTTGGCACGCCAGACCTCCCCCATACCGCCGGCGCCGATTGGCGCGACGATCTCGTAGGGTCCGAGCCGGGTGCCGGGAGAAATGGTCATGGGATTGGCGGAGGAGAGCCTAGCATCATGCTGATCGAGGCAGAAGCGAGAAGCGCCGGGTGAGGGGAAAGCATACCCGCAAAGGTGCCAGGCACCTTTGGGCGCCGGCCGCCATCATAGGCCGAGACGGGTAACCGCCTCGGAAGGGCCGACCACCCCTCGCGTCTCTCGGCCCGAAGCGAGAAGCGCCTTGTCCCCGGTTACCAAGACGCTGCCCGGATTCGCGGCGAGCAGGTCCCAGAGATGCTGATCGCCGGAATCCGGCGCCGCCGAGGTCGACGCACCGGGGCTGCTCACCATCGCGTTTTCGGCGATCCGGACAAGGATCAGGTCGACCTCCGACTCGTTCAAGCAATGGCGTTCGGCGATCTTGGGGCGCAAGAGAAAGCGGCGATATTCGGCCAGCAGGTCCAAGGAGAGTAAGAAGGGGAAGCGCGCCCAAAGCAACCCGTCGAGGAGAAGCCCGGTCGGTGCCCGGGGCGTGGACGTGAGGAGGCCGGCCACCACGACCGAGGTGTCGATGATGACCGGCGTCCGGGCTCTTGTCGTCAAGAGCGCCGCGCCTGGCGGGTCTCTGAGAGGGCGAGCCGCAGTGCCTTCTCCTCGCTCATGGCGGCGCGCTCGCGGGCGGCGGCGACCAGGGCGGCGGCTTCCTTCTCGCTCTTGATGCCATACTGTTCGAGGCTCTCGGCCACGAGATCTCCGATGCTCATGCCGCGGGTGGCCGCGGCCCGTTTCAGGGCCCGGTGAAGTTCGTCGGGAAGGGTGATTGTTAGGCGACTCATCTTGAGACTTTAGCGTAAACGCACCAAAGCAGCAAGATGCGTAAAGGTGCCAGGCACCTTTGGGGGGAGCTCAGGAAAGCAGCTCGGGGTTGCGCCGCCAGATGGCGAAGCAGAGAAAGGCGGCGAAGGTGACCCAGGCGAGATAAGGGAGGAGTAGGGCGCCGGCGAGGGGACGAACACGCCAGAAGACGGCGATGGTCGCCGCAATCAAGAGCCATAGAAGGACGATCTCGACCGAAGCCCAGGCTCCCTGGCGCCAAGCGAAGAAGAGCCAGGACCAGAGCGCGTTGGCCACGAGCTGAACGAGGAAGATGCTGAGGGCGAGACGCGCGTGATCCCAGCCGCTCTCGCGCCAGACGAGCCAGGCGGCGATTCCCATCATGAGATAGAGCACAGTCCACACCGGGCCGAAGAGCCAGCCGGGGGGTGCCCACGCGGGGCGCGCGAGCTCGCGGTAGAAGTTGGCGGCGCTCGCCGACGCGATGGCACCGAGCGCGGCCGCGGCGAGGGAGGCGAGCAGCCAGCCCGCGAGCCCCAGAATCTGTTTGGAAAGCGAGAAGGTCGTCATCATCCTCATCCTCGAGAGAGTGTGATCGAAGAAAGCGCCTGCAAGCGAGAGCGGCGCAATTCCAGTCTACTGGGGCGAGCGCCGCACCCGGCGAACCGAGGAAGTCTCCGGTAGATGATAAGTTCCCGTGCCAAGGAAGGGGAGAAAGAGGAGGGAGCCATGAACGGCAAGCTCAGAGCCCTCTGCGTCTGCTCGATTCTGACGGTGGGAGCCTCGACGGCCTTGCTCGCTCTTCCCGGCCGGGGGATCCTCTATGGAAGCGATGGCCAAGGCGGGGATCTTCTCACCGTCGATCCCGCTACTGGCGTCGGTACCCTCGTCGGACAGATTGCGGGCGGGACCCAGATTCGCTCTCTGGCGACGGATCCAGCCACCGGCGTTCTCTATGCCGGGAGCGGGGGCAATGTCGGCGCACTTCTCTATTCGGTCGATCCAGGGACCGGCGTGGGCACGCTGGTCGGGGACACGGGTCTCGGACAGGCGATGATCTCGGGGATGGACTTCTCCTGGAACGGCGTTCTCTACGCCAGCGTCAACCTGACCGGCAGCGGCGGTACCGGCGGCGACAACTTGGTGACGATTGACCCGGCGACCGGCCACGCGACCCTGGTCGGAGCTTTCGGAACCTGCACCGGAGTGACCATCCCCAGCACCGGAACCGGGACGTGCACCATCGAGGGGATCGAGGGACTCGCCTTCGACCCGAGCGGCGCTCTCTGGGGCGTCCTCCGCGGCTCCGCTCAGTCCTCGGGGTCACCAGGACTCTACCGGATCGACACCGCTACCGGACAGGCGACGTTCGTCGTTCCGGTCCGAGACGCCGCCGGCGATGACCAGCTCGTGACCAGCCTTCAGTTCGCCTGCGACGGAACCCTCTACGCCGGGACCGGCGGGGCCGGACCGCCTACTCCGGCGGATACGGCGCCGCCCGCGACGCTGATTGCCGGGTCGCTGCCGGCGACTACCCTGGTGGGTTATCTTGCGACCATCGATCCGGCGACGGGCCTGCTCACCTACGTCGGAGGTACCTCGGCGACGAACGGCGACGACCTCTCCGGGCTAGCCTTCTCCGACGTATGCAGTGTGGTCATGGTTCCCGCTCTCGACCCCGCGTCTTTGGCTCTGCTCGGCCTTCTCCTCCTCGCCGGAGGGTGGTTCGTCCTCGCCCGTCGTCCACCGCGACGGCGCCTCAGCGCTTGAGCAGCCAGACGAGGAGGGAGAGAAGCAAGCTCAGGAGGATGCAGGTCGTCAAGGGGAAGTAGAAGGAGAAGTTGTCGCGCTTGATCGCGATGTCGCCGGGCAGGTGCCCCAGGCCCAATCTCGCGAGCCAGGGCCAGGCGAGCCCGCCGACGACGAGCAGGATTCCCAACAGAATGACGAGCTTGCGAAGCGTCATCGAGAAGCCTTCGCCCTACTCCGGGCGCGGGCGAATCGTGACCTCGCGCGCCAGGCGCGGCCCCAACCGCTCGCGCTCGAGCTCGAGATCGTAGCGGTTCTGGAGATTGAGCCAGAAGCGCTCGCTGGTTCCGAAGTAGCGCGCCAGGCGCAGCGCGGTGTCGGCCGAGATAGCCCTTTCGCCGAGCACGATCTCGTTGATCCGCCGCGGCGGAACGCTCAAATCCTTGGCCAGGCGGTACTGCGAGAGATCCATCGGAGCGAGAAACTCCTCGGCCAGGACCTCGCCGGGGTGGACCGGTGGGTGCGCCTTCCTCGCGGCTCTCATTCTTCCGCCTCGGCCGCAAGCAGGGCGGCGTCCGCGATCTCGACGTCGTAGGCCTCGCCCCGGTCCCAGCGGAAGCAGATCCGCCAGCGTTCGTCGATGTGGATCGCGTGTTTTCCTTGACGTTTTCCGGAGAGCTCCTCGAGGCGGTTGCCGGGTGGCACTCGAAGGTCGCCCAGGGTGTCGGCGGCGTCGAGGAGGAGGAGCTTCCGATGCGCGGCGCGCTGCACTCGGGCGGGGAGCCGGTGCGCCCGCTCGCGCTCGAAGAGCCGTACCGCCTCGCGGTCACGATAGTTCCGCATCACCCGAAAATGCTAACGCGCCGCGTTATGAGCGGCAAACACCTCAGGGGATGGGAAGCGAAGATGACAAGCAGGCTTGACATTCAGATGGGTGCGGTCTACACTCTTAGTGTAAAGCGAGCTTGACATGACGCCGAACGTGCAAAACCGGGTGAGAGCGCTGCGCACGGAGCGCGGCTGGACGCAGCAGGAGCTGGCGCAGGCGGTGGGCGTCTCGCGTCAGAGCATCAACTCGATCGAGTGCCACCGTTATGTGCCGAGCTTGCCCTTGGCGCTCGCTTTCGCCCGCGTCTTCGCCTGCGCGACCGACGACATCTTTACCCTCGAGGAGGAATCATGAAGCTGCCCTTTCTGGGGATCACCGTCGACGAGCGTTTCTTGACCCATCGCCTCCGCTCGACCAGCACCGCCGGCATCGCCACCGCGATCCTCGCGCTCCTGCTCTTCGGTTGGCGTTTCTACGTAGACCACGTCTGGAGCTGGGATCTCTTTGCCGTTGCCGGGACGTTCTTGGTGTTGAAGTACGGCCTCTTGGCCTACTACCGCCTGACTGACTGACCCCTTCACTTCTTTCCAACAGGAGAACCGAACATGCGCTTCTTCCGTTTCCGTCGCCAGCCGCTCAATTGGCGCACCCGTCTGGGCTTCGTCTTCTTCCTTATGGCCAACCTC
>JBJKRB010000148.1:0-8776 GCA_046704885.1 Thermoanaerobaculia bacterium | reverse complement strand
CACCGGCGCGCGTCTCGTGGGCCGCATTGGGGGTGTGGGGGGCACGGCCGTGCGCGCCGCGGGGCTGGGGCCCAACGACGGTCTGGTTTCCAACTTGAGCCTGGTCATGGGAGTCGCCGGGGCGGAGCTCAGCGGCGCCTCGATCTTGATCACTGGTCTCGCCGGACTGCTGGCGGGTGCGATCTCGATGGCCTTGGGCGAGTGGCTCTCGGTGCAAAGCTCTCGGGAGCTCAATGTCCGCCAGCTGGCGATCGAGCGCGAGGAGCTCGACGCGGCGCCCGAGGAGGAGGCCGAGGAGCTTGCCTTGATCTACCAGGCCAAGGGGATCGAGGAGGACGAGGCGCGCCGTTTGGCGGATCAGATCACGAGCGCGCCGGAGCGAGCCCTCGACACGCTGGCGCGCGAGGAGCTCGGCATCGACCCCGAGGAGCTCGGCGGATCCGCCTGGGAGGCCGCCTTCACCTCCTTCTTTCTCTTCGCGCTGGGGGCGATCATCCCGGTGTTTCCCTTCTTTTTCTTGGCCGGTTGGAGCGCCGTCGGGACGAGCATCGTGGTGAGCGCCGCCGGCCTCTTCGCCATCGGCGCCGGCATCACCCTGATGACCGGACGGGGCGTTCTCTTCTCCGGCGGCCGGCAGATGCTCTTCGGCCTGGTCGCCGCCGCCGTCACCTTCGGCATCGGCCACCTGGTGGGCGTGTCGGTGGGCGGCTGAGCCGAACGGCTCGATCGAGAAGCAGCGGCAGCCTGGCTCAGGGCGCGCCTTCGGTGGGCTCCTCGTCGGGGCCGCGCCAGTGGGCGTAGAGGGCGGGGATGAGATTGGTGCTCAAGAGCGAGGTCCAGAGCATCCCTCCCACCAGCACCACCGCCAGGCCCTGTTCGGGCGCCGCTCCCGCTCCCCAGCCGAGGGCGGTCGGCAGCGCCCCGAGAATCGCGGTCAGGGTGGTGAGGAGAATGGGGCGAAAGCGGACCGCGACCGCTTCGCGCACCGCCTCGGCCGCCGGCTCCCCCAGCGCTTCGCACCGGCGCACCCGGTCGAAGAGGACGATCGCGTGGTTGAGGCTGATGCCGATCAGGGTGATGAAGCCGATCATCCCCAGGAGATTGAGACCGAGACCCGCGATCGCCAGGGCGGCCGCCCCCCCGGCGAAGGCGAGCGGCACCTCGAGCAGAATCAAAGCCGGCTTCAACCAGTCGTCGAAATGGAGTAGCAGGAGCCCCACCATGAGCGCCAGGGCGACGAGGGCGGCGGTCAAGAGAACGAGCACGGTGTGCTCGAGCTCCGGGTAGAGACCACCGACCGTGAAGCCATACCCGGCCGGCCACTTCATTCCGGCGAGAGCGGCGGCGACGGCTTTGGCGGCGGCGGTGAAACTGGCGCCCGGCTGCGCCGTGATCTCGAGCATCCGGGCGCCGTTGAAGTGGCGGAGCGCGCTCGGGGCCGCTCGGAGGCGAACCGCGGCGAGGGCATCGAGCGGCACGACGCGATGACCCGCAAGGCCCACCGGGAGCGAACCCAACCCTTCGGGCGAGAGCTGCTCCGGATGGGCGAGGCGGAGGTAGAGGTCGAGATAGCTATTGCCGAGAGGGATCCGCCCCAGCACCTTGCCGCCGAGCGCCAGCTCCACGCTCTTGCTCAGGGTGGTGGCGCTCACCCGATGAGCCGCCAGGGCGGCCGGGCGCGGCTCGATCGAGAGACGGTTCACCGGGTAGGCGTCATTGGCGAAGACGCTGGCGAGCTCGCCGGAGCGCCGCAGTCTCCGCTCCGCTTCCCGGGTCAGCCGCTCGAGAGTGTCCACGTCGCTTCCCGCGATGCGAATGGCGAAGGGCTGGGGCAGGCCGGAGAGACTCTCGCCGACGCGCTCGAGGGTTGGGGTGTCAAACGACTGCTCGAGTCCGGGCAGCTGGGCCAGGCGCTCGAGCCGCGTGGCGATCCGGTCGAGGCGGCTGGCGCGGACACCGGGCTCGAGAACGAGCTGAATCTCTCCCGCGTTCGAGGGCTCGGAATAGGAGGAACGCGCCGGGGAGCCAATGCGCGCCAAGACGTGCGCGACCTGCGAAGAGCCCTGGAGACGCTCGTTCATCTGCGCAAGCGCTGCCTCTACCGAGGGCAGCGTGGTTCCTGGAGGCAGGGTGAACGAGTCGAGCAGGACCGCTTCGTTGGGTAGCGGCAGGGGGTTGAAAGGCAGGAGCGCGAGGCTCGCGAAACTCGCCGCCAGAAAGAGGATGCAGGCGACGAGCGCCAGGCGGGGCCAGCGCTCGAGGCGCGCGAGGAGCGAGAAGTTGAGGCGGCGGAGCGCCAGAAGCACTCGTCGCCCCGGATAAAACCGCTCCTCCTCATGGCGCTGCTTTCGCAATCCGGCGAGGAGGGGAACCAGGGTGAGCGAGACGACGAGCGAGGCGGCGAGCGCCGCGATCATCGCCAAGGCAAAGGGAGCGGTAAAAAGGCCCGCGAGACCGCCGACCACGAGCAAAGGGAGGAAGACCGCAATCGTCGTCAAGGTGCCGGTGAGGTCGGGAAGCGCGATGGCGGCAAGCCCCTGGCGAATACCGTCGGCGCCCACGTGGCCCTGCTCCCACTCATGGACGATGCTCTCGAGGACGATGATGCCGTCGTCGGCCATCAACCCCACCGCCACGGTCAGGGCGCCAAGGGTCATCAAGTCCAGAGACTGGGCGAAGGCATGGAGCACCGCGATGGCGGAGAGGAGCGAGAGCGGAATCGTCAAGGCGAGGATCCAAACCTCGCGCGCCGCTCCCATGAGAAGGGCCAAGACGAGAATTGCCAGGAGACCGCCGACGATGAGGTTGCGCCCGAGGTCGCGGCCGATGAGGCGGATTACGTGCGCCTGACGGTAAACGGGAACAAAGTGCGCGCCGGAGGGCAGGCTTCCCTGGGCTCCGGCCAGGGCGTCGGCGATAGCACCGTCGACCGCGAGCGTCGAGGCGCCCTGCTGTTTGAGGATCGCGAGATAGATCGAAGGCCGGCCGTCGAACCAGACGTCCGTCGTCGTGGGCTCGGGCGCCGCCACGACCCGAGCGACGCTCGCCAAGGAGAGAGGCTTGCCGTTCGCGGTGAAGACGACGGAGCGGGCGAGCTCCGCCGCGTCCCGCGGCTCGTGACGGATGCTCGCCAGGACTTGTTGGTGGCCCCAGTCGAAGTAGCCGGCCGGGGCCAGCACCAGGTCGTTTCCGAGGGCTTTGGCCAGGGAGGGCATGGTGAGGCCCGCTTGCGCCATCGCCAGAGGGTTCGGCTGCACCCAGAGAGAGGGGGCGCCGCCCCCGATGAGCTCGACCCGCTGGACGCCCGGAAGTCCCCTGAGAAGGGGGAGAACGTCGCTCTCGAGAGCCATTCTCACCGCCATGCGAGTCACGGTCGGAGGAATCGCGACGGCGTAGTCCGCGACTTCGTTCACCGCGTTGCCCATGACCTCGGCGCGTGGGACGACGCTCGGCGGGAGATCCGACTTGGCGCGCGCGAGCGCGCCGGAGACCGCCAGCAGGTCCTGGCGCGGATCGCTGCCGTTGGGAAATCGGGCGGTGAGCGTGACGATGCCGCTTTGCATGGCCGAGCGCAAGGTCTGGAGGCCGGGCAGGGCAAGAAGCTGGGCTTCGAGCGGGCGAGTCACCGACTGCTCGAGCTCGCGGACCCCGGTTCCGGGCCACTGGGCGACGATGTTGATACGGGGAAAGTCGAAGGCGGGAAGCACCTCGATCGGAATGTGAACGAGGGCATAGACGCCATAGGCGATGAGCCCGGCATAGAGAAGCGCCCAGAGAGAGCGCCGCCGGAGCAACCGATTCCAGCCGATTCGCGCCATCAATCCTCGCTAGCGTAGTGCTTGAGAAGCTCGCGGTGATAGACGAGATAGGCGTCGGCGACAACGACGTGATCTCCGGCCTTGAGCCCGGAGGCGATCCAGGTCCAGCCCCCGTGGCTGAAGTCGGGCTTGACCGCGCGGCGCTCGAGCTTGCCCGCCACCACCTCGACCACCCACCACCTTCCGCCGTCGAGCACCAGACAGCCATCGGGGACCGTGGGCTCGACGACCGCGTGCCCCTCGAGCTCGACCGATCCGCTCGCGCCGCTGAACCAGGAGGGGTTAACGTCCGAGGTTAAGAGGCCGACGCCGAGCCCGTCTTGGCCTGCGCCCGGGATCAAGCGGCTCACGCGAACCGCGACGGGAGCGCCGCCAGCCGCGGGATGGAAGGTGCCGCGCATCCCGAGGGCGATCCTCGCGGCGTTCTCACCGTACGCATCGGCGCGCAGCCAGAGGGTGCCGCGCGGTTGGATCGCGAGGATGGGGTCACCAGCCGCGACCCGTTCGCCGTTCCCGCGCAGCAGGGCCGTAATGGTCCCGGCGGTCGGGGACGAGATCTTGCCCGCGGCCTCGAGGGCGGCGAGGCGCGCCCGGCTTTGCGCGAGGCCGGCCTGGGCCGAAGCCAAGGCGGCGCGCGCCCGCTCGAGGTCGGCCTTGCTTCCGAAGGTCGGAAAGCGCGCTTCGCTCTCCTTGAGCTCCCCCGCCGCGCTGGCGAGGATCTTCCCGGCGGCCGCAACGGCGGCGCGCTTGGAGGAAACGGCGGCGTCGTACTCCGGCCCGGCGAGACGTGCCAGGACCTCGCCGCGGCGCGCGTGATCCCCAGGACGGACATGGAGGGCGGCGACGGTTCCGGTCGCCGCGGCCCGTAGGGTCAGCCCATGAACAGGCTCGACCACGCCGAACAGGACGAAGGTTTGATGGCCGGCACGCGCCGTCACCGCGATCGTGGTCGGAAGCTTCGGAGGAGACGCGGCCGCTGCCCAGTATGGGGCAACGAGCGAGGCGGCGAGCGCTAAGGCAAGGGATAGTTTCATGACGAAGGAACCTCCTGGGCTCAACGCAGCTCCTCGGGTGGAACGCCGAGCACGGTTTCGAGCGCGATCGTCACTTTGTCGAGCTCGAGCCCGGTTGCGATCCGGCGCTGCTGCGCCTGAAGCGATGAGAGAGCGAGGCGCAGCGCCTCGATGTGGGAGACGCTGCCTTGACGCTCCAGACGCACGATGCGGGAGAGCTCGGAGTCGAGGCTCGGTTGGCGAGGCATCCGAGAGCTTTCGCGCCGAAGGACGGCGTAATCCTGCACGAGAGTCGCCACCTCGCCTTGCGCCTGGTCGAGGCGGGCGCGGTAACTCTTTTCGAGCGCCGCGCGGCTCGCTTGCGCCAGGCGCACCGCCCCTCGTCCCCGATTGAACAGGGGAAGGCGCAGGCTCACTCCGAGCCCGATGGAGGTAACGCCTTCGACGTCGTGCTCGCGCAGGAAGCTGACGCTCACGGCGGGGAACTGTGCCGCGACCGCGGCGCGCAGGCGCTGATCGGCGCTGCGGAAGCCGGCGGCCAGGGCCAGGAGATCGGGCCTGCGATGGGGGAGATCGGCGAGAGCCGCGGCGACGGCGCCACGCTTCACCACGAGCGCTGGGCCGGATCGCAGCGGGAGCTCGGCGCCCGGTGCCAGGCGGAGGAGGGCTCTGAGGCTCTGCTCATCGTCGCTCAATCGACGGCGCGCGGTGCCGGCCTCGGCGGCGAGTTGCCCGCTGAGGGAGCGGAGCTCGGCGAGCTCCACCGCGCTCGCGCTGCCACCGAGGGAGAGGTCCCACGCTCTCTTGTCCGGATGACCCAAGGCCGTCCAGGCCGCATCCGTGGCGGTTAGACTCTGGCGCTCCGCCACGACCGCGGTAGCTAGCCAGCGAGCCCGTTGCGCCACCTGCCAGCCGCGCCAGAGGAGATCGAGCTCGATCTGGTTGAGATGCTCCTGGGCCGAGCGGATGCGGTCCCGGCGGCCGAGGAGGCTGGTCACGAGCGCCTGGAGCGAGAGCGCGGAACCATTGTTGGCCGAGCCCCCACCCGCCGCGGGGCGCAGGTGGCTCAGGTTGATGAGTGGATCGGGGAGGAGACCGGCGGCAAAGAGCTGGGCCGCGGCGATCTGACGCTGGGCTTGCTGCGCCTCGAGGGCGGGGTCATTGAGCACCGCGAGGATGGCGGCGGCCGTCGGATCGAGGCCGACCCTGGGGTCGATCCGATGCGGCTCGAGGCCGGGAAGCGGGATGTAGCGTGGGGAGGCGAGGGTGAGCCCCGCGACCGAAGCCGCGAGGTCCGGTTTCTTCGGCAGGCTCGCGGGCTGGTATGCGATGCAGCCGGCAAGGATGGTGGGGATCGCGAGACCGAGGGCGCGCTTCGCGAGGGCTCTGAGGTGTGAAGGACGCCGCGGCATGCGGGAAAGCCTAGCTCGCTCCGTCTCTTTCCCCCGTGACGAGCAGATGACGGATTCGTAAGGCGAGACGTTCCGCGATTCTCGTTCGCTTCTCCTCTAGACGGCGGCGAGCGCTTGCTCGAAATCGGCGATCAAGTCGTCGATGTCCTCGATTCCGACCGAGACCCGTACCAGACCTTCACCGATCCCGAGCTTGGCGCGCTCTTCCGGAGGCACGGAGGCGTGGGTCATCGACGCCGGGTGGCAGGTCAAGGTCTCGACTCCGCCGAGGCTCTCGGCGAGGCTCAAGACCTCGACCCGGTCGAGGAACGACTTTGCGGCCGCGTAGCTGCCGAGGTCGAACGAGATCAGGGCGCCGAAGCCCGAGGCCTGTCGTTTCTGCACCTCGTGTCCCGGGTGGTGGCTCAAGCCGGGGTAGAGGACGCGCTCGACCTTGGCGTGTTGATCGAGAAACTCGGCGATCCGCCGCGCGTTGGTCTCGTGTCGCACCATGCGCACCGGCAGGGTCTTGATCCCTCGCAGAACGAGGAAGGAGTCGAAGGGCGAGAGGATCGCGCCCACCGATTTCTGGACGAAGGCGAACCACTCGGCGAGCTCCTCGCTGGTCGACACCAGGGCGCCGCCGATCGAGTCGCTGTGGCCGTTCAGGAACTTGGTGGTTGAGTGGATGACGACGTCGGCGCCGTGCTCGATGGGACGCTGGAAGTAGGGCGACATGAAGGTGTTGTCGACCGCCAGCAGAGCGCCGGCGTCGTGCGCGACCTTGGCGGCGGCGGCGATGTCCGTCACCTCCATCATCGGATTGGTCGGGGTCTCGACGTAAACGATAGTCGTCTTATCCTCGATCGCGGCCGCGATGTTGGCGGGGTCGGTGGGATCGACCCAGGTGAATCGAGCGCCGTAGGGCTCGAGGATCTTGCTGAAGAAACGATAGGTGCCGCCGTAGACGTTCGCCGACACCACCGCGTGCTCACCGCTTCGGACCCGGGTCATCAAGGCGGCGATCGCCGACATGCCGGAGGCGAAAGCGTGACCCGCGAGGCCTCCCTCGAGCCCGGCGAGATTCTCCTCGAGAGCGCTGCGGGTCGGGTTTTGCACCCGTGCGTATTCGTAGCCCTTGTGACGGCCGAGCTCGTCCTGCACGTAGGTGGAGGTCTGATAGATGGGGACGGCGACGGCGCCGGTCAGGGGATCGGGCGGCTGGCCGCCGTGAATGGCACGAGTGGAAAAACCCAGATTCTTGGGATCGCCTTTCATCGAGTGCTCCTCAGTTTGCCGGTCGGAGGATCCACGGCCCCGCTCCTGGCACGGGGACGGGCGGCTGCGACCGCATGATTCTAACGGCTCTGGCTGAATTGCGCAGGACGAGATTAGCCGCTTCGTTAGGATGATGGGGAGGAAGAGGAATGAGCGGCACGGTAAGAGCGTTTCCCGGTCGCGGCGCCCGCCGTCGCGAGAAGGGGCGAAGCGGAGACGGTGGCGAGCGCTCGCTCGGCCTGGTTCTCGTCGCCAGCCTCCAGGGCCTGTTCGCCGTCCTTCTCGCGCTCTTCGCCGCGATGAACGCGGCGGCGCTGGTCTTGGGCGAAGGGGAGCGTGGGGCGCGCGCCGCGTTGCTCGTGCTCGAAGCCCCCGGCGCCGTTTCGGTCGCGGCGCTCGCCGCGGGAGCGCTCTTCCTACGCCGCTGGGCCGCAAGCCTGTCGCTCGCCTTTGCCTGGGTGGCGCTCTTCGCCGGCGCCAACGCTGTCGCCTTGGAGATCGCCGCTGCGCCTCGCTTGCTTGTCCGTCTCGAGGGCGCCTCCGCCGTCGTTCATCCGCTGCTTACCCTGGCGGTGCTCCTCGCGACCCAGACCCTGCTCTTCGTCCTCTTGCCGTTGGGCTTCGCGCTCTTCTATCGCCGCCCCGCCGTCGCGGCTGCGTTTCGCCGCGGCGATGCCAAGAGCCGTTGGACGGATCGCCAGCCCGCGCCCATCCTGGTTCTCGCCGCGGCGCTGGCCGGGCTCGCAGCGCTGGGCCTGGCTCTGACCGTTGCCGTTGCCGTGGCCGCGGGCGCGACGGTTCACTGGGTGGGGCTGGGATCGGGGACGGCGCTCGCGGTGCTGGCCGGGCTCGCGGCCCACGGCGTCCTCCGGCGCTGGCGTTGGGCCTGGCTGGCGAGCGTCGGCTTGGCCGTCGCCGCCTTGGGGACGAGCTTGACTCTCGCGGCGCGCCCCCTCATCGCCGCGGAGCTCGCCACAGTCTGGGCGCGAGGCCAGGGCGCCGCCGTCCGTTTCTATCTCGGGCGCTTTTTCGCTCCCGGCTACCAGGCCTGGGTCGCTCTGCAAGCGGCGGCTCTCACTCTGGCCGTCTGGCGCTTGCGTGGACACTTCCGCCGGGCGCTCGAAATCGTGGGGCGAGCGCCTGGGCGGGGGCGCTAGCGGCTATCATCTATTGCGTGAACGGCGCCGAATCCAGCGAAGCTCCCCTCATTCTTGGCATTGAAACCTCGTGCGACGACACCGGCTGCGCTCTGGTCGACGGTGGAGGCCGGGTGCTC
>JBJKRB010000147.1:0-2673 GCA_046704885.1 Thermoanaerobaculia bacterium | reverse complement strand
CTCTACGGCCAGCTGACGGCGGCGCGCGACCAAGGACCGCAATTTGTCGCTCCGGGCCAGAGCCCCTCGAGTCAGCCACCGCCTGCCGATATCGCCACCGATATCGACACCCTGCAGATCAATTGGGTGGTGAGCCCCGAGCACGGCTTCGACATCACCTTCGGCAAGTTCGACTCGCCGCTCGCGGTCGAACGCGACGACGCGCCGCTCAATTACCAGGCGACCTCGTCGTTCGTCTTCGACTTCGGGCGACCGGTGAAGTTCACCGGGGTCATGCTGCACGAGGCGTTCGCGCCGAGCTTCGAAGGCTATGCCATCATCGCCAACGGGGAAGACGGCGGCTACGACACGAATCAGCAGAAGACCGGGGCGCTTTACGGAATCTGGAGCCCGAGCCTCGCTCAGCACTACGGTTTGGGCGTGATCCGCGGCCGCGAAGGAGGAAGCGCCAGGACGACGGCCGTCGCCACGCTCACCCTGCAACCGCTCCCCTCGTGGGTCGTGGGCGGGGAAGCGGTCTCCGGGAGGCAGGCCGCTGGTGCAGCTCTGCCGGCGAGCGCGCGCTGGCAAGGGGTCATGCTCTTCGTCCATCATCGCTTTCCGGTGATCGGCGAGCAACCGGGTCAGTGGGCGCTGACCGCACGCGGCGAGGTCTTCGATGATCCGCAGGGCGTGCGCACCGGAATCGCCCAGCGGCTGACCTCGCTCACCCTCTCCCCCCAATATCTGGTGGGGGGCGGGTTCTACGGCATCTTCCACAACCTGGAGCACACCACGCTGCGCCTGCCGGAGCTCGCGGTGCGGCTCGATCTGCGCTGGGACCACTCGACGGTCCCGGTCTTCGCGCAAAGCCGCGACAAGGTCGGATCCGAGCGCTGGAGCTCGGCATTCCAAGTCGTTTACGTCTTCTAGGAAGCGAGGAGAAATGGAAACCATCATGGGAAAGCTACCCACCAGTCCGCTCGAGGTCAGAGCCGCCGCCGTGTTCTTCTTGCTCCTTTTGGGGCCCGCCAACATCTTCGGTGCCTGGCAGGTGAAGAATTTCGCCTCGTTCACCCCCGCGGGCATCGCGGCGACGGTCGCTCCGGGTGGACCCGGGGGATCCGATACCTCCGCGGCCGGTACCTCGAGCGCCAGTGAGCAACCGATCTCGCTTTCCGCCCTCGACCAGCCTCGTCATCACATCGAGCAGAAGCTCCTGGTCGAGGATTCGCACGTCCACATTCCCGTGTACGCCATGATCGCGGCCCTCCTCTCGCTCGTCATCTTCGGGCTGCGCCTCTCCTCGCGGGCGCGGCTCGCGCTGGTGACCTTCGCCTTCGCGGCGCCGCTCCTCGATTTCACCGGCCTCTGGGGAGCACACCTCTTTCCCAATGCTGGCGTCACTTTCGGCGCCCTCGCGCTCGTCGGTGGATTCGGCATGGGCCTGGTCTACACCGTTGTTCTCGTTGTGACTCTCTATCAGTGCGGGCGAAAGCCCGTGAAGGAGTGATGTTCGATGTTTCGCTTCAGGATTCTCGCCGTAGCCTCTTTCAGTGCATTCTCGCTGGCGTTTCTGGCCGCGCCGGTCGCGGCCCACGTGACGCCGAACGTCCAGTTGTTGAAGAGGGGGGAGTTCGTCGGCCGAGCGCTCACCGGCGCCAGCCAGTTCTTCGAGCGCCATTTGAAGCTCGACGCGGCCGACCGCGAGGTCCTCGAGAAGGAGGCGGGCTGGGTCCCGTCATCCGAGGACACGAAGATCTACACCGGACGGACCAAGGCCGGAGCGCTGGTGGGGACCGTGATCTTCTTGTGGATGCCCTCCGAGCATGGCCCGGTCGGTGTCGGTGTCGCGTTTGATCGCGCGGGGAAGATTCTCGATGCCGCCGTGACCGACGTGGGAAGCGAGCCCCTGGCATGGGTTCAGCCGCTGATCGACGCGGGAGGGCTCACCGTCTACCGCGGTTTGGCGGACAGTGCCGCGCCCGACCCGGCGTTGATCGCGCCATCGGTCAAGGGTCGGATGAGCCGCTACTACGCCAAAGTGATCGCCGGCGCGATCGCCCGCGCTCAGGCCGTCGAGAAGCTCTCGCGCAATCTCAACGGCGGCAAGTAAGGGAGGGAGCTCAAACTCGCCGCTTGAGCGAAGTCAGGGATGTTCCCGCACCCCTCTGGGGTGCCATGTATTTGTGCTGGCGCTAACCGGTGGCTGCGCTTCGCTTGCCACCGGCTACCTTCCCCGCCCCTCCGGGGGGTAAAGCGACGTCAATGCTTGAATCGTCAGTGGCCTGCCCAGTTTGCGGCACTATGCCTGGCCCTCTGTCGGGATGGTGGAAAAGGATGATGGTTGGGGTTCGAGTGCTGTGCCCGGCGTATCCCGCACCCCTCCGGGGTGCCATGTATTTGTGCTTGCGCTAACCGGTGGCTGCGCTTCGCTTGCCACCGGCTAATTTCCTCCGCCCCTCCGGGGCGGGCTAAAGCGACGTCAGTGCTTCAATCGTCAGTGGCCTGCCCAGTTTGCGGCACTATGCCTGGCCCTCTGTCGGGATGGTGGAAAAGGATGATGGTTGGGGTTCGAGTGCTGTGCCCGGCGTATCCCGCACCCCTCCGGGGTGCTGGTTATTTGTGTCTGCGCCAACCGGTGGCTGCGCTTCGCTTGCCACCGGCTACCTTCCTCCGCCCCTCCGGGGCGGC
>JBJKRB010000146.1:0-7593 GCA_046704885.1 Thermoanaerobaculia bacterium | reverse complement strand
CACCCTGGTAATCGGCACCGAGCTCGCCGGCACCCTTCCCGGACACGAGAAGGACTGGCGGCGCCTGATCGAGCTCGTTCGCGCCGTCTACCACGGCCGACTCACCTATGCCGCCAACTGGTACGACGAAGCCGATGCGGTCCCCTTCTGGAACGCCCTGGACGCGATCGGCATCCAAGCGTACTTTCCGTTGAGCGACCACTCCGATCCAACGCTAGCCGAGCTCGAGAGCGCCTGGCGCAAGCGCCTTCCGGAGCTCGCGGCGCTGGCCCAGCGCTACGGAAAGCCGATTCTCTTCACCGAGATCGGCTACCGGTCGACCGCCGACGCCGCGATTGATCCCTGGCGCTGGCCCTCCCGCTCGGACCTGAGCCACGAGCGCATCGACGATGCGCTGCAGGCGCGCTGCTATCAGGCGTTCTTCGACGTCGTCTGGTCGCAGCCCTGGTTCGGCGGCGCCTATTTCTGGAAGTGGTACCCGACTCCGCCGCGCCATCCGCAGCGTCTGGCCGTTGGTTTCACCCCGCAAGGAAAGCCCGCCCTCCAAGTCCTGGGCCAGGGCTTCAAAATTCACTGACCTCGCAGCGCCGAATCGCTTCGCCCCCGCGCCGCAGTGGTAGCATCAAAGCTGTCACGATCAGTGCGGAAGCGCGATGAGCGAGTCGTCAAGATCTCTCGATGCCCTCTTGCCGGAGCTCTACGGCGAGATGCGCCGCCTCGCGGCATGGGCGATGCAGAACGAGCGCGACGACCACACCCTGCAACCGACCGCTCTGGTTCACGAGGCCTATCTCCGACTCCATCGCATCGCCGATCTCGACACTGGCGACCGGCGCCGCCTGCTCGCCCTAGCCTCCCGCACCATGCGCCGCATCCTGGTCGATCACGCCCGCGCCCACAAGGCCGCCAAGCGCGGTGCTGGAGCCGTGCAAGTGACGCTCACCGAGGGCGCCCTCGCCGCCTCGCCACCGTTCGATCTCATTGCCCTGGACGAGGCTCTCGACCGTCTGGAAGCGCTCGATGCTCGACAGGCGCGCATCCTCGAGCTCCGATTCCTCTCGGGCCTCTCCGTGGCCGAGACCGCCGAGGCCGTGGGACTCTCGGAGCCCACGGTGAAGCGCGAGACGGCCACCGGGCGGGCCTGGCTCTATCGCGAGATGGTGGGAGGCAAGGAGATACCGAGTGCCTGACTCCGGACGCTGGCAGGAGGCGAAGGCGAAGCTCGCCGCGCTGATCGCGGCCGGCGAAGAGGAGCGTAATCGGCGTCTTGGGGAGATCGAGGGCGAGGACCCCGAGATGGCGCGCGAGCTCCGTTCGCTCCTTGCCGCCCATGAGCAGGCGGAAGGCAAGTTCGAGGAGGTGGTCGAGCGCGAGCGTGAAGCCTCATTCACCACGCCCGACCTTCCGACCGAGTGGCCGAAACGGGTCGGAGCCTATGAGATCGTGCGTCTCCTGGGGGCGGGAGGTATGGGGCGTGTCTTTCTTGCCCGTCGTGACGACGGCACGTTCCACAAGGACGTTGCTGTAAAGCTCCTGCCGCCGGCGGCGGGAGAAGATTTGCGCACCCGCTTCCGCACCGAGCGCCAGGTTCTGGCAAATCTCGAGCACCCCAACATCGCGCGTCTGATCGACGGCGGCACCACCGACGAGGGCATCCCCTACTTGGTCATGGAATACGTCGAGGGCGAGCCGCTCGATCGCTACTGCCAGGACCACGATCTCTCGCTCGAGGAGCGCCTCACCCTGATCATCGAGGTCGCGGACGCGGTCGCGGCCGCACACCGCCAGCTTGTCGTCCATCGCGACCTCAAGCCGTCGAACGTCCTGGTGGGAAAGGACGGCCACCCCAAGCTCCTCGATTTCGGCATCGCCAAGCTTCTCCCCGGGGCGTTGAGCGAGGAGACGGCGATCCTGACGCGCCACGGAGTCGGAGCCATGACCCTCTCCTGGGCCAGCCCCGAGCAGGTTACGGGCGGAACGATCACCACCGCGACCGACGTCTACGGCCTCGGTCTTCTCCTCTACCGTCTGGTTACCGGTGAAGCCGCCTACCGCGTTCCCGCCGAGCCCCTGTCCGCGGCGGTCGACGCGGTGACGCACTCGCAGCCTCTGCGCCCGAGCGTGGCGGCACCGACCGAATCTCCCGAGTATCGCTGGCGCCGGCGCCTCTCCGGCGACCTCGACCACATCGTCTTGAACGCCCTACGCAAAGAGCCCGAGCGCCGCTACGCGACGGTCGGCGAGCTCGCGGAGGACCTGCGGCGCTTTCTCTCCGGCCGCCCGGTCAAGGCGCGCGGCGACAGCATCTCGTACCGGGCTTCGAAGTTCATTCGCCGCCACGCGGTCGCCGTCGCCGCCGGAGCGGCCCTCATCCTCGCGCTCATCGCGGGCCTTACCGCCACGCTCTGGCAGGCACGACTGGTGGCGCGGGAGCGCGACCGTGCCAGGACCGAGGCGGCCACCGCCCAGCGCATGAATCAGTTCCTGACCACCATGCTCACCGCCCCGGACCCCTCGCGTGGCAAAGGAAGGAACGTCACCGTCGCCCAGGTGCTCGATCAGGCGGCGACCCATCTCGACCGCGACCTGGCGACCGAACCGCTCGTAGCCGGCCCGCTCCACGACACTCTCGGCCTCACCTACGAAAACCTGGGATTGGTCGACCAGGCGGAACGCCAGCTCGACATCGCCGTTCACGATCTCGACCAGCCCGGTGACGGTTCCGTCGAGCTTGCCGACGCCCTGCGCGATCGTGGGCTCATCCTCGGCTACGCCGGGAAGTTCAAGCCCGCCGAGGCCGATCTGAAGCGCGCCCTCGGGCTCTACCCCGACCCAAAATCGGCGGACGTGGCCAACGCGCTCGCGATCCTCGCAAACGTATACCGCCGGGCAGGGCACGACCAGGAAGCGGAAGCGATGTTCAAGACCGCCGTCGCCCGCTTCCAGGCGCTCGGGCCCGGTCACGAACGCGCCTTCTCCGATCTCCTCAACAACTTCGCGCTTCTCTATGGCAACCGCACCGATTTCGCCGACGCCGAGCGCATGCAACGCCGTGCTTTGCCGCTCGCCGCCCTGGCCTTCGGCAAGGAGAGCCCCGAGTACGCGACGCTGCAGGCGAACCTAGCCGCGGTCCTCGACATGCAGGGGAAGTACAAGCAGGCGGAGCCCCTCTATTTGAAGAGCATCGCCCTCGAGGAGAAGGTCCTTGGGCCGGATCACCCCAACACCATCCAGACGATGACGACCTACGCCAACATGCTCTGGCTCGACCATCGTCCCAAGGAAGCGGAGCCCTGGGTGCGCAAAGCCTACGAGCACGCCAAGAAAGCCCTGCCCCCGGGTCACCCGATGATCTCCTATAGCGAGTCGATCCTGGGCTCCGTCCTGATCGATCTCGGCCGCGCGCGCGAGGCTGTCCCCTATTTGCGCGCCTCGCTCGAAGCGCGCGAGGAGCAGCTCCCCAAGGGCCACTGGCTGATCGCCAGTGCCCGCGCCAACCTCGGCCACGCCCTGCTCGAAGAGGGACGCTTCAAGGACGCGGAGAGAGAGCTCCAGGAGAGCTACAAGACCCTCCTCGCCAAGCGCGGCCCCAAGCACGAACGCACCCGCGCCGCCGCCCGCTGGCTGGCCGAGCTCTACGAGAAGGAAGGAAAGAAGGCCGAAGCGGCGCGCTATCTAGCGCTCGCCAACGCGACGCCTCCTCAAACCTCGGTGGCCTCCACCGCGAAGAGCTCCTCCAGCCGGCGCTGACGATACGAGAAGATCCGCTCGACGTCGGGTCCGACGAGCAGACGGTGGACCAGCCGTTCGAGCAGTGGACCGCCGGGGACCGCATACCGGACGTGGTCGATGACCTTGGTCGTTCCGTCGGGGCTCCCGAGGAATCGGTGCTCGTGGCGCCAACGCCGATAGGGCCCTCGCACCTGATCGTCGACGAAATGGGACGGAGGGTCCCATTCGCTGATCTCGCTCCTCCATCGCATCGGGAGGCCCCTGACTTTGAGCGCATAGTCGATCAGCGTCCCGACGTGCATGTCGATGGGTAGCGGAGAAACGATCGTGAACCGCAGCCAGGGGGGAGTCAAGAGCTCGAGGTTGGCGGCATCGGCGAAGAATGCGAAGACCTCCGCGCGGCTCCGCGGAACGACCGTCTCGCGCAGTAGCTCGTAGGTCCTCATCGCACCGTCGCTCTTTCCGGAAACCGGCCCTCAAGCCCCGCGATGATACACGTCCCCCCATCGCCACGTACAAGCTGGACCGCAACCAACATCTCCGCGACCGGGGAATCAGGAGGCAACGGGCGGACCCGCGCGATACGCGTCGTGGTCCAAGCTCTCGAGCCCGTGAGCCGATGGGGCCTCTTACCTAGGGGATACCAACGTCCCGCTTGAGCTTGTCGCTGCCGAATCCGAGTGCCGCGTCGCGGACCCAGCAGCGGTAGTTGTCGGCGTTGAGCAGACCCAGAATTGGGAAGTTGTTCAACTGGGGCGCTGTGTACTTGAAGCCTGGTAGCGGAATGTCGCCGCACCCATAACCAAAATCCTCAGAATGGAAGCTCACGTGGGTCCATTCATGCACTTGAATACCCGCCATCGAGGGTGGCCCGTCGATCCCCCCCGCGGGCAGCGGTGGTCGCTCGAAAAATGGCAGGCAGAGCTCGATGACGGGGTGCCCGCTGAGCTCCGAGTCATCAGTGTTGACGACCGCAAAGGGGTCTTTATCTGCCTCTGCCCATCTCTTGCATGCGGTTCCCGGCATCAGCTCCTTCGTTTGCGGGTCGAAGGCCACCACGTACTGTGCATATCTTCCGACCATCTCTCCCGCTGTCCAACCAAGAAGCCATCTTGCTGCCGCCGTGGTTTCCTTATTGAAGAAACCAAAATCCTTGGCGAGGTCCTGGGCGGCGACATTGATCTCGGCGGCCCCTCCTTCTTCGTCTGTCGGGATATTGAAGCCCTGGAAACCTTTCGCCAGCTTTCCAACTGTGCCGCTAAAAGGTACACCGAACCATCTCTCGACCCTCTCGGGATTGCTGAACGACTCCGCCTCAGCCTCTATGGCCAGCGCCTCACCGATGTCCTTGGTCACGTCACCAACGACTTCTTCCGACTTTTCCAGCCCCGTGATGACTTTCTTGATCCGCTCGGCCTTTTCGTTGATCATCTGGATGTAGGTAGTGACCTCCTCCTCGGCCAGCTCCTGCTCGCCGCTGGGGTCGGTGTGGTTTACCGGGTTGTCCTCGGTGTAGAGGTAGGGGTTGAGAGAGAGCGGCTTCATCCGGTCGCCGTTCTTGGGATCGCGAGACAGGAAGCGGCCGACGCTCGGGTCGTAGTAGCGGGCCCGGAGGTAGTAGAGCCCGGACTCGGAATCGCGCTGCTCGCCGGCGAAGGCGTGAGTGAGATCGAACGAGCCAGTGTGGGTGACGGTCTCGCCGAAGGCGCTGTAGGCGGCGGTATCGGTGAATGATCCCGCAGCGCCGCTCAGCGCGCGGACCGACCCCAGGGCATCGAGGTGCACCTGACGCGAGGTGCCTCCGGCCGTCGTTTCGAGCAGCCGATTGCCGTAGACCCAGCTCCGCTCGGGAGTGCCTCCTCTCGTCTCGAGGAGAGTCTGGGGGAAACCGGTCAGGCTCGAGCGATCGAGGAGAAACTTGTCGGTGCCGGAGGCGTCGGCCTTCTGCTGGCGCAGTCCCGCCGGATCGTAGAGGTAGTCGGTCGCAGCGCCGCTCGTTCCTTGGAACTCGTCGAGCCGGTCTCGAGCGTCCCAGGCAAAGCTCTCGTTCCCGGTGGGAGCCACGGCCCGGGCCTCGTGCGTCAGCCGGCCCGCCGCGTCATACTGGAAGCTCACCCCACCTCCCGAGATCAGCTGGTCGTCGGCGTTATAGGTGTAGGTGGAGGCTCCGTTTGAGTCCTGAAGCTCGAGAAGATTGCCAACCGGATCGTAGGAGTAGCTTGCCTGATAAATGGTCGAGCCGCTGCCGTCCGAGTGCTTCTCGGAGAGCACGCGGTTCAAGGCATCATAGGAATACTGGATGCTCGATCCGTCACCCCGGTTCACTTCGATCCGGTTGCCATCAGCGTCGAGGGTGTACGACTCGCTGGCGATGACGGCACCGGCCGAGCCCTTGTCCTCGATCGAGATGACCCGGTTCCGCGCGTCGTACGTGATATGGCTCCTGACCCCGTTGGGCCTCTCGATCGAAGTCAAGTTTCCGTCCGCGTCGTAGCTCTGCTGCGTCACTCCGCCAGCCGGGTCGACCACCTTCACCAGGCGGTCGAGATCGTCATAGGTGTAAGTCGTAGTGGATTCCGGCGCACCGGCCCCCGTCGCGTACGCCATCAGCACGCGATTACCCACCGCGTCATACTGGTAACGGACGTAGCGCCCATCGGGCTCCGTCACTTTGAGGAGCCGGCGGGTTACCGGATCGTAGTCGAAAGTGGTCGTCCCCCTGGCATCCTGGGTCGAGGCGACGAGACCGTCCGTCGTGTAGGTGAGCTTCTCGCTCGACCCGTCAGGATAGGTGATCTGGCCGAGCCAGCCGCGACTGTCGTAGTCGTAGCGTACGGCTCCCGCGCCGTCGTTCGAGGTGAGGAGGCGCCCGTCGGCATCGTAGGTCGCCGTCCTGCGGTCTCCCAGTGGATAGATCACCGCGGTACGGCGTCCATGACCGTCGTACTCGAAGCGCGTCGTGTTGCCGTTAGCGTCTGTTTGGGTCAAGAGTAGCCCGGTCGGCGAGTAGCCGTAGGTGGTCACCCCTCCCAGCGCGTCGGTGACGCTCACTAGCCTGCCGCTCGCGTCGTAGCTGTAGTGGGTCGCGCTGCCGTCCGGATCGACCACCTCGATCAGATGCCCCGCCGCGTCGTAGGAGCGGTTCTCGCTGGTCCCATCCGCGTACTTCGTCTCCGTCAGCCGGTCGAGCGCATCGTAGACAAACTGCGTCTTTAGACCGAGCGCGTCCGTTTCAGACGAGATGTTGCCCCCGGCGTCATACGTGAGGTGCCGGACTCCACCAGACGCGTCGGTGACGGTCGTGACCTCGCCCGCGGCGTCGTACCCATAGCTCGTCGTCCGGCCCAGAGCGTCCTTGATCGACAGGAGATGACCCGCGGCGTCGTAGGTGTATTTGATCTGCGACCCGTCCGGCAGGGTCGTCCCGGTCTTACGGTTCGCGGCGTCGTAGCTGAAGGAAGTCCTATTGCCGAGCGCGTCCTTGATCGTGCTGGGTTTGTCGACGGCGTTGTAGGTCATGGCAAGCTGGGTAACGCCGCTCGGGCCCTTGATCCCCGTCAGCCCGTGCTTGGCGTTGTAAGAGAACTCGACGTCGCGTCCGGTTCCGTCGCCGGCCTGAGTGATCTCGCGCACCGGGTCGTAGGTGAGCGGCTTGGAGACCGACCCCAGCTTCATCTGAGTAACCTCGCCGATCGGGTCGCGACCGACATTCCAAGCCGCCCCCTCGCTCGCGGTCTGGCTCGCCAGCTCGCCATTGGCGCCGTAGCCGAACGTGGTCGCGTTACCCGAGGGATCGGTCAACGACTTGCGCTGGCCGTTGGCGTCGTAGCTCATGCTGGTGACCGCGCCGAGCGCGTCGGT
>JBJKRB010000145.1:0-81521 GCA_046704885.1 Thermoanaerobaculia bacterium | reverse complement strand
TCCCTCCCTTGGATTGGGCCTGCGCCGTGCCGCAAACGGCCCGGTTGACGGCCCGGTTGAATGCTTGCTGCGATTGATGGAGGGACGCTAGCACAAGGAGTGAATGTAGGCAAAGTCGGAGCGACGTCCGATCTCGGCTGGCGGTGGTCGCTCTCAGGTCCCGCAGGCTTAGCGAGGACCGTCGGATACCACCGTGTGGCAAGGCCCGCCACCGGCCGCTGCCCGTCGACCTCAGCCGATATCGTTTCTCGGATCTAGGTTGCGGCCTTCCGCGACGGCCTGACGAAGAAGGTGCCGATGACGCCTCCCAGGGTGAGCACCGCGCCCAGAAGCTGTAGCGAGGTGAGCCGCTCACCGAGGAAGAGGGCGCCAAGGCCCATCGTCAAGGCAACCGTGAGCTGCATCATGATTCCTCCTTGCAGGTTGGTCACCCAGCGGTAGGCGAAGGTCATGAGGAGTTGGCCGGCAACCGCGCCTCCGCCGACGAAGAGAAGCAGGAGCGCATCGAGAGCGCTGGGTACTCTGAAGGAGGCCGCCGCGAAGGGGCCGGTGGCAAGAAGGCCAAAGAGAGTGAAGCTCGCGTAAATGGTCCACGAGCTCTCCGTGCGCCGCGCGCCGCGCAGGGCGGCGAGCGCCGCACCGGCGAGAATCGATGAGCCGATGGCGGCGAGCTCCCACATCGAGAGGTGAAAAAGGTGGCCGGGCGAGCCGCCGGCGCCGGCCGCGAGCGCCATGCCGATAAGGGCCGCCGTCAAGGGGAGGAACAGGCGAGGGTTTGCCCGTTCGCCAAGAAACCAGGAGGCGAAGATGACGCTCCAGATGGGTGAAGTGTAGTTCAGCAGCGTCGCCAGACCGACCGGGATATGGGCGATGGCTACGAAGTAGAGCAACACCGCGAGCCCCCCAAAAATGCCGCGATAGAAGAGCAGGTCGCGGCGGTACATTACGCGCGCCCGGACTCTGAGTCCTGGAAAGACGAGAAGCGGCAAGAGCATGATGACGAAGCGAAAGAAGGCGACCTCCGAGCCCGGGAGGCGATTGGACGCCAGCTTGGCGCTGAACGCCATCGCCGCGAACCCGAAGGAAGCCGCGGCGGAGTAGGCGAGGGGGTGACGGGGAGGATTCACTGGCGTTCGCTGCGCTCGGCGGGGTCGCCCCGGCTCAGGAGGCTTTGGCACCCGGGGGGCGCAACCATCCCTCGACCGCTCCGAGACTGAGATCGACGCAGATGGCGAGAGCGGCGGCGGGAATCGCGCCAGAAAGGATGATGGTCGTGTCAGCGAGCTGCAGCCCGGTGACGATGGGCTGTCCCAGCCCGCCGGCGCCGATGAAGGCGGCGAGCGTGGCGGTCCCGACGGTGATGACCGCGGCGGTGCGAATGCCCGCCATGATCGCTGGAGCGGCGAGCGGTAGCCGGATCCGCCAGAGCGCTTGCGCCTTGGTCATTCCCAGGGCGAGCGCCGCATCGACGGCATCCGGGCTGGCATCGCGAATCCCGCTGTATGTTCCGCGCAGGATGGGGAAGAGAGAATAGATCCAGAGGGCGATGATCGCGGGAAGCACTCCAATCCCGAAAAAGGGGATCATGAAGGCGAGGAGCGCAATCGAGGGCAGGGTCTGGGTAACGCCAACAGCCCGAATCACGGTCTCGGCGATTCTCCTCTGGCGCTCGAGAATCACGCCCAGCGGCACCGCGAACAGAACCCCCAGGGCGAGAGCGGTACCGGTGAGCTCGAGATGCTCAAGGAGCCTCTTGGCGAGGGCTCCGCGCTGATGCCACATGTACGCGAAGAGGTTGCCGTGCCCGCGCCTCCGCGGCGCCCGCTCAGGCTCGATCGCGCCGCGCGGGGCAGAGACGAGGCCGAGCTCCACCAGCGCGGCCCGCGCTACCTTGGTAACGGGCTCTTCTTCCTCTTGCACCCGCAGGTTGAGCTTCTGCATCGTGCGCGCGTCGAACGAGCCTGAGAGCAGAGCGAGGACGGGGCCGATCTCTGGGAAGCGGCGCAGAGTGGCGCCGCGCACGAGCGCGGCGGCGCCATAGTGAGGGAAGAACGCCTTGTCATCGCGCAGGACGCGGAGATGGTGGGTCAGGAGCCTCCCGTCGGTGGTGTAGACATCGAGAACGTCGATTCTCCCCGCGGTGACCGCCTGGTACTTCAGTGCTTGCTGCATGGTTCTAACCGAGGCGAAATGCATCCCGTACGCCTTCTCGAGGCCGGGCAACCCGTCCGGCCGCTGCACGAACTCATAGCCGAAGCCGGCGCGCAGGCGGGGCGCCACCCGCGCCAGGTCGCTCAGGCTGACGAGGCGATCGGCGCGGGCGAGAGCCTCGGGTACCGCGAGCTCGTAGGAGTTCTCGAAGCCGAGGGGGGCAATCCACCAAAGGTTCCAGCGGGCGAGGAACTCCCGCCGCACGGTCATCAGTGTTTCCCGCTCGCTCTTCTCCGGGCGCATGCCAAGAATGCTCACCAGGCCGGTGCCCGTGTACTCCGGATAGAGGTCGATCGCGCCCGCGCGTAGGGCATCGAAGGCGACCTTGGTGCCGGCCAGTCCGAGACGGCGCTCGACGTGCAAATCGGTTCGGGTCTCGATCAGCTGGGCGAAGATCTCCGCGAGGAGACGATTCTCGGGGAAATTCTTAGAGCCGACCACGATCGTCCCGGCGGGAACGGAGCACCAGCCAGGCCGCCCGAGCGCGGGAATCAGGAAAGCGACCCAGGCCGCAACCAGAACTGCGATCGTTGCTCTGGAGGCCGCACGTCCTCGGAGGTCGCAGCTTCGCATTCAGCCGCTCTCCTGCTGGGAGAGCCCGGCGCGCTTGCCCCTTTCGGAGGCCATGGCGAGGAGCTCGCGTACATAGCTCGTGGCCGGCCGTGCCACGAGATCCCGGGGAGCGTCCACCTGGAGAACTCGGCCTCTGCGCATGACCGCCACGCGATCCCCGAGGAGAAGGGCCTCGTCCAGGTCATGAGTCACGATGAGGAGCGTCTTGGCCAGCCGCATCTTGAGCGACAGAAACTCTTCCTGAAGGCGGCGCCGGGTGAGCGCATCGAGAGCGGCGAAGGGCTCGTCGAGAAGCACTATGGGAGGGTCGGCGGCGAGGGCACGAGCAAACGCGACCCGCTGCCTCTCTCCTCCCGACAGCTGCCAAGGGTAGCGGCGGGCGTGGATATCCGGGTCCAGTCCCGCCAGGGTCAGCATTTCGCGGCTGCGCCCTGACCTGCGTGCCGGGTCCCAACCGAGGAGAGCGGGGACGAGAGCCACGTTTCGCTCGACATTCCAGTGCGGAATGAGGCCTCCATTTTGCTGCACGTACCCGATGCCGCGACGTAGCTCGTTGGGCTCGAGCTCGGCAGCTCGCCGTCCGTGGACCAGGATATGGCCGGAGCTCGGTTCGAGCATCCGATTGAACAGGCGGAGAAGGGTTGACTTGCCGCAACCACTCTCGCCGATCAAGGCGAGCGTCTCTCCTTGGGCGATCATAAGGTCGACGCCGCGCAAAGCTTTAGCGCCGCCGGGGAACTTCTTGACGATCGAGACCGCCTGGAGGGCGGGTGGGCTCATCCCCGATTCTCCCCATCCGGCGAGCCCGCCAGCGACAGCCTGGCGAAACAGGAAGCGGAGATCGGATGGAATGGGCCGAAGCTGAGCACGGTGGAGATCGCCTAGTCTATGTCGCCGGCCGGGGATCGGCCAGGGAATCACAGATGGGCGATCGCCGAATCAGCAAACGACGCCGGAGAGTCTCAGGAGTGGCGAGAGGAAGCGCCTATGCCCGTCCGGGTGAAGAGCGCCAGGAACTTCAGGACAGAAGGCGAAGATCGTCGCCTGGGCGAATACGAGGCTGAAGTTGAAGTGGAAAGAACGGAGGAAGGACGTTCGGATCAGCCTCCTCACCCTGGACGGGCACGTGACGCTGGAATTAGGCTAGTGGCGGGGCCCTGGGTCGAGAACACCCGAATGGGCGGGGCGGCGCCCGCGAAAGGGTGGGATAGGGCGGGTCGCCATTGCCGTTCAGGAATTTGAAGCTCTCTAGGCCCCTTATCACTCCAGGAGGCTGTCGCTCGCTGGGTCCCTTCTCCGACCGGGTGAAAGCAGCATGAAACTCAAGGTCGTCACCTACAACATCCATCGCGCGATCGGCGTCGATCGGCGGTTTCGGCCCGAACGGGCGGTGCAGATCCTCTCTCACTACGACGCCGACGTAGCCCTGCTGCAAGAGGTCGACGAGGGAGCGCCCCGTTCCGGGGAGCTCGACCTGGCCCGTGAGATCGCCGCCGCGGTCGGCTATCCGTACTACGCCGTCGGTCACAACGTGAGCCTGCGCAAAGGGCGCTATGGCAACGCGACTCTCAGCCGCTTCCCGATCTTGCGGGAGCGCAACATCGACCTCACCATTCCGGGTCATAAACGACGTGGCTGCCAACACGCGACCCTCGAGGTCGAGCGACGCGATGGCGGGAAGGTGCCGTTCGAGGTTTTCAATCTCCACCTTGGGCTCTCGGCGCGCGAGCGTGAGCAGCAGGTAGGGCTCCTTTTGCGCTCGCGGGAGTTCACCGAGCTCGATCTGGCGGGCGCCTGCCTGGTCGGAGGGGACTTCAACGATTGGCGCTCCCGCCTGCGGGTAATCTTCACCGAGATCTTCGAGTTCCAGTGCGCCACCGACCGCGACACGGCGCGCGGGCCGAACGCGCTCAAGACCTACCCCTCCTTCTCGCCGCGCGGTGGTCTCGACAAGCTCTACTATCGCGGGCCTCTCAGGCTCGGGGCGGCACACACCTGCCGGCTGCAGATCGCCAGGCTTGCGAGCGATCACCTCCCGGTCGTGGCCCAGCTCGATCTCGACTAGGCAGCGGCTGTTCCCGCGGCCCGCTCGCAACGGGATACGGCCGCCCCACTGCGTACTCTTTCGCTACCCCGATGGCCGGTGCCGTGAGAAGCGGTATGTCGTAGGGTCGAATCTCGGGGAGTCGAGTCCAACAGGGTCGCGGGAGACGATCCAAGCGAGGTGACCGATGACGCCCTACATCCGCTTCTTCGACGAGATCTCCATCGGTGACGTAGCGCTGGTGGGAGGCAAGAACGCCTCCTTGGGAGAAATGGTGCGAACGCTCGTGCCCTTGGGGGTCGAGATTCCGTTTGGCTTCGCCACCACGGCGCAAGCGTACCGGCTCTACCTCGATCAGGGCGGACTCGAGGGGAGGATCCGCCAGGCCCTGGACGGCCTCGACACTTCGGATGTCGATGACCTGCGGGCGCGGGGCGAGCGCATCCGCGAGGAGTTCTTGGCGATGGAGCTTCCGCCCGCCCTAGCGGAAGAGATTCTTGCCGCCTATCGAGCCCTGAGCGCCAGATACGGAGCGGAGCGATGCTCGGTGGCGGTGCGTTCGAGCGCTACCGCCGAGGATTTGCCCACCGCGAGCTTCGCCGGGCAACAAGAGACCTTTCTCAACGTGCGTGGCGACAAAGAGTTGCTCGACGCTTGCCGCCGCTGCTTCGCCTCTCTCTTTACAGATCGCGCCATCGTCTACCGGGAGGAGAAGGGATTCGACCACCTGGAGATCGCTCTATCGATCGGAGTGCAAAAGATGGTGCGGGCCGATCTGGGCGCTTCCGGCGTCATGTTCACGATTGACCCCGAGAGCGGCTTCCGCGACGTGGTGCTGATCACCGCGGGCTGGGGCCTGGGCGAGAACATCGTCAAGGGAGCGATCACGCCGGATGAGATCTGCATCTTCAAGCCGACCCTGAGGTCCGGATTTCGCCCGATTCTGCAGCGCAAGCTAGGGAGCAAGGAGATGAAGCTCGTCTATGCCACCGAGGGCGAGGGTCGCGGAACGCGGAACATCCCGACATCTCCCGAAGAGCGTCGGACCTTTTCGATCACCGATGACGAAGCCTTGAAGCTTGCTCGTTGGGGACTGCTCATCGAGCGCCACTACAGCGAGGGTCCGGAAGGCGCGCAACCGATGGACATCGAGTGGGCAAAAGACGGCGAGTCGGGAACCCTGTTTGTGCTCCAGGCGCGGCCGGAAACGGTGCAGTCACGACGCGAACGGTCGACGGTCGAGATCTATCACTTGGGCAAGCACGGCGAGCCTCTGGTTCGGGGGCGGGCGATCGGCTCGCGCATCGGTAAGGGAGAGGCGCGACTGATCGAGAGCACCGATCAGATGGCTTCATTTCGCGATGGAGAGGTTCTGGTCGCGGAGATGACCGACCCAGACTGGGTACCGATCATGAAGCGCGCCGCCGCCATCGTGACGGAACGGGGCGGCAGAACCTGCCATGCCGCGATCGTCGGCCGCGAGCTCGGCGTTCCGGCGGTGGTGGGGGCGAGTGGAGCGCGACAGCGCATCGCCAACGGCGCGCCAGTGACCGTCTCCTGTGCCGAGGGAGAGGTCGGTGCTGTCTATCCCGGCCTTCTCGATACTCGAGTGGAATGGCTCGAGCTTGCCGCGGTGCCGAGGAGCCGAACGCGGATGATGCTGAACCTGGCCGACCCGGACCGGGCGTTCGAGCTCTCCTTTCTCCCCAATGAGGGTGTCGGTCTGGCACGCATGGAGTTCATCGTCAGTAACACCATCCGCATTCACCCCATGGCTCTCTTGCGCTACCCGAACCTCGCCGATCCCGAGGCGGTGACAGCGATCGAAGCGGAAACCGCCGGCTACTCGGACAAGGGCGACTACTTCGTCGACCGCTTGGCCCAGGGAGTGGGCAAGATCGCCGCCGCTTTCTATCCGAAAGACGTCATCCTGCGGCTCTCCGATTTCAAGACCAACGAGTACGCTCGATTGATCGGTGGACGCGAGTTCGAGCCCCCCGAAGAGAACCCGATGCTTGGCTTCCGCGGCGCGTCCCGCTATTCCCATCCGCGCTACCGCGAGGGCTTCGCACTCGAGTGCGCGGCCGTGCGGCGAGTACGGAACGAGATGGGTTTGGTGAATCTAAAGCTGATGGTTCCGTTCTGTCGAACGGTTGCCGAGGGGCGCGAGGTAATCGCGACGATGGCCGAGGAAGGCTTGCGTCGAGGTGAAGACGGGCTCGAGATCTACGTTATGTGCGAGATTCCGTCGAACGTGGTCCTCGCGGCGAAGCTGGCGGAGATCTTCGACGGCTTTTCGATCGGTTCGAATGATCTCACCCAGCTGGTGCTCGGTGTGGATCGCGACTCTGAGATCGTTGCGCCGCTCTTCGATGAAAGGGATGAGGCGGTCAAGTCGATGATTCGGCAGGTGATCTTCGAGGCGCGTGTGGCGGGCCGGAAGATCGGGATCTGCGGGCAGGCGCCCTCCGACTATCCTGAGTTTGCGGAGTTTCTGGTGGATTGCGGCATCGACTCGATGTCGCTCAACCCTGATGTCCTCGTCACCACGACGAAGCGCATCGCGGCCTACGAAGAGGCGGGTGAAAGGGCCCTCGTCACCCCCTCCGGCGAGCTGGCGAGCGAGCCGCGCTAGCCTCGAACCCGTTGACGGGGTTGAAGGGGCCGGAAGCCGCAGGCGGCGCGTCAATCGTCGCGAGCTGGATCGCCCGAACGGGTGGGGGCAGCCCACCTGTTCGGGCGTTGACGCTCCCGCCTCTCGAGGCCAGGATGGTCCAAAGAAACTTCCCACGGAAAAGGGGCTCTGATGAAGAGAACCATTCGTTTTTATCTCAATGGGCGAGCGGCTTCCGTCGATGTGGTCGAAGATCGCAAGCTCCTCTGGGTCCTGCGCACCGATCTGGCGTTGACCGGCGCCAAGTACGGATGCGGAGCCGGTTTCTGCGGAGCTTGCACGGTGATTCTCGAAGACCGCGCGGTCCACGCCTGCCTTACGCCGGTCAGTGAGGTCGAGGGCAAGCACCTGCTGACGATCGAAGGGCTGGCGAAAGGGGGGCAGCTGCACCCGCTGCAGGAAGCCTTCTTCGAGCATGACGGATTCCAGTGCGGCTACTGCACTCCGGGAATGATCATGAAGGCTTATGCCCTGCTACGCGAGAAGCCACATCCCTCTCGGCAGGAGATCATCGACACGATGGAGGGCAACCTCTGTCGTTGTGGCGCGCACCAACGCATCGTTGCCGCGATCGAAGCCCAATCCGCGGCGAGCACGGCGGGAGGATTGCCATGAGCGAGCCCTCCGGGTTCGATCGGCGAACCTTCCTCAAGCTGATGGGAGAGGGCATCGTGGTGATGGTGGCTCTCGGTCCCGCGGAGCTGCTGTCCCAGCGCGGGCGCCGCTCCTATCCCAAGGACATTAATGCCTACTTGTTGATTCGCGCGGACGGGCGCGTCACCGTCTTCACCGGCAAGATCGAGATGGGTCAGGGAGTGATGACGTCGCAGGCGCAGATGGCAGCGGAGGAGCTCGGGGTGGCGCTGGCATCGATCGACATGGTGATGGGCGACACCGGCCGCTGTCCCTGGGACATGGGCACGTTCGGCTCCCTCACCACCCGCATGTTCGGACCTGTTCTTCGCACCGCGGCGGCGGAAGCGCGAGCCGTATTGTTGCGATTGGCGGCAGCGAAGCTGGGAGCCAAGCGTGACGAGCTGAGAGTGGCCAACGGCGTGGTCACGGTGGCCGGTCATCCCGAAAGGAAGGTTACCTACGGCGAGCTCGCCAAGGGGCGGAGGATCACCCGCTTGGTAGGAGAGGCCGCAGTCCTCAAATCCGTTGCCGACTTCGACCTCATGGGGCGGTCTCCTCGCCGTCTCGATGGGCCCGATAAGGTCAAGGGTGCCGCGATCTACGCCGCCGACATCCGCCTTCCCGGCATGCTCTATGCCCGCCTGCTGCGACCCCCAGCGCACGGAGCGCGTCTCACCAAGGTGGACACCTCGGAGGCGGAGAAGATCCCGGGCGTAAGGGTCGTGCGCGACGGCGAACTGGTGGCGGTTCTGCACTCCGAGCCCGATGTGGCGGAAACCGCCATGGCCCTGGTCAAGGGCGAATGGAGCGAACCACAGGAAAAGCTCGATCCGGATTCGATCTTCGATCATCTCTTGAGCACCGCATCGACGGCCGAGGTGCGCGAAAGCCGCGGCGACGTGAGCGCGGCGCGGAGCACCGCGGGGAAGATCTTCGAAAACACGTTTTACAAGGGTTACGTGGCGCACGCGCCGATCGAGCCGCACGCCGCCACGGCGGAGCTCCGGGACGGCGAGCTCACGGTTTGGTCCTCGGCGCAGACCCCCTTCCCGACGCACGACGACCTTGCTCGAACACTCGGGTTACCCGCCGATAAAGTTCGCGTGATCACCCCCTACGTGGGTGGAGGATTCGGGGGCAAGAGCGCTCACCAGCAGGCGATCGAGGCGGCCCGATTGGCGAAGCTCGCCAAGACTCCGGTCCAGGTGGCCTGGTTGCGCGACGAGGAGTTCTTTTTTGACACCTTCGATCCCGCTTCGGTGGTCAAGATCACCTCAGCGAGCGACGAGAAGGGCAACATGACGCTGTGGGACTATCGGGTCTATGCCGCTGGTGGCCGAGGCACCGATGTCTTCTATGCCGTCCCGAATGCCCGGGTCACCACCTATGCGGGAGGGCTACGAGGCGACGAGAGCCGCACCGCGACCCACCTTCATCCATTCAACGTCGGGCCTTGGCGTGCCCCTGGCGCCAACATGAATGTCTTCGCCAAGGAGTCGCAGGTCGACGTCATGGCGGAGGCGCTGGGGTACGACCCTGTCGAGTTCCGCATGCGGAATCTCGACGATCCTCGTATGCGCAAGGTGCTCACCGCGGCAGTAAAGGCCTTCGGGTGGAAGAGCCGAACCCGGCCGCGGCGCGATGGCCACGGCCAGGGAGTGGCCTGCGGAATCGACGCCGGCAGCTACGTCGCGCTCATGGCCGAGGTCGAAGTCGACAGGGAGAGCGGCGCCGTCCGTGTCGAGCGCGTGACCTGTGCTCAGGAGATGGGAATCGTGGTCAATCCCAATGGCGCCAAGATGCAGATGGAAGGCTGCGTCACGATGGGCTTGGGCTACGTGCTCGCGGAGGAGCTCCGCTTCCGCGGAGGAAAGATCCTCGATCGCAACTTTGGCACCTATCATCTGCCCAGATTTTCCTGGGTGCCCCGAATCGATACCGTTCTCGTGACCAACAGCGAGCTGGCGCCGCAGGGGGGAGGAGAACCGGGGATCGTGCCCATGGGCGGCGTGATCGCCAATGCGGTCTATGACGCGACGGGAGCACGGGTTCTGCGCCTACCGATGACCTCCGCAAGAGTTCTCGAGGCGATACGCACGGCGCAAGCCGCGGCCTGATCCATCAGCTCGAGGTGGAGTCGTCGGCGGGCGGGGCGGCGTGGAAGGTCCCAGAGCGCTCGAGCCAGCGGTATTCCCGCCAAACGAGGTAGAGGATCACGAGATCGATGGCAGTGAGGACTAGCAGAGTGGGCGAGTGGCTGTAGGTCACGCGATACCCCTGATAGAGCACGAAGAGAGAGAGCAGGCTAAGGGCGGTCGGATACGCCCAGAGCTTGCGCCGCAACAAGCCCACGACCAAGACGATCTTGATGGCGCCATGGACCAAGAGGTAAAGGCTCGAAAAGGTCTGGGTGCCGACCGATAAGTGCGCAACCGTGGCGCGCAGGGCGTTGGCCACGAGGTCGCGCGGGTCTTCGGAGATCTCTTGCCGGGTGAGCGCCATGACCAAACGATTGAGGGCCGGATGAGAGACCGCCAGGAGCAGGGCTCCACCGATTACTTCGAGCGCACCATCGATGCCTTTGAGGACGACTCCGATCGAGAAGAGTCGGTGAAGGACCTTATGGGTGATCTTCATGGCGGAGATTGCTGTCGGTGCAGCGCAATGCTTTGGTCGACGTGGCCTAGCGCCCTGGGTAGTCCCCTGATTTGATCCTTGCGTCAGGCCTCTGGGGCGCGCGCGAGCCAGTGTATTGTAGGGCGCGAGAGGGGGATCTTCACTCGATGGCTTCAGCGGCGACAGGGGTTGCGGCTCTCAGGCGGCGATGGGACGCGTGGCTGGTGACGGTCCTTGCCGCGTCGTTCGGATGCCGCTTCTTTCTCGTCTGTCTCCCCAGAGTAATGAGGTGGGACGAGCCCTCGTACGTGCTCCTGGGGCGCGCCATATGGCACGGGCGCGGGTTTCGGTTGGACCGTCTGCCCGAGCTTCACTACCCGCCGCTCTTTCCCTTTCTATTTGGCGCCAGCGACCGCTTACTGGGCAACGGCGAGTGGGCGACCGACTTCTGGTTTCTCCTCGCCGGCACCGCGCTCGTCTATGTCGTCTACCGGTTTGCCGCGGAGCTGTACGACCTCCACGTCGCAAGGGTCGCCGCCCTGCTCGTCGCCTTCTTTCCCGGCCTGAGCACCGCTGTCCTCTACTGGGGAACGATGACGGAACCGGTCTTCGTCTTGTTGATCTACGGGGCGTTTTGGGCTGGATGGCGCGCCACCCGCGATGGCTCACTCAAGACGTTTGCCCTGGCGGGTGGGCTGCTGGCGCTCGCCTATCTGGGACGGCCCGAGGGAGTGGGGTGGTGTGTGACGCTAGCCGCCGCCTGCGTGGTTCTGGCGGTGCTCGAAGGGCGCTTCGCGAGTGGTGGCCGCGTCCTGTCGCGGACTCTGGCCGGGGGCGCTCTTCTGGCGCTCGTCTTTGTCTTTCTGAGCTCTCCCTATCTGGTTTACCTGCATAAGCACACCGGCCGCTGGGTGCTCTCGACGAAACCCGGGATCACCTGGAAGATCGGGTCGGCGGTTCTTCATCACGATCCCGCGGATTACGACCGGATCGTTGCCACGCTTGCGCGTCCCGGTGGTGAACCGGAGTGGTTCTCGACGCAGCGATTCGACAAGCCCGGTGTCGGGGTCGGGATCCCTGGAGCAAAGGCTCTGGCCCATCGGGCCCTTCTCAACGTAGAGAGTCTCGCGGCGCGTGTCTTCAAGGAACAGGCCTTTCCGATCTACCTCGTGCCGTTCGTCTTCGTTGGCTGGTGGCCAGCGCGGTCGCGGGAGTACTGGAAGAGAGTGCTCTTCCTCTTGGCCGCGATCGCCCCGGTTCTTGCCTTCCTCGCGTTTCATATTCAGCAGCGATTCTTCGCTCCCGCCTTTCCCGCTCTCCTGATAGGCGTCGCCTTGGGTTTTGATCGCGTTGGAGACTGGGTAAGGAAGATCCTCGGTCGAAGAGGAGTCGCGGTCGCCAAGGGGAAGGCGGCCACCGCCGTGACGGCGGCCGCTCTGGTGCTCCTGGGCTTTGGCCATGCTCACCTGATTCGGACGAAGCTCCCCGAGCTCGACTTTGCCCACAAGGAGGCGGGCCTTTGGCTACGAGCGCACTCGCCCGAGAACGCGAAAGTGCTATCGCTTGATGAAGCCGTGGCTGCTTATGCACGGAGGACCTGGATTCCGTCGCCGCGCGCCCCCTATCCCGAGTACATCGCCTACGCGCGACGAAAGGGGGCCAGCTACATCGTGGTGGACGAATTCGAGGTCACAAAGATCCGGCCCTTCCTCTCTTTCTTGCTCGATACCTCTCATCCGCCGCCCGATCTCGAGCCGGTCATGACGGCCAGGGACCGAAATGGCGAGACCATCGTATTCGCGGTCAAGCCGGAGAGGGGAGCACGGCAGAGACAGGGCGGGGTTACGAAAACCGGGTCGCCTCCGGTTCCTCCGTCCCCCCGTTCCGCGGGCCGGGAAAGGGGTAGATGAACCGCTTGTTCGGCAGTTGGCATGCTGTTCGCTTCGCTCCCTATGGGTAAGCCGTCGCCCGGTGGTGACGGCAGAATCGAGAGGAGAATGGGAATGAGCGAGAGAAATGCTTTGAGACCTCACCTGTCGATCTTCTTGTTGTTGGTGGTTCTGCTAACGCTCGGCCTCCCCGCAATCGCTTCCGCGGGCACGTTCGATGACGCCGTGACCAACGTCAAGGTCCGAGCCTTGCTGCTCGACAAGCTGGGTGCCGACGCCCTTGGCATCCACATCGAGGTCGACCGTGGGAAGGTCGCGTTGAGCGGCAAGGTCGAGAAGAAATCGACGCAGGAGCTAGCCAAGGAGGTCGCCCTGTCGGTCAAAGGCGTCAAGGAGGTGGATAACCGCATCGTGGTCGCGGAGAGCGGCGCCACCAGGACCCTGAACAAGGCGGAGGCCGAGCTTCGGGACGCCGTTCTCGAGGTCCGGGTCAAGGGGCGTCTGCTCGATCAGGTTGGAACGAACGCCATGAAGATCGAGGTCGAGGCCTCCGACGGCGTGGTCAGTCTGCGCGGCAGGGTGCCGAGCGCGAACATTCGCGCCACGGTGCTTTCGACGGCCAAGGCGACCACCGGCGTCAGGAAGGTGATCGACCTGATCAAGGTCCCAAATCGCGACTAGCGACGGCGTGCGATGAGCATTCGGGTCGTTGAGGTCGACGAGGCGCTCAGGCTTGAGCACTATGCTTCGCACCTAGAGCTCGTTCAGGCCGTCGAGACCCTGCGCAGTGAGGCAAAGGTTGCCGCCCCCCTGTTCGCTGGTCGTTCCTTGTGGATGGTCAACTCCACCGAGATGGGTGGTGGAGTGGCCGAGATGCTGCCCAAGTCCGTGTCGATGCTTCGCGAGCTCGGCGTCGATTGCCACTGGGCGGTGATGGGAAGCGAAAACCCGGCCTTCTTCACGTTCACCAAGCGCCTGCACAACATGATTCATGGCGTCGATGTACCGGCGCCGACGGCCACCGAAGGGGAGCTTTACCTCGAAACGAGTCGGGAGAACGCCGAAGAGCTGGCGCGTCGAGTGGGTCCCGAGGACGTGATCGTCACCCATGACCCGCAAGCACTGGCGGTTGGTGCCTTGCTGAAGCAACGGGTTAGGACACCGATTGTTTGGCGCTGCCACATCGGCTCGAACCTGCGCAACAGGCAGACCCGAGAGGCGTGGGGCTTCTTGCGCCGCTGGGCCCAGAGCTATGACGGCGCGGTCTTTTCCGCCCCCGAATACATCCCGGACTTTCTGGCTGGAATGTCGACCGTGATCTATCCCGGCCTAGATCCCCTGAGCCACAAGAATCGCCCGCTCAACCCCCACAAGCTGATGGGGGTGCTGTGCAACGCTCGCCTTGCCCTCGATCATGCGCCCGTCTTGACGCCGCCGTTCGCCCACTCCGCGACGCGTTTGCAGGCCAACGGCGAATGGAGCCCGGCGTGTGACCCGGAAGAGATCGGTTTACCCTATCGCCCGATCATCGCCCAAGTCTCCCGGTGGGACCGCCTGAAGGGATTTGGACCGCTGATGGCGGCCTTCGCGGAGCTCAAGCGGGGGAGGGGAGTGCGGGAGAACAAGGGCCGGCATCGTCGCCGCTTGCAGATTCTCCGATTGGTGCTCGCCGGTCCCGATCCGGGAGGGGTGGCCGACGATCCGGAGGCGTCGGAGGTACTGGCAGAGCTTGCATCGCGTTTCCGGGAGCTCGACGGCGAGGTGCAGAAAGACATCGCTCTCGTTCGCCTTCCGATGAGCTCGCGCAAAGAGAACGCGCTCATGGTCAACGCCATTCAGCGATGCGCTACCATCGCGGTCCAGAACTCCCTGGCCGAGGGCTTCGGACTCACCGTGGCGGAGGCAATGTGGAAGGGTGTTCCCGTCGTTGCCTCGAGCACCCCTGGGCCTCTGCAACAGATTCGCGACGAGATCGAGGGCCGGCTGGTGCGCGACCCTGAGGACACGAGCGCGCTCGCCGAACTGCTCGATGGCCTTTTGCGAGCGCCCTACGTTCGCGAGGAGCTAGGGCGCAACGCGGCACGTAGGGTCAAGGAAGACTTCCTCATTTTCAATCAGCTTGGACGTTGGCTCCGCTTCTTGGCGGAGCTATTGGGACGCGCCTCAGAGTAGCCTTGCGTCATAGGATGCGGCCATGGAAGCCCTCCAGCCCCTCAATCCTGACTATGAAGCCGCCATTCGGGAGAGCTTTGAGAGGCAGACCCTCATGGCTACCCTCGGGGCTAGGCTGGTCGCTGTCGTGCCGGGGCGAGTCGAGATCGCCCTCGATTTCTCTCCCGGCCTGGCGCAGCAGCACGGTTTTCTTCACGCCGGCGCCTTGGTCAGTATTGCCGACTCGGCTTGCGGCTACGCCGCGCAGTCGATGGCACCGCGAGATCATGAGGTCTTGGCCGTCGAGCTGAAGATGAACTTTCTCCGGCCAGCCGAGCACGATCGCTTTCTGGCAATCGGTAGGGTCCTCCGACCCGGCAGATCTCTATCGGCCTGCGCCGCGGACGTGATGGGCTACCGCTCGGGCAAGGAGATTCTGGTGGCGACGATGCTATCTACAATTGCAGTTCGACGCGCCGACCGGGACACGGTTTGATACGATTGCACTTCAGCTGTTGAACGACCGATCAGCCTGGGAGGTGTGTGGTGTCGATCGAAAAGCGAAGCGTGGGAGACGTGACAGTGTTGGATGTGACCGGGAAGCTCAAGATTGGTGAGGCGGATGTGGAGCTGCGCAACGCGGTTCACGATGCCCTCGAATCAGGGAACAAGAAGATCCTGTTGAACCTGCGCAAGGTGAGCGCCATGGATTCTTCGGGAGTGGGCGAGCTGATGGCTGCTCGCACGTCGATTCTGCGCCTCGGAGGCCAGCTGCGTCTCGCCGAGCTTTCACCGCGGGTCGCCACGGTGCTTCAGGTTACGAATCTAGCCGGTCTACTGGAGCCGAACGCGACCGAGAAGGACGCGCTTGACTCGTTTGATTGAACCGATTCGCGGCACATCAAACGACGCTCGCGGCAATTGATATTGTTGCTGTGCTGAACAACCTCGGCTCTGATCAGCTGAAGCAAACTGGAGCCGCGGAGCGATAGCGAAGTTGATCTTGCCACCGTCGTCGCCTTGCTTTCCCACCTGCTCGGTGGAGCTCGCCACAGAGAATGTAGGGTGGCTTCCCGGACCTGGTCATCCGGATCCGAGGAGACTCACGGCAGCGTTTGCCTGTATGCTTCGGGACGACAATGACCAAGGAGGGGCGTTGCGTGAGTGACAGAGTTTCTTCGAAATCCCCGCGAGCCGGGGCACCCGGACCAAACCACAAGGGGAATGGCCCAGCGCGGGCCCTGCGGATCACCATCCTTTCGCTGCTTGTATGCGCCTTGGCGGGCTGGCTGGCGATCGCTTCCACTTCCGACGAGCAGGCGATGGGGCAGAAGCCAAACAAGTCGAAAATCCTTTCGGCGGATCAGTATCCGATCACTCCGGTTCAAGGCGAGGCTTGGATCAAACACCTCGGTCTGACGGTGACCGGGTCGCCGTTGGGGCGAGTGGGCCGTTGGGGCGCGAACAAGAAGGCGCCGCAGCCCAAGGTGACCGAGAAGCGCGAGGGGGACACCTTCATACTGACCGGTGCGGACCTCTACCGCCTCGACTGTCGCGCTTGTCATGGACCCAATGGTGAGGGTGCGCCGCCCGTGATCAACGCGCTCATCGGCCCGGCGCGAGCCTCATCGGCGATTGCTGTCCAAGAAGACATGAAGAAGCGGGGCTTCCCGATCGACGAGGCCATGGCTAAGCAGCTTGCGCTCCAAGGCGAGAAGTACATCCGCAATCGGCTCAAGAACGGTGGTACGAAGATGCCGCCCTTCGCCCATCTCAAAGGCGTCGAGGTGGACGCGCTGCTCGCCTACCTCCATGAGCTTGCTGGGGTGCCTGGCGCGGCGAAAGAGCAGATCGTCATTAGCGAGCCGACCGTGCGAGTGGGGGAGCATCTGGTGAAGGGTACGTGCCACACCTGCCATTCCGCGACCGGCCCGGGGAGCGGCATGCAGCCGGTGGCGACTCCCGGACAGGTACCCTCTCTCGCCAGCTTGATGCGTGACCGCTCGGTCGACGAAGTGGTCCGCAAAGTCTTGAAGGGGACGCCGATTCCGGACAAGGCGGCGCAACGCGGTGAGATGCCCGTGTTCCGCTACCTGACCCGAGACGACATCATCGCGGTGTACGACTACTTGGCCACTTATCCGCCAAAGCAGTGAGCCTCTAAGGAGTCGCGCCCGGCTAGGGTCTGGGCGGATACTCCGCAAGGTAGAAATACGCAGCGGCAATCTCCGCCTGCGTGAAGTAGGGGAAGGCGGGCATCAGCTCTGCGCTGGTCCCGCCGCCCATCATTCCTCCCCCCATCATTCCTCCTCCGGCCATGCCCCGCATCGTCGGGGAAGAACCGTACTCGACCTGCCTGGCGACCGAGCTCAAGGTGAGATCACGGGGAATGCTCGCCAGGGAGGGGATCACCCCGCGCATCATCGCCATGCGTCCGCCCCCGGGGCCGGTGGCGTCGTGGCAGGTGTGGCACGTGCCCTTGATCACGTGCTCTCCGACCCGAGCGGCGCTCTCCGAGACGAAGCGAACGTCGTGAGGCGAAGGGGGAGCGCCCGCGAGTTGGCGCAAGTAGGTCATCAGGGCTTGGATCTCGTCGCCTCGCAGGTGGCGGAACGCCGGCATCTTTGTGCCTCCATTCCGCAATCGCGTGCGGATGGTTTCCTCTCCCTGCTTCGCGAGCTCTTCGGCCATCTTTTTGCCGATCGGTGTGCCGCGCTTCTTCATCCTGCGCATGAGCAGAGCAGCGGAGGAGCCGCGGACCGGATCGAGGACCGACTTGATCTCCGGCGGAGCTCCCTCGCCTGTGGGTCCGTGGCAGCTTTGGCAGTTGAGGCGGTAGAGGTCGGCGCCGCTCAAGCGGAACGTCTGATGGAGGAGAGACGCGGCGTCCGCTTGACCGCGCATCGAGTGGCCCAGATACCGTCGCATAATGGCGCCTAGTCCCCCGTTGTAACCGCCGGTGGGTTCTCGCTTCTCCAGGCTCGGAGAGGGGGCATTGCCTCCCATCTGGCCCATGCGGGTAGCGCTGATGGAGAGCCCGAGATGGTGAAGCCAGCTGGGTCCCGAAACCGCGGTGACGAGGAAGGCCTCCGGCTTTGCGGTTGGGACCTTGGCGGCGGCGGGATCGGAGTCCGGCGAAACGCTACGAGCGGCGCGGGAAGGGCCACAGGCAAGGGTGGTCAGCGCCACCAGCATGAGAATGGGCAGAGCAGTGTGTGGCACTTCCAGCCAGAAGGAGAGGGTAGATCCTGAAGTCTTCATATCTCGAGTATAGAGCCGCTCGAGACGCTGGAGGGCGGGGCCGGGGCCCGGAAGACTAGGATGCAGTCCGCTTCCTTGGCTGGAATGGTGCGCGGCTTCGAAACGTTCTCCACTTAGACGGAACTTGCTGTTTAGGGTCACGAGACGGGGAAGAAACTCTCGGTGTCACTTGCGGTAGAAGAGCTCGCGAGTAAGAAGGAAGCGGGCTTCGCCAGGATTGTTTGCGGTCGCCGCTAGCGATCGGCCGGGCTCGGGGAGCTTTCATCGTCCTCGGCGAGAAACGATCGAACGAGATTCGCGCCATGTCAAGGGCTAGCGCAGGAATTCTCCTCTATCGACGGCGCGCCGCGGGACTTGAAGTCCTTCTCGTTCATCCCGGGGGACCCTACTGGCGGCGCAGGGACGAGGGCGCTTGGTCGATCCCCAAAGGAGAGACCGAGCCCGGAGAAGATTCTCGAGAGACAGCGCTGAGAGAGCTCTCGGAGGAGACGGGGTTGGCCGTAGACGGTGAGATGCTGGAGCTCGAGCCGATTCGCCAAAGAGGCGGAAAGGTAGTTCACGCCTGGGCGGCAGAAGGGAGAGAGGGCGCGGCCCGTGTGGGCGAGAGCACCTTCTCGATGCCCTGGCCACCGGGCTCGACCAGGATGAAGGAATTTCCAGAGGTCGACCGCGCCGAGTGGTTCGATCTCTCCATGGCTAGAAGAAAGGTTCTTGCCAGCCAAGAACCGTTGCTGGATCAGCTCGTCGAGGAGCTAGGAAAGGCGCGTCGCCCCAGTCGGAGCGCCAGGGGGCGAAAGGGGCCAAAGGCAGGTTGAATCAACGTTCGCTGAAAGGAGAGTGCTCATGAGTTTTTCCGAGTCTGGCTTCGCCCAATTCATGGCGTCCGCGGCGGGCCGCATCGTGCGGATCATCGCCGGCGCGCTCATCCTCTACTGGGGATACACGAAGTGGGGAACGGCGGCTGGAACCATCTTGATCATCATCGGTCTAATCCCATTCCTCGCCGGCATCTTCGACGTCTGCGTCATCACGGCGCTCGCAGGCGGTCCCTTCGTGGGGCGGAAGATTCGCGCCTTGAAGCGATAGCGGCCACGGTCCGCTTGACAAAGGGACCCACGGATTGCTGTAATCCGTAGATCCTTGAGGTCCGAGACCATGACTGATCGCTCCACCGCTGACTTCCGCGCGCACGCCTTCGCGGCTTGGTGCTGGTGGAGCATGGCCATGAATCGCGGCGCTCGCTGACGCCGAAGCTCTCGCTTCGGCCACCTGGGCCCGGAGCGAGAGTGACAAGGAATCATCTCCTGCCTCCTTCCGGGTCCCGGAAGGAGGTTTTGTTTTGGTGCAACGCGCGACGCTGATCGCTACTTTGACATCTCCCGCCGAGCCAGGCGAGCTTGCCCGGCTGACGCGCGAGGCGGATTGGCTCGAGGTTCGCGCTGATCTCGTCGGTGACCTGGATCCGGCGGAGCTGCGCCAGAGCTTCAGCGGAAAGCTCCTGTACACCTTGCGCTCACGGGTCGAAGGAGGGGGGTTCGCAGGGGCCGAGATCGATCGGTGTAGACGGCTGGTCTGGGCGGGCTCAGGGTATGACGCGGTTGACCTCGAAGGGGCGCGGGACGGCTCCCAGGAGGTTCTCGCGGCAATTCCGCCGGAAAGACGCGTCGTCTCGTGGCATGGGCCGGCTCTCGATCTCGATCGGTTGACCCGCCGATTCCAAGATCTGCTGGCGCTGCCGGCGGCCGTCTACAAGTTGATCCCCGAGGCGCGCGACGCACACGAGGGGCTGGCGCCGCTAGCGCTTCTCGCCCGTCTGCGGCGCGATGACGTCGTAGCCTTCGCGAGCGGAGAAGCGGGCGCATGGACCCGCTTGCTGGCACCGCGCCTGGGCAAGCCCTGGGTCTACGGCTCCGCCGGCGGGGAACCGGGGGCAGCGGGGCAGCCTTCCATTCGTGCCTTGCGGCGAGACTTCGGCCTACCCGCTCTGGCGCCCGTCGATCACGTCTTCGGAATTGTCGGCCACCCGGTTGCCCACAGCCTCTCTCCGCGGCTTCACAACGCGGCGTACCGGGAGTTGGGAATCGCGGCGGTGTACCTTCCCTTCGATGTGTCGGTATTTGGAGACTTCTGGCTGGAGATCGTCGAGGGCTCCTTCTTGGGAGAGATCGGCCTGGATCTCGGCGGTTTGAGCGTGACCGCCCCGCATAAGGGCGTAGCAATGGCGATCGCCGGCGCGGTGAGTCCCTTGGCGCAGAGCGCGGCGTCCGCAAACACGTTGGTGCTCCGCGACGGAGTCTGGGAGGCCGAGACAACAGATGCCGAGGGTGTGCTCGGTCCTCTTGCGCGCCTCGGGGTCTCGCCCGCCGGTGCCAAGGCGGCGGTGGTGGGAGCGGGCGGAGCGGCGAGGGCCGCCGCATGCGGCCTTCTGGACGCCGGCGCCGAGGTAGCTCTGGCCAATCGCAGCCCCGAACGCGGCAAGAGTGCCGCCCTGCAGCTAGGGGTGCCGTTCGTGACTTTGGATGAGCTCAGGCCCGAGGACTTCGACCTGATGATTCAGGCCACGGCGTTGGGGCGTTCGCCGGATGATCCCTTTCCCTTCGATCCCTCGCGCGTCCCCGAGAACGCCGTCGTTGTCGACTTGGTCTACCGAGCTTCGGGGCCGACCGCACTCGTCGCGGCGCTCGATCGTCGCGGCGTCTCCACCGTGTGCGGTATCGATGTGCTGCTTGCGCAAGCGCGTCGCCAGTTCCGGCTGATGACCGGGAGGGACCTGCCCGAAAGTCTCGGGCGCGCGGTTCTCGAGGGGGATTGAAGCGATCATGGAAACGACGGCCCCTTTCGTGATTCGCTGCCACCGGAGAGAGCTCATGGCGGACTCTCTCACTCCAGTGGCGGCCTATCGGCGGCTTCGCTCCGAGGGCGCCGGCAGCTTCTTGCTCGAGAGCGTGAGCGGTGGCGAGCAGGTATCTCGCTTCAGCTTCCTGGGAGCCGTACCGGGCGCGGTGTACCAGCTCTACCCGGATCGCCTAAGGATGATCGACGAGGGCGGAGCTCGAGACCTCGAGGGACCCCCCTTGGCCTCCTTGGACGGCATCCTCGGGAGCTATCGGGCTGAGCCGAGCGAGATCCCGTTTCTCGGTGGCTACGTGGGTTACTTCGGTTACGACGTGGCTCGACTTCGAGAACGTCTCGGCACCCGGCCGCCGGATCCTTTCGGGCTTCCCTATGCGTGGCTCGGTCGCTTCGACGCGGTCGCGGTCTTTGATCATGCACGGCAGAGGGTGATTCTTGCCGCGAATGAGATCCCCGGCGTCATCAATCGCCAGCAAGCGGAAAGACGACTGACGGCCCTCTCCGACCTGCTGATCGGCACCTCCCCGAGCTCCGCCGAGCCCGTCCCCGAAACAGGCCCCGAAGCGAGCCCTCCACGGTGCGGTTTGAGCGCAGAGGAGTATGCCGACAGAGTATCGCGGGCGCAAGAGCTCATCCGGGCGGGTGAGATCTTCCAAGTGGTGCTCAGCCGCCGTTGGAGGATGCCGCAGCCGGCCTCTCCCCTGAGCCTTTATCGGACGTTACGCTTGGTCAATCCGAGTCCCTACATGGTGCTGCTGGAGACCCCCGAGGTCGCGCTGGTCGGCGCTTCTCCGGAGATGTTGGTGCGCAAGACAGGAAACCGGATCGTGACTCGGCCGATTGCCGGAACCAGGCCGAGGGGAAAGACGAGGGTGGAGGACCTCGCGCTCGCGGCGGACCTCCTGGCCGACACGAAGGAGAGAGCCGAGCACGTGATGTTGGTCGACCTCGCACGCAATGACCTTGGCCGGGTGGCGACGGCGGGAAGCGTCCACGTTCCCGAGCTGATGAGCGTCGAACGCTATAGCCACGTGATGCACCTGGTGAGTGGAGTGGAAGCCGAGCTGCGCGAAGAGCACGACGCGCTCGACCTTCTTCTCTCATGCTTCCCGGCGGGCACGGTGTCGGGCGCTCCCAAGATTCGCGCCATGCAGATCATCGACGAGCTCGAACCGGAGGCCCGCGGTCCGTACGCCGGAGCCGTCGGCTATTTCTCGTTTTCCGGCGATCTCGATACCGCCATCACGATTCGCACCATGATCGTTCATTCCGGAATGCTCTCGATCACGGCGGGTGCGGGGATCGTGGCGGATTCCGACCCCCGGCGCGAAGCGCTCGAGAGCGAGAACAAGGCGGCAGCGCTTCTTGCCGCGGCCTATCGGGCCCGAGGCCTGGAGGCATCGGCGTGATTCTAGTGATCGACAACTACGACTCCTTCACTTACAACCTGGTGCAGCTCATTGCCGGGCATGAGTCCGAGGCACGGGTTGTACGCAACGACGAGGCTTCCGTCGGCGACCTTCTCGCCTTGCGCCCCGCGGGGATCGTGCTGTCGCCGGGACCGGGGAGGCCGGAGAGCGCGGGATCCTGTCTCGCGCTCGTCGCGAGCCATCCTCGAATCCCGTTGCTCGGAGTCTGCCTCGGGCACCAGGTTCTTGCCCAAGCTTGCGGGGGAGAGGTGGATCTGGCTCCGGTTCCCGTCCATGGGAAGACCGCTCTTATCCACCATCGTGGCGAAGGCGTCTTTGATGGCCTGGACGATCCCTTCGTCGCCACGCGCTACCACAGCCTCGCGGTCGTCGAGGAGAGCCTGCCGGAGGAGCTCGAGGCGGTGGCGTGGAGCGAGGATGGAGTCCTGATGGGGCTTCGTCACACGGTGCTTCCGTACTGGGGAGTACAGTTTCACCCTGAATCGATCATGACGGAGCTGGGGCCACGCTTGATCGGCAACTTCCTCGGCTCCTGTCACCAGGCTCCTATAGGAGCGGAACGATGAGCCTCGATCCCCACGACCTGCTGCGCCGCTTGATCCGCCGACAAGACCTTCTCCGCGAGGAGACGAGGGAGCTCTTTGGAAGCTTGATGGATGGCGAGCTCAGCGAGCCGATGAAGGCGGGATTGCTCGTCGCCTTGGCGATGAAGCCCGAGGGCGCTGGCGAGATCAGTGGCGCGGCGAGCGCCATGCGCGAGCGCGTCATCCCCATTCCTCACCATCGCGAAGAGGTCTTGGATACCTGCGGGACGGGCGGAGATGGAAAGGGAACGTTCAACATCTCCACCGCGGCGGCGCTCGTGGCTGCGGCGGCCGGCGTCCCCGTGGCGAAGCATGGGAATCGCTCGGTGTCGAGCCGCTCGGGAAGCGCCGACGTCCTCGCGGCGCTTGGCGTCAAGATCGACGTACCGCCTCTGCTTGCCGCCCGCGAGCTCGATGAGCTCGGCATCGCCTTTCTCTTCGCGCCGGTGCTTCATCCGGCGATGCGCGAGGTCATGCCGGTAAGGAAGGAGCTCGCCGTGCGTACTATTTTCAATCTGCTCGGTCCCCTCACGAACCCGGCTGGAGCCAAGAGGCAGCTGATCGGCGTGTATGCCGTCGAGCTGGTCGAGGTCGTCGCCCGCGTCCTAACTGATCTGGGCGCAAGCAGGGCATGGGTGGTGCACGGCGAGGATGGGCTCGATGAAATCTCTCTGAGCGCCGCGACCCGGGTGGCGGAGGTCGACGGGGGGCGTGTACGTGCTTTTTCGCTCGAACCGGAGGAGCTGGGGCTCTCCCGGTGCTCGCTCGCGGATATCGCGGGAGGTGATCCCGAGCTCAACGCGGCCTCCATGCGGCGCGTCCTCGCGGGCGAGCCCGGACCCTTGCTCGACGTCACGATTCTCAACGCTGGTGCGGCGATCTACGTCGGAAATGAAGCCGAAAGCTTGCAGGGGGGCATTGAGCGCGCGCGAAGAGCCATTGAATCGGGAGCGGCGGCCGGCAAGCTCGAGGCGCTGGCCCGGATGTCTCATGAAGGGGGACCCGCGTGAGCGCACTCGGCGATCTCGTCGGGAAGATCGCGGCGCGGCGCCGCGCCGCCCTGGCGAACACCCCGACGCCACAGCTGGCGCGCCGCGTGCAGTCTCTGAGCAGTTCCGAGAATGTCTTCCTCGCGGCCTTGACCCGGCGCCGAGCGGCGGCGGTGATCGCCGAGGTCAAGCTCGCCTCGCCGAGATCGGGACCCCTCCTTGCAGAGGAGGATGCGGAGCGGCAGGCGCGCGTCTACGCCGAGGCGGGAGCGGCAGCGCTTTCCGTCGTGGTCGAGCCGGATTTCTTTGGCGGCAGTTATTCCCTACTCTCGAGGTGCCGCGCGGCGTCGGGCCTTCCGGCGATCGCCAAGGACTTCGTCGTCTCACCGATGCAGCTCCAGTGGGCGCGGGATGCAGGCGCGGATGCGGTGCTGCTCATCGCGCGGCTCTATGACCCGAGTGAGCTCGCGATGTTTGCCAGCCAGGCCCGTGGCCTGGGCTTGGTGCCGCTGATCGAGGTTCACTGCGGAGAAGAGATCGAGGGATTGGTGAAGGGGCACGGAAGCGCATGGGAGCTGGTGGGAGTGAACAATCGCGACCTGTCCACCTTCGAGGTCGATCTTGGGCACTCGATCGAGGTTCTGTCGACGCTTCCTTCGTCCGCGATCAAAGTGGCGGAGAGCGGGATCCGGAGCGCTGGGGATCTCGAGCGGCTGTCCGCCGCGGGCTTCGACGCGTTCCTGATCGGCGAGGCGCTGCTTCGGGCCGAAGACCCGAGGGCGAAGCTGCGTGAGTTCGTAGCGTTCGGAACGGGAGAGGCGAGGTGAGAGAGCGTCCCCGGGTCAAGATCTGCGGCATCACCAGAAGTCGCGACGCGCAACGGGCGGTGGGTCTGGGAGCGGATCTTCTGGGTCTCAACTTCTACTCGGGCAGTCCCCGTTGCGTGACCGTGGCGCAAGCGCGCGAGATCGTCTCCGATCTCGGCGAAGCGCGCCAGGACTGCCGCCTGGTAGGCGTGTTCGTCGACCGGCCGATCGGCGAAATCGAGCGCATTCGGGAAGCGATTGGGCTCGACCTCGTTCAACTCCATGGCCGCTACAGTGATGAGGACGCCGCTCGGCTAGGGCAAGAGGTCATCCGAGTGGTCAGGCCGCGCGGGTCGCTCGAAGGGTCGCTGTCTCTTGGGATGGATCGGGCCTGGGCACTTCTCGTCGATCGGTATGATCCCGGACTGGCGGGGGGTACGGGGCGCGCCTGGGAGATCGGTCGCCTCGGGGAGATGGGGCGAGAGCTCGAGGGGGAGCGCTGGCTGTTGGCGGGCGGGATCAATCCGGCGAATGTCGCCCAGATGATAGAAGTCTCCAGGCCCTGGGGCATCGACGTCTGTTCGGGGGTCGAGGGGGAGCCGGGGAGCAAGAGCGAGAGTCTGATGGAGAAGCTGTTTGCGGAGATCGACAATGGCTGAGAGCGACAAAGCGGCAAAGAGGGAGCGAGGCGAGAGTGCCCGGGTGGGTCATTTCGGACCCTACGGGGGACGCTTCATCCCCGAAACGCTCATGGCGCCGGTCGAGGAGCTTGCTCGCGCCTACGACCGAATCTCGCGCCGGCGGAGCTTCGTGCGGCGGCTCCGCTCGCTGCTGCGAGACTATGCCGGCCGCCCGACGCCTCTGTATTTCGCCGAGCGGTTGAGCACGGAGCTCGGAGGGGCACGCATTTTCCTCAAGCGCGAGGATCTTCTGCACACGGGAGCGCACAAGATCAACAATGCCTTGGGTCAGGGCTTGCTGGCGCGCGAGATGGGGAAAGAGCGGGTGATCGCCGAGACCGGCGCTGGACAGCACGGCGTCGCGACAGCAACCGCCGCGGCGCTTCTCGGACTTTCTTGCACTATTTACATGGGCGGTGAAGACATGCGGCGCCAGCGCCTGAACGTCGATCGCATGCGATTGCTCGGGGCCGAGGTCCGTGAGGTGAATGCCGGCAGTCGAACGCTGAAAGACGCGATCAACGAAGCTCTGCGGGACTGGGTCACCAACGTCGGCTCGACCCACTACGTCCTCGGTTCGGTGCTCGGCCCGGATCCGTATCCCCGCATGGTGAGGGACTTCCACAGGGTCATCGGCCTCGAGGCCTTGCGCCAGGTCAGAAAGCAGGCGGGCGTCAGGCTCCCAGATCTCGCGATCGCTTGCGTTGGAGGCGGGAGCAACGCCATCGGCCTTTTCTCCGCCTTGCTCGAATTTCCCCAAGTCCGGTTGGTAGGGGTCGAAGCGGGCGGCAGAGGCGATGGTCCGGGAGAGCACGCCGCGCGCTTTGCCGGTGGCTCGCTCGGCGTGCTCCACGGGACCCGCACGATGGTCCTGCAAGACGACGAAGGCCAGATCCTTCCCACCCACTCGGTCTCCGCCGGTCTCGACTATCCGGCCGTGGGACCAGAGCATGCCCTGCTGCACGACGAGGGGCGCATCGAGTTCACGAGCGCAAGCGACCGCGAGGCGATCGCCGCGTTTCATCTCCTGGCGCGCAGCGAAGGGATTCTCCCCGCGCTGGAGAGCGCACACGCCGTCGCCGAGGCGGTGCGAAGGGCGCCCCACCTGCCGAAGACGATGACGATTCTGGTGAACCTTTCCGGCCGCGGGGACAAGGACGTCGAGTCCGTAATCGCATGGGACGCAGAGCACCCCGCGGGGAGCGCCGAGCGCGAAGCGGGGCGCGCCGCGGACTGGCCCCAAGCGACTTCCACCGCGGATACTCGAGGAGGCGGACGATGAGGGCGCTCGAGGAGACCTTCACCAGGTGCCGCGGGGAGCGCAGAGCGGCTTTCATCGCCTACCTGACCGCCGGGGATCCCGACTTGAGCCGGACCGGCGATCTCGTTCGAGCTTTGGTCGCCGGTGGTGCCGATGTCATCGAGCTCGGCGTGCCGTTCAGCGATCCGATCGCCGACGGCCCGGTGAATCAGCGGGCGGCAACCCGGGCACTGGCCTCGGGAACTAACCTCTCCGGAATCCTTGAACTGGTTGCCCGCGAGCGCGATCGTTGGGGAGCTCCGGTGGTTCTCTTCACCTATTTCAACCCGATTCACGCTCGAGGCTGTCAGCGTTTTGCCGAGCAAGCCGCCTCGTCGGGGGTCGATGGGGTCCTCTGCGTCGATCTTCCTCCCGAAGAGGGCAAGGCTTCGCTGACCTCCGAGCTCGAAGCCCACGGGGTCGATTCGATCTACCTTCTGGCCCCGACGAGCACGAAGCAGCGGATCCGGGCGGCGCGCGATGCGGCCAGCGGTTTTCTCTACTACGTCTCACTGACGGGCGTCACCGGGGAGCGCGCGAGGCTGTCCGAGGGGTTGGAAGCGGCGGTGCGTACGCTTCGCCGCCGGATCGACCTGCCCCTTGCCGTGGGGTTCGGAATCTCCGACCCCGCCCAGGTCGAGGCGGTGGGAAAGGTCGCGGATGGCGTGGTCGTAGGAAGCACGCTGGTTCGAATCGTGGAGGAGGACGGGGCGTCCCCGGATCTTCCAGCCAATCTCGAGGAGCGGGTTCGCTGGCTTTCGGCGCCCCTCCATTCTCGAGGTGGGCGCTGATGTCGGCGGTGGAGGATTTCGCTCGCGCCGAGCTGCGCCACGCCAAGACCAGCGTCCATGGCCGATATCTCACCCGCGCGGCCGCGAGGCTTCCCGCCTCGGGCCTACTGCTGGGATTTCACGGCTACGGGGAGAGCGCCCAGGATCACCTCCAGGCCCTGGCCAACATTCCCGGCAGCGAGCACTGGAGCTTCTTGGCAATGCAGGCTCTTCACCCCTTTTACAAGAAGAACGGCGAAGTCGTGGCAAGCTGGATGACGAAGCTCGATCGGGATCTCGCCATCGAGGACAATCTCGAGTACGTCCGGGCGGTTCTGGCCACGGAGGGCATGGACCTCCCCATCGTCGCGATCGGCTTCTCACAGGGAGTGGCGATGGCCTACCGTGCGGCGGCGAGCGTCGTCCGGAGGCCCCTTGCGGTGGTGGCGTTGGCCGGCGATGTCCCGCCGGAGCTCGCTGCGGACGACCTGTCTCGGATTCCACGAGCCCTGATCGGCAGGGGGACGGGGGACGATTGGTACGACGAAGAGAAGCTCGGAAAGGATCTCGAACGCCTCTCGGCCGCCGGCGTAGATGTAAAGGTCGTGCGCTTCGCCGGAGGGCACGAGTGGGGCGCTGAATTCCTCAGGGCAGCGGGTGATTTCCTCTCTCGGGTAAGAGAGGAGGGGGCGGCAAAAGGGAGAGGTCGGTAGGTATGCGGCCTTGACGTTTTGGTGAAAATCCCTATGCTTTGTCTCGCAAGCCATCACACCCTTGTCATGAAACGGAGGGAGACTTGACAGAACGCCAGCAGTGGGGAACTCGTATCGGTCTGGTTTTGGCCATGGCCGGAAACGCCGTTGGGCTCGGTAACTTCCTCCGCTTTCCCGTCCAAGCGGCGGAGAACGGGGGCGGGACGTTCATGATCCCCTATTTCATCTCCTTCCTCCTGTTGGGCATTCCTCTGATGTGGATGGAGTGGGGAATCGGGCGCTACGGCGGTGAATTCGGCCACGGCTCGGTGCCGGGGATGTTCGACGTTCTGACCGACCGCAAGAAGAAGTGGGCGAAGTACGCCGGGGTCTTGGGTGTTGTGATGCCGCTCGTGGTGTTCATCTACTACACCTACGTCGTCTCCTGGATGCTCGCCTTCAGCTTCTTCAGCTTGATCGGCGATTACTTCCACATGGGCAACTTCAAGGAGATGAAGGGCTATTTGAGCTCCTTCCAGAACATCTTCGACTCCTCCCACCACGGTGGCTGGGTGGCGCTCGTCTTCTTCGCCATCACCATGGTTTTTATCGGCTGGATCCTGTCACGCGGCATCAGTGGCGGAATCGAGAAGCTGGCCCTGATCGGAATGCCGCTCCTCTTCATCTTCGCCTTCATCCTGATGATTCGCGTCCTCACCCTGCCTGCAGCAACGGCCTCGGTAGCGACGGGCCTCAACTTCATTTGGGATCCGAAGTGGTCGAAGCTCGGAGACGCTAAGGTTTGGCTCGCCGCCGCCGGGCAGATGTTCTTCACCCTTTCGGTGGGCATGGGCAGCATTCATACCTTCTCCTCGTACCTTAAGAAGAAGGACGACATCACCCTGACCGGTCTTTCCACCGCGGCGACGAACGAGTTCGCCGAGGTGGTTCTGGGCGGAACGATCGCCATTCCGGCCGCGGTCGTCTTCTTCGGCGTCGCGGGCACCATCGCGATCGCCAAGGGCGGCTCGTTCGACCTCGGAATCGTGGCGATGGGCGTCGTCTTCCAGAAGCTTCCGGGCCCACAGATTCTGGGCCATCTAGCTGGATTCTTCTGGTTCTTCCTGCTCTTTATCGCGGGCATCACATCGAGCGTCGCTCTAGCTAGTCCCACGATGGCCTTCTTTGAAGACGAGTTCGGGGTGACGCGCAAGGCCTCGGCGATGGGCGTGACGGTGCTCGGAGTCGTCATCGGCCTCTTTCACGTCGTCTTCTATCGTCACGGCGTTCTCGGGGTATGGGACTACTGGGCTGGAACCTTCGGACTCGTGGTCTTTGCCACCCTCGAGGTGATTCTCTTCGTCTACGTCTTCGGCATGGACCGCGCCTGGAAGACCATGCACGATGGAGCGGATCTGAAGATTCCGATCATCTACAAATTCATCATGAAGTGGATCACGCCGCTCTTCTTGGTGACGCTCCTGGTCTGGTGGGGCATCACCGAGGCGATCCCCAAGCTTCTGATGAAGGACCTCGCGGCGAACGGGCTGACGCGCGCCGATATCCCCTACCTCTGGGCAAGCCGACTGCTGATCGTGCTGCTCTTGGCGATCGGCCTCTACCTCATTCATCGCGCCTGGAAGCGGCCGGGTCATAGCGCCGGGACCGCCCCCACGGAAGGAGAGGCACAATGACCGGGTTCGCAATCACCTTCATGCTGGTGAGCATGGGCCTCGTCACGATTCTCACGGTGTACTGCCTCGTTCGCATCCTGCGCGGCAAGCCCGAGTAGATCGTCCCAGTCGCATCCACCAACCGCCTTCATCTTCCGTCAACCTACGACGGAGGGTGAAGGCGGTTCTTGCTGCCTGCGTTCGAGCTCGGAAGGGGAATCTACCTTAGTGATCCGCGCGTCTCAGGACTTCACGCAGCGTGGGAGTCGCGGGAGCCGTGGCCGTTGCCTTCGAGCTCGACCTTGAGGGCGAAGAACTGCAGGAGGTCTTTCAGGGTGAGGATGCCGACCAGCTTCCCGGCGTCGACGACGAGGAGGCGGGAGAGGCCCTGGCGGTTCATGGTGGCGAGGGCCTTGAGGGCGTCGCTGTCGGGGGTGACGGTGTTGTCTCCGGTCAGATCTTCGGCGATGCGGCCGACGGTCTGACGATCCCATTCGTCCCTTGGAAGCTCGCGCACGGCGCGCGTCGATACCGAGCCCACGAGGCGGTCTCCGTCGACCACGGGGAAGAGCTTGTAGTGGTACTTGTAGATGTACTGCTCGACGAGGTCGGCGATCGAGATCGAACGCTGAACCACGACGGGGTTCTGCTCCATGAAGCGTGAGACCGGCTCTCCCTCCAGCGCCTTCTTGAGCAAGAGTTGTTGATAGGAGCCTTGCGCCGCGTGGCGCAAGAAGAGCCCGATCAAGAACCACCAGAGACCCCCGATCAAGTCGCCGAAGAGGAACGAGACGATGCCCAGTGCGATCAAGACCAGCCCGAAGCCGGACCCGATGGTCGTGGTCAAGCGCGTGGCCCAGCGGAGATCTCCCTTCGAGCCCCAAAGGATCGAGCGCAAGACACGTCCACCATCAAGGGGGAAGGCCGGGATCAAGTTGAAGAGGACGAGCACCCCGTTGATGATCGCCAGGTAGTAAAGCACCATGGTCACCGCGGCCGGCCAACCGGCCGCCGCCCCGACGAGCTTCAAGAGAAGGCAGATGATGCCGATCGCGATGCTGGCCGCCGGACCCGCCACCGCGACCCAGAATTCGGCCTTGGGAGTCGGCGGCTCGTCGGTCATCTCGGCAACGCCCCCGAAAATGAAGAGGGTGATGCCGCGAATCGGCAGGCCGAAGCGACGGGCCACCAGGGAGTGCGAGAGCTCGTGCAGGACGACCGAGGCGAAGAGCCCCAGGGCCCCCACGACTCCGCTAACCCAATAGACTGTGCGGCTCAGGCCCGGGTGGAGCATCGGGAACAGGCCGTGGGGATCCGCGAGTGACCAGGCGACGAGGATCGCGACGAAGAACCAGCTGAGGTCGATCTTGACCTTGAACCCTAGAATTTCGAATAGCTGGAAGCTCTTTCCAAACATCGATCGGCTCCTTTCCCACTCCCTCGCAACCGAACCTATGCCTTGCAATGATCCTACCAAGGTGGCGCCGCGGCCTCCGGCCGCGGCTCGAGGTCCGGTATAGTTCCCGCGGCTGCTGAATTTCGAAACCGCACCCGTGCCCAGGCCTCGATGAGCACCATGAAGAGACTGCTACGCCCATCGCTCAATTGGTTGCTGATCTTTCTGCCAGTTGCGGTAGCTCTGGACTGGAGCGGGAAGGGGAGCGCCGTCGCGCTTTTTGTCGTCTCCTCCGTCGCGATCGTTCCCCTGGCCGGGTGGCTGGGGCGGGCAACCGAGAACCTCGCCGCGCATGTGGGGGAGGGAATCGGTGGCCTGCTCAACGCCACCTTCGGCAACGCCGCCGAGTTGATCATCGCCCTGATGGCTCTGCGCGAGGGGCTCGTAGCCATGGTCAAAGCCTCGCTTACGGGCTCCATCATCGGCAACATGTTGCTCGTTCTCGGTTTGGCGATGACCGTCGGAGGGGTTCGTCGCTCGCGCCAGCGCTTCAATTCCGCCGGCGCGCGGATCCAGGCGACGCTTCTCATGCTGGCGGTCGTGGCGCTGGTGCTTCCGGCGGTCTTTCACTACCTGGCAGGCCCCGAAATCGCTTGGGAACGCGACCTCAGTCGAGACATCTCCTGGGTCCTGCTCCTGTCCTACGGCGCCATGCTGCTCTTTACCCTGGGGACTCACCGTGCCCTCTTCTCGGGTTCGGGGAAAGAGCCACGGCGGGAAGGCGAGGCATGGAGCTGGCAGCGCTCGCTCGTGGTCTTGGCGGTGGTTTCCGCGTTGCTCGCCTGGATGAGCGAGATCCTCGTCAGCGCCGTTCAGCCGGCGGCGGCGCATTTGGGGATGAATCAGGTCTTCCTCGGAGTCATCGTTGTTGCCGCGGTAGGCAATGCCGCAGAGCACAGCACCGCGGTCCTGATGGCGCTCGAGGATCGCATGGATCTGGCCCTGGGAGTGGCGATCGGCAGCAGCGTCCAGATCGCTCTGTTCGTCTCTCCGTTTCTCGTTCTGATCAGCCGCTGGATCGGGCCCGGCGAGATGAACTTGGTGTTTACGGCTCCCGAGGTCTTGGCGGTGACCTTGGCGGTTTTCATTACCGCCCAGGTGTGTGGCGACGGGGAATCGAACTGGTTGGAGGGGGTCCTGCTTCTCGCCGTCTACGCCATCCTGGCACTGGGGTTCTACCTTCTTCCCGCCTCCCTCTAGGCGCCGTGAGGCTTGCGGAGGTCTCGTCGCCCTTACGCTCGAGGGCTAGGTCAGCCGCGTGACCTCGGTCCGCAACCGATCGATACGGTCACTCAAGCTCGTGAGCTCGTCGGCGGCAGCCGCGAGCCTCTCCCGCTCGCCGCGAACAAAACGGCTGTAGGGCGCGATGGCGTCCTCGATCCGATGCTGGCTCTTTTCGACCTCGCGATCGAAGGTCTCGATGAGCGAGGCCATGAGGCGTTCCCGCAGGACGGCAACCTTCTTTCCGAGCTCGCGCCTTGCCGCTCGGCGCCGCGCTGGCAGAACGAAGAGCCCGAGGACGGCGATCGTGCTCGCCGCCAGGATCCCGGTCATGTCGGCGACTTGGGTCGTGGCAATGGCCGTAATGATCGTTCCTAGGCCGATCGCGCCGACCTCGATGATCGCGGTCCCAGCGACGGCGTTCTGTACGGACGCGGCGAGGCGCGTGGCCTCGGCGTCGTGATCGTAGTGCGCGATGGCGCGTTGGGCGGCCCGTCCGACCGTGTCGAGGAGTCGCTTGCGGTCGTAATCGAATCCTCCGATGGTGCCGATCACCCGCTCACCGTGCTCGCTTCGCCGCTGCTCCAGCCGATCGGTAACGCCCTTCCACTGCCTGAGCTCGCTCGCCACCATCCAGTCGATGATCTCGTCGACCTTGGCCTCGATGCGGCTGCCGAGATTGCCCACGACCCTCCTGGCGAACTCGGCCTTCACCTTGGATTTGTTCATCAGGTCGAAGACCCGGGGCAGCCGCAGGGTGTCCTCGAAGAACTGCTGTCCCTGCTGCTCGAGCTCGAGCAGGATGTTGTCCACGTCGGAGAGCCGGAAGCGGAACTCGCGGCTGAGGTCCTCGCGGTAGAGAGCAAGCTGACCCTCGATGTCTTCGAGGGCCGCGAAGTCGGCGCTCAGCAGCTCGCGGCGCGACGCTACGGCTTTGCGCTGGCCCTCCGCCAGCCGGCCGCCGACTCCCAGAGGGTTGAGAAGCTTGAGGCGGATTCGCTCGGCCTCGTCCAGAGTTTCGGCCAGGTAGGACTCGAGATGTGGAAAGCGGCTCTGCTCGAGCAGCGATTCGTCCTTCTTTTCCTTGCCGTCCAAGGCCTGTCGCGCCGAGATCGTGAAGACATCGGGTGCGACGCCGAGAATGCGGCTGGCGTTTTCCGAGACGAAGCGCTCCAGGTCGTCGATCTCCTCGCGCCGGCGCAGGATGTCGATCTTGTTGATCACGACGACGATCTTCTTCCCCCATTCGCGAATTCGCTCGACGAAGGCGCGCTCGCTCTCCGACAGAGGGCGGTCGGCGGAGGTCAAGAAGAGGACGAGATCGGAGCGCGGAATGAACTCCGTGGTGATCGTTTCGTGGCGGCGCTCGAGAGCGTTGGTGCCGGGAGTGTCGACGATGTGAATTTCGCGGAGAAACTCGATGGGTGCGCTGATCTCCTCGAGGTCGGCGGTCACCATTTGCCGCTCCTGGGCGCTTCCGAAGCGCAGGAGATGAATCTTGGTAGTGGTCGGAGTCACGCCCTCGGCGAGCAGTGGCCAGCCGAGCAGAGCGTTGATGAAAGTGCTCTTGCCAGCGTTGAACTCGCCGGCCACGACCAGCAAGAAGAGCTCCTCGAGCTGCTGAATAGAGCGGGAGAGGGTGGTTTGATCGCCTTCCGGGGCGCCATAGCGCGAGAGGGCGGCAAGGAGGCCTTGGAGGAGCGCGCGTTCCTCGTCCACCACCTTCTTCCGATCGTCACCCAAAATGCGTCGGAGCATCGCGGCGACTCTACCGGAATCGAGGCGCGATCGCCATTGGCCTCTTGCAGCTAGGAGAGAAGCATGGCAAAGTAAACATCCAACCTACGACACGGAGGAGCGAAGATGTTGAGAAGAACGACCTTAGTTGCCGCCTTGCTTGCTCTCCTTGCCCTGCCGGCCGTTGCCGCGGTGCGCTACAAGGCAACCACCAAGACGAGCGCCAACGACGGGAAGACCCAGCAGACCATCACGGTCGAGGCGTGGGCCGAGGGACCACACGCAAAAATCGTATTCACCAACAGCACCAACCCGTTCATGCAGGATGGTTCCTACCTCCTGACCAGCGACGCCGGACACACGATCTATCTGGTAAACCCGAAGGACAAGACCTACATGAAGTGGGATCTCGACTCCATGATGGGTGCTCTTGGCGGGCTGATGAAGGGGATGCAGGGATTCATGCACATGGAGATCTCAGATCCCAAGGTGGTGAAGGTCTCCGAATCGAGTGGCGGCGAGATTCTCGGGATGCCGACGACGCATACCCGCTACCGGACGACCTACACGATGTCGATGCGAGTGTTTCGCATGAAGCGCTCTAGCGAGATCACCACGACCCAAGACATGTGGACGACCAAGGCGGTTTCCATGCCTTCGCTCGGGGTGTGGCTGCGCAAGACGCCTCCCAAGACCGGCAACAAGCAGTTCGACAAGCTGGTCAGCACCCAGATGCACCTGGTCCAAGGCGTTCCCCTCAAGACCATCACGCACACCGTCAACCGCGAGCAAAATGGCCGCCAGACAGAGAGCGACGCAAGCACGGTCGTGACCGAGTTCGACGAGCACGCAAGCGGGCCCGCCGGTGGATTCTCGATCCCCAAGGGCTACAGCGAGACGTCGCTCACCCCGCAGATGCAGCAGCAGGGGAATCACGAGCAGCACAGCAAGAAGCACGAGAGCCCGTTGAAGCGCCTCTTTGGCGGCGGCGGCGAGTGAGCGCCGAGGGGTCGGCCCGGGTCCTTCGACGAGAATCCATCTTCAGCGGCAAGATCCTCGAGCTTGACGTCGAGCGGATCGAGCTGCCGGGCGGGAAACGGACCGATTTCGAGCTCGTTCGCCATCCGGGGGCCGCGGCGGTAGTGATGATCACGGAGGAGAGCGAGACCGTGATGCTCCATCACTACCGCCACGCCACCGGTGGATGGCTCTGGGAGATCCCAGCGGGGAAGCTCGCGCCAGGTGAAGAACCGGAAGACTGTGCCCGGCGCGAGTGCGGTGAAGAGACCGGCTATCAACCCCTCGAGCTCACGCCGCTCGGTTGGATCTGGACGACCCCCGGCTTCAGCAACGAGAGGATCTGGCTGTTCGCGGGGCGCGACTTGGCGCCGGTCGAGTCTTGCCTCGAGGACAACGAGGTGCTTGTGGTCGAGAAGATGCCGCTGGAACGGGCCGTGAAGATGGCCCGGGACGGGAGCTTGAACGACGCGAAGTCGATCTGCGCCTTGCTGCGCCTTTCCGCTCTCACCACCTAGCGCTGGACCCGTCGCCCGCTAGGGGGCGGACTTCAGCAGGCGGGCGCGCAGGAAGCGAACCGTCCTCGACCAGGCGAGGTCGGCCGCCTTGGCGTTATAGCGGGTCCCGGAGGGATTGGCGAACGCGTGTCCGGCGCCCGGGTACATGTAGACCTCGACGGGCGTTCCTTGCGCCTCGAGCTCGTCCTTGAACCGCTCGATCGTCGCTTTCGAATTGAGGGTGTCGAGGCTACCGAAGTGCCCCTGAATGGGCACCTCGAGGCCCTTCAAGGCGGCTGGATCAGTCACCAGCCGGCCGTAGTAGATGACCGCGGCTGCCAGATCGTGCGGGTAGAGGAGCGCCGTCTGCAGCGACCACCCTCCGCCAAAGCACCACCCGATGACGCCGATCCGTGCGCTCCCCTTCGCTTTCAAGTACTCGTAGGCGCGGCGTAGGTTCTCCTTGCCTCGGCCCGGATTCTCGAGCGACGCTCTCATGAGCTTCTGAGCCCCGGGAGGGGTGGTCGCAACCTCCCCCTGATAGAGGTCAACCGCGAGAGCCCTCAGCCCCAGTGCCGCGAGACGCCGGGTCATCGCGCGGATGTTGTCGTTGAGCCCCCACCACTCGTGAATGACGATGATTCCCGGGACGTCTCGGGCGGCGCCCCGGGGAGCCGCCAGGTAGCCCTTCACCTCTTTCCCATCGATCCGCGCGTAGGTGACCGGATTGGCGGTGACGTCGGCGCGGGGAGCGGCTGTGGCTGCCGGGCTGGGGACCGGCCGATCGCCACGATGGTGCTCCGCCATCTCCTGCGCGTAGCGCGCGGCCGAGTCGGGCTCGGCCGCCAGTGCGGGTAGGGCGGGGCAGGTCGCAAGCACCGCGAGGAGGGTGATCGCTCTGCTAAGACATCTGGATTGGATCATCGCTTCTTCATATCACAGGACCCGAATCCACAGAGGGATACTGGATTTTCGCGGCGGGGCGCGCTTGGCGCGCCTGATAAAGTAGTGAGGATGAGCGACGGACTCGTGCAGATCGGTTCGAATGGGAACCAAGAGATAGGGCTCGAGCGGCGCGGAAGGCCAGAATGGCTTCGTATTCGCCTCGCGACGCCGGCCCGCTTCCGGCAGGTGCGCGGCCTGGTCGACGGCCTGAGCTTGCACACTGTTTGCGAGGAAGCGAAGTGCCCCAACATCTACGAGTGCTGGGGAGAGCACGGCACCGCGACCTTCATGATCCTAGGCGAGATCTGCACTCGGCGTTGCGGCTTTTGCGCCGTGGCAACGGGCAAGCCGCAGGCGGTAGACCCGGAGGAGCCTCAGCATGTGGCGGAAGCAGTGCGGAGCATGGGGCTCCGCCACGCCGTCATCACATCGGTGGATCGCGATGACCTGCCGGATGGGGGCGCCCGCCACTGGGCGGCCGTCATCCGAGCGGTCCATGACACCAACCCGGCTTGTGCCGTGGAGGTCTTGACGGGCGACTTCCGCAAGGTACCGGATGCTCTCGATCTCGTCCTTGCGGCGCGGCCCGAGGTCTTCTCTCACAACATGGAGACGGTGCCTCGACTCTACCGCCAGGCTCGCCCTGGAAGCCGCTACGAGCGCTCGCTAGCGCTCTTGTCGGAGGCCGCCACCCGTCGCGATCGGGGCGAGTACGACGGCCGGATCAAGAGCAGCGTCATGGTCGGAATTGGCGAAGCGCGCGAGGAGCTCTATCAAACCATTCGCGACATTCGTGAAGCTGGGGTGGAGATCATCACTATTGGGCAGTACCTGCAACCGACGCGACAGCACCTCCCCGTCGATCGCTGGGTCCATCCGGACGAGTTCGCCGAGTACCGAGATTTCGCCCTCGCGCTCGGCTTCAGCCACTGTGAATCGGGTCCCCTGGTGCGCTCGAGCTACCACGCGCATGAGCACGTTCAGCCCGCTTCCCCGTCAGGAAACAGGCCACCGGTAGTCTCCTAGAGAAGCCGGCCATGGCGGCGCGTGGGAGAAGCTCCCACGTAGGAACAAGAAAAGGCCCCGGCTTGCGCCGGGGCCTCTCGTTACTCCTGCCGTCCCTTGTCAACGACTAGGGACAGGAAGTGAAGGTATAGGTGTCGTGAACCGGCTCGGCCGATTCACCGAGCGAGTTCGTGTAATCCTTCACGACTCCGGTTGTCGTATCGGTGACCTGCACGTCGTAGGCCACGTTCGTCGTTGCGGCTACGAATACCCAGTAGCTGTTGAAGGGCTTCAAGCTGCACGCGTCGTGCATCTTCACCAGCATCTCGATGTTGCTGGGGTCGAAGAACCAGAAGAAGCCAGACTGATCGGTAACCTGGATGGCGGTGCCTTGCCCGGTTTGACCGTTTGCGGTCTGCCAGCTCACCTGGACCTTGAACCTATTGTTGAAGAAGCAGAGCGTGTTCGCGTCCGCCACGCACGGCGTTGTTTGACCGTCGTTGTCGATGATGGTCAGCGTCGCGACGCCATCACTCGGATCAACGTTGGCCCCGCCCGTCGGATTGGATAGCGCGAGGTTCACGGTCTCGTTGCCGTCGAGTGTGGGGTCATCGATGATCGGAACCTGGAAGCTCTTCGGCGAGCGATCGCCAGAGGCCCAGGAGAGGGTTCCGGAGGCGGAGGTGTAGTCCGTTCCGTTGATCGCGCTCCCGTCACTGGTGGCGTAGTCGACGGTGACCGGTCCGCGATCGCCGCGATCACGCTGGACCACGATGGTGGCATAGGCGGTGCCCTCGATGACCTGGAAGTTTTCATGGGCGAAGCGGATATCGCCAAGGCTGCTCGACTGCTGGGCCGCGGTTCCCTTGCCCTGGTCATCATCGCGAATGAGAAGCTGAGCGGAATCACGGCCGAGAGTGGCGCCGCCGGTCACATTAGTGAGGGTGAGAGGAACGGTTTCGGACTGCTCCTCGATGGTGTCGTTGATCAGGGGGATCGAGAAGGTCTTGGTCCCCGTCTCACCATCCGCCCAGCTCAAGGTGCCGCTGACCGGCGTGTAGTCGGAGCCCGGTGTAGCGGTGCCGGTGCCGGTGGCGTAGTCGACCGTGATCGCACCCGAGGATCCGTCCTCGCGCTCAACCGCGATGACCGCGACTCCCGCGTTCTCCATCGCCGAGTAGTCGTTCTCGTCGAATTGCACGACTCCGTTGCCGGAGCCTCCCTCGTTCCCGCCGTTACCGTTGCCATTGCCGTTGCCATTGCCGTTGCCGTGGTTCCCGCCGCCCTCTCCGCCAGTCTCGCCTGGCTCGATGGTCAAGGTCGCGGTTCCGGATTCGGTGCTTACCGTGGCACCGCCGGTCGGGTTGGCAAGCGCGAGATTGACGGTGACCCCCCCCGAGGGCACGGTGCTTCCGAGAATCGGAATCGTGAAGGTCTTGGGGCTGTGGTCGCCATCGGTCCACGAAAGCGTTCCGGTAACGTCGTTGTAGTCCTGTCCGGGCACGGCGGTGCCTGCGGAGGTGCTGTAATCGATCGTTACGGCGCCGGTCGAGCCCTCGTCCCTCTCGACGACGATCGTCGCCGTTCCGGCGGTGGCCGAGACCGAGTAGTTGCTCTCATCGAAGCCCAGGACTCCTGGACTCGTGCTTGGAGAGCCCGAGTCGGCCAGCGCCGGCAGGGCGATCGCCAGCAGCGCGGCACCGGTGATCAGCAGTGGGGCAAACGCGTTTCTTCTCATCTCTTACCTCCTACCTCCGAAGACAGTTCGTGCCGTTGCGAGGTTGCCCGGCGAGGATCACCCTACGTGGAGGGAGATGACAGAGGGATTACAGGTTGTCGATCGCGGTGGGAAGGGGCCGGTCGAGAATCCCACGGACTTCTTTGGCCAGGCGTGCGGCGGAGAAGGGCTTCTGGAGAAAGCTGGCTCTGGCGCCTTCGAGACCATGCTCAGCGAGAACGCGGTCGTTGAAAGCGGAAATGAAAAGGATAGGAACGGTGACGATCTTCTCGCGAACCCGCCGCGCCAGATCTACCCCCGAGAGTCCCGGCATGATCACGTCGGTGATCAAAAGATCGATCGGCGCCGTGCTCGCCTCGAGGGCGGCCAGTGCTTGCTCGCCGTTCCTAGCCGCGCTGACGGCGTAACCGAGCGAGGCAAGAATCTCGCAAGTGGAAGCTCGAAACTCGTCGTTGTCCTCAACCAGGAGGATCCGTGCGTCGAGCTTCGGATTTCCAGATTCGACCTCGCCGCGATCAGGGGCGGGCTTGCCCGTCTCGCGGCTGCGGGGGAGGTAGACCTTGACGGTCGTGCCGAGGCCAGGCTCACTGTATAGCCAGACGTTGCCTGCGTTCTGTTTGACGATTCCATAGACGGTCGCCAACCCTAGGCCGCTTCGTTCTTGATCGTTCTTGGTGGAAAAGAAGGGATCGAAGACCTTGTCTTGAATGTCCGGTGGAATTCCGCAGCCCGTGTCGGAAACGGAGATTTGCACATAGTCACCGGGTACGATGACCGGCCGGCGGCGCCAGTAGGTTTCATCGAGCGTAACGTTGGCGGTGGAGATGACGACGAGACCGCCGGAGGGAGTGGCGTCCCGCGCATTGACGAGCAAGTTGACGATGATCTGCTCGACCTGTGCCGGATCGATCTTGGCCGGCCAGAGCTCGGGCTCCAGGTGTTTCTCCAAGCGCAGCTCCTCTCCCACCCAACGCCGAATCACCGCATCCAGCCCATCGACCACGTGATTGAGGTCGACGATTTCCGGCTGGGTCGGTTGACGCCGTCCGAAGGCGAGCACGCGCTGGATGAGGGTCGACGCCTTTTGCGAGGTCTGAAAGATCGAGTCCATTCGCGAGACCAGTCCTGGGTCTCCGTCGAGTTGACGTTTGGCAAGCTCCGATTGAGCACTGATGGCCGCCAAGTAGTTATTGATGTCATGAGCGATCCCACCGGCCAGGCGTCCGACCGCTTCGAGCTTCTGAATCCGCAGGATCTGGATCTCGCGTTCGCGGAGAGCCGCCTCCGCCTCGTGTTTTCGCCTCTCGCGGCTGAGAAGAGCCGCCAAAGCGAGGACGACGAGGCCAACCCACGAAACTTGGAGGAGATGACCAAGCAAACGCGAGCGGCCGCGAACGAGGGCGCCTCGCTGCTCGATGGCCTGGGTCGTGGCGGCGGTCTCCGCGGCAAGTGAGGCGAAGGCATGTTCATAGTCGCGCTGTTCGCCCGCGAGCGGCACGGCGGTGGCGCCGCGGCTCTTTGCTTCCCGTAGGCGTTCTTGCGTCACGGCGGCAAACGATTCGATACTCCTGTGCAGGCGTTGAAAGCGGGATGAGATTTGCGAGTCGAGGGGGGACGAAGGGGAGAAGGGACCGGATCCCAGCCCCTGATCCGCTAGCTCGCCGCTCTCTTTCCGAGCTGGCGAGAGACTGGAGAGGGAGCGGACGACTGCGCCCGGATCGCCGCGTAGCGCCGCCTCCGTCCAGAGTCGCGAGGCCGCGAGGCTGGCCGAGATGGCATCCATCTTGTTGGCAAGGGTAATGTTCTCGGAGCTCCAGCGGTCGCGCAAGCCGTCGACGCCGATCAACACCAGGCTGGAAAGGACCCCGATCACGATCGCCGCGATGACCAGAAATGAGCGCGAGGCGCCCGAGGGGGACGGCATGAGCAAGGGCCGAGTGGCGCCCCGTCGCGGCATCAAGCCTGCTCGCCCCGAATCATGTAGCCCACTCCCTTGACCGTAAGCAGGAGGCTCTCTTGCCCCTCGGCCTCGATCTTCTTCCTGAGCCGATGAACGGTGACGTCGATCACGTTGCTCAAGGGATCGAAGGCGCGATCCCAGGCATGTTCCGCGAGGTGAGAGCGGTCGAGGACCCTTCCGCGGTAGAGAAGGAGCTGCTCGAGAACGGCGAACTCCTTGGGAGAGAGGTCGAGAGGTTGCCCCGCGACCGTGACTCGGTGCGCCGTGCGATCCATGACCAGGTCTCCGGCCGAGAGGACATCCTGGAGGGGCCGCTCGCGGCGCCGCAGAAGGCTGCGGACGCGGGCGAGGAGCTCGGCGATCGGAAAGGGTTTGGTCAAGTAGTCGTCGGCGCCGCTGTCCAGTCCATCGATGCGATCCTCGAGATCCGTGTGGCCAGTGAGCATGAGGACCGGTACCTCGCTGCCCTGGCCCCTCCATTGGGCGAGAAGATCGAGCCCAGAAGGAGGTGGGATGCTCCAGTCGAGAATCACCAGGTCATAAGGGCTGAGGCTGGCGAGCTCGGCGGCGTGGTTTCCGGTGGTGGCGAGATCGACCGAATAGCCTTCGCTGCGCAGTAGATCGAGCAGCGCGTCGGCAAGACTGGATTCATCCTCAACGAGAAGGATTCTCATGGCTGGTCTCTAGGCGCGACGGACCGATCCACCAAATTGTACAACCCGATGCCACCGAGCTTCCTAATTGGCCAGTTTCCGTTTCCCGGAAGAGAGGCTTACCCGGATGAGTCCGGCCAAGATGAGCGTAAATCCCAGAACATCCTGCCAATTGAGCGTTTCTCCCAAGACGAAGTGGGCAAGCAGCGAGGTAGCCGCGGGTTGCAGGGTTACGAAGGCGGCAACCACGATCGGAGTAGCACGATGGACCCCCCAGGTATTCGTCGAGTAGGCGAAGACCGTGGGGAGGAGGATCACGTAGACGAGCAGAGCGATGACCTCGGGCGGAAACTGCGAAGAGGTGAGGTGGGAGAGATCGCGGGCGGCGAGACTTTCGACGCCGATCGAGCCGAACAGGAAAGACCATGCGATCACCGTAAGCCAAGGGAGGCGCCGCAGAATGGGCCGTTGGAAGACCAGGAAACCGGCGTAGCAAAGGGAGTTGAGGACGATGAGGAGGTTGCCGGAGGCGGCACTCTCGCTCATCGACGAGGCCGTGGGATGGAGCATCACTACCGCTCCGAAGAGCGCCGACGCGATGCCGATCTGACGCCGCCACCCGATGTGTTCGATGCCGGAGATGGCCCCGATCGCTACAGCGAAAACGGGAATCGCCAGCATCAAGATCGATGCGCTGGTGGCGGTCGTGCGATAGAGCCCGAAAGCGAAAAGGACCTGGTTGAGACAGACTCCAAGGAGCCCAAGGAGGGCCAGTACCGGAAGGTCGCGAAGGCGCGGAAGGGTGTGGTCTTTGTGCCAGGCAAGAATCAAGAGAAGCGGCGTAGCGAACCCGACCCGGAGCCCGGCCAGATCCAGGGGGCTGAGGTGCCGGAAGATGAGCTTGCCGCTCACGTGGTAGCCCGCGAACGTCATCTGAACCGCGAGGAGGAGCAGTGCGATCTTCCAGCGTGGAGGCTGTGGGGCCTGATTCTCCGGGAGATGAGCGGGCATCGGAAGGCAGAGGATATCGAGAACGGGCGCCCGCCGGGAGAAAGCCTATAATCCAGCTGTCCGTTCGCGGGCGCCGGCCGGCGAGGCCGCAAATCTCGGATGAAGGCGCAGGGATAGGAGTCAACTATGGGAGAGGCAACAATTCGGCAGCTCGAAGATACTGATCTCGGCGCGATCGTGGCGCTTGACGAGAAGATCAGCGGACGCTACCGGCCGGAGGTCTGGGAGGATCGCCTCAATTACTACTTCCGCCGCGATCCGGAAGCGTGCGTAGTCGCCGATCTCGATGGCGACGTCGTGGGGTTCATGATGGGAGAGCTGAGAGGCGGAGAGTTCGGCCTCGAGGAGACGACAGGCTGGATCGAGGTCATGGGAGTGGACCCCGACGCCCGAGGTCAGTCGATTGGAAGGCGGCTGGCCGAGGAGATGCTTGCCCATTTCCGCCAATCGGGGGCGCATTCGGTGCGCACTCTCGTCGACGAAGGGATGGAAGGGATTGGAGAATTCTTTTCCGCCCTTGGTTTCTCACGCTCCCCGATCATCGCCTTCGCGATGGACCTGGAGGCGACGCGATAGAATGAGTGAGCGATGAAATATAGGACTACAAACATCCCGGAGAAGTATCACTCCGCCGTCTTGAAGTGGAGCGAAACCTATCTCCCGGATATCGATCTCTTGCTCGACAAATGGGAAAAGTTCTTTCCGCGCGATGCCAAGTATCGGCTTTGCGCTTTCCGCGAGCTGGGGATGTGCGACGAGATCGAGTGCGGAGCCATGAAGGGCCGGCCCAAGTTCACCCGCTCGGACGCCATGGAACCGGAGCAGGCGAGCCACCTGCTGGCCGCGATCCGGGCCCAGGCCTCGACGGAGTTTGGCTCGATCCAGCAACATCAGCTCACCTTGGCGCGGGCCCAGGAAGAGGAAGAGCAGTTTTGGGTCTTGCGCATGATGGCGGAGGAGCTCCGTCACGGCTATCAAATGTTGCACCTTCTGCTCGAAGATGACTGGTCACAAGTGTCGAACGAGAGCGGCGAAGACATGGTCGAAGAGATCCTGTCGATGAAGACGGGCTCCCATATTCTGGGAGCCTTCAACATCGACTTCGACTCTTTTGTGGACAATGTCGTCTTCTGCGCCCTGATCGACCGCGTGGGCAAGTATCAACTCTCCATGCAGAAGGTTTCGGCGTACAAGCCGATGGCTGAATCAATGCCACAGATGCTGCGCGAGGAAGCCTTCCATCTCGCCACGGGGGTGGTCCCCATGAGGCGCTGGGCGGAGAAGGCGGCCCGCGGCGACGTCACCGTGACCATGGACGACATGCAGCGCGCGATCAATAAGTGGCTGCCTCGCGGGCTCGAGATGTTCGGAGACGAGAGAGGCGGCGGAACCAACGTCAGGTATGGGCTGAAGCCCATGAAGAACGCTGAGGCCCAGGAACAGTACTACCAGGAAGTGGTAAAGCTGATCCGCGATATCAACATGCGCTATATCCGAGCGCGGCTGAGCGAGCTCTCGCTGACCGAAGCAGAGAAGATCCTGGAGCAAGTCGAAGCGGACGGCGAGCCGGTTCGAGGGATCGGACCCCAGGATCTGCTTCGGGTACCCCATATCGAGTTTTTCAGGCGGCGTGGAGTGCCCGCGTTTCGAATGATCGGAACGGGTGGCGAGGAGTACGCGGATCGCTCGGCATATCTCGCGCATCTGAGTCGGAGCCTTCCCTCCGCGTATCGCTCCGGGCGCGATTTCAAGACGTATGTCGCGACTCTCGGCAAGGTGGTCGAGGGAGAGATGGCGCGTGAAGAGGCGGCGCGCGAGATGCCAAGCCTGCGGCGGGTCGCCGGTGTTTGTCCCTGCTCTCGGTCCGTGCGCTGGATGAGCGAGCAGACTCGCCCGGACAACGCCTTGACGACGTCCGAGCAATAGGTCTTCTCGGCTACCGACTCGATTAGAAACCACAAGGGGCGCGGCGCGGTGATCGAATGAGTGTGTTCTCACGCCTTATCGTCGGGACTCTGCCAGCGGTGCCTAAGCCTCTCGTCTGGCTGGTGGCGCGGCGCTACGTGGCCGGAAAGAACCTGGCCGACGCCCTAGCTACCGTTTCGCGCCTCAATCGCGAAGGGATGATGGCGACGCTCGACGTGCTGGGCGAAGCGGCGACCTCCCGGCAGCACGCGGAGCAGGCCGTTGATCAGTACCTCGAGGTGTTGGACGCTATCGATGCGTCAAAGCTCGACGCCAACGTGTCCGTCAAGCTGACTCTGCTCGGCCTCAACATCGATCACGATTTTTGTCGCGGCAACGTCGAGAAGATCGCGACGGCGGCACGGACGAGAGACAACTTCGTCCGTATCGACATGGAAGATCACACCACGACCGACGCGACCCTCGAGATCTATCGTGCTCTGCAACCGAAAATCGGGAACCTGGGCGTGGTCCTGCAGGCCTACATGCGCAGAACGCTCGACGACATCGGAGCGCTGACCGCCGACGGCGCCAATGTGCGCCTATGCAAGGGGATCTATATCGAGCCGAGATCGATCGCATGGAAGGGGTATGAGACCGTGCGGCGGAACTATCTGGCGGCCCTGGAGAAGCTTCTGTCGGCCGGTCTCTACGTAGGGATCGCAACGCACGACGAGTTTCTCGTCTGCGGGGCGGTAGCGCTGCTCGACCGTTATCAGGTGCCCAAGGATCGCTACGAGTTCCAGATGCTGCTGGGTGTAGAAGAAGGGCTGCGTCAGATCTTGATCGACGCTGGCCACCGTCTGCGCGTCTATGTTCCCTTCGGTCGTGAGTGGTACGCGTATTCGACCCGCCGTCTGCGGGAGAATCCCGAGGTTGCAAGCCATGTCGCGCGCTCCTTTCTCGGCCTCGGCGGGTAGAGGGCCTAAGGTGCGCCCGCCGTGCTACAGTGCGATGAATGTCCGTGCGCATCCGGGGAGCGTGCCTGGCACTCGAGGCGAAGCTATGCCGAAGGCGGACTTGACGTGAACGATGATGGCGTCGTAGGGACGAGCGAGGACGACTCGAGCGAGTCGACGGACGACTTCGAGCTCCAGCGCCCCGATTCGGACAGCAATCCCACCCAGAGCTGGCTGAACCACGAAGAGGGGGAGGCGGGAGGCGCCTTGCCCGTCGAAGAGGCGAACATCATCCTCGTCGCTCACCCCGACCACAAGATGCTCGGGAGCCGATTCCGGCTGCGGCCGGCGAGCGACTTGCGGATCGGCCGATCGAGCACGGCGGAGGTGAGCCTCCCCGAGGTGCTGTCGTTGTCGCGTCTTCACGCCCGCCTCTACTTCGATGAGGGCAAGGTCATGATTGAAGACCTGCACAGCACGAATGGGACCCTCGTCAACGATGACCCCGTGATGCCGCGGCGCGTGCTCGAAAGCGGGGACCGATTCCAGGTGGGGGCGGTCCATTTCAAGTTCCTCCATGAGCGAGATCCTGAGGACGCTTACTATCGCGCGATCTACAGCTTGGTGGTGCGCGATGGCCTCACCGAGATCTTCAATCGAAGGAAGTTCGAGGAGGAGATGGAACGCGAGTTCCTTCGCGCCAGGCGCTATCGTCGCGCGCTCTCTCTCATCTTGCTCGACCTCGATTCGTTCAAGGACGTGAACGACAGCTGCGGCCATCTGTGCGGGGATCACGTCCTTAAGCAAGTGGCGCGACGGGCCTCGGAGCTCACCCGCCCGGAACAGATCCTGGCGCGCCTGGGAGGCGATGAAATGGCCGTACTCTGTCCGGAGACCGATCTGGCTGGAGCCGCCAAGCTAGCGGAAAGGCTGCGCGCCAATCTGGAATCGAAGTCGATCGGATACTCGGGGATCGAAGTCGCCGTGACCTGCTCCTTGGGGGTGGGGTCTCTCGAAGACTCGATGACGACCTCCGACGATCTCTTTCTCGCCTGCGACCGGGCCCTCTACCGATCGAAGCAGTCCGGGGGCAACCGAGTGACGACCTCCGACGCGGACGGCGGATCCGCTCCTTACTGACCCGCTAACCGCTCCATTTCACCTCTCTCGCCGGCATTTCATTTCAGCAACTCTCGCGCATAGAATTCGCCGCAATGTCTAAATCACTTCCGGTCTTTTACAACTGTGATCGCTGTCCTTCGTACTGTTGCTCGTATCCGCGAATCCAGGTCCAGCGAGCGGACCTGCGGCGGCTGGCCGATCACTTTGATATCAGCGTGGCGGAGGCGAGGCGTCGATTCACGCGGCAAGGGGAAGAGCGAGGAGAGCGGGTCTTGAGGCATCAGCCCGACGAGACTTATGGAACCGTGTGCGGATTTCTCGACCAAGAGACGAGGCGCTGCACGATCTATAAGGCTCGTCCCGGGATTTGCCGTGAGTATCCAGGGACTGTCCGGTGTGGGTACTACGACTTTCTCTCGTTCGAGCGCCGCACCCAGGAAGATCCGGATTTCGTACCGATTCCGTTCAACCGGCGCTGAGGTCGCGACGTTTGCGGGAAAGCTTGGTAGAGTACCCTTAGTTGTTCGTTCGGTGGTGAGCCCACAAAGCCCATGCCTTCTCCTCTCTGCCGGCGCTCCAAGCGTCGGCCAGCCGGTTCAGTCGACCAACGGTTGAAACGTGCTCCGCGATCTCCATGTACGTAATCTCGCGATGCTCACCGAGGTGGGCCTCGAGCTCGGGCCCGGCCTCAACATCCTGAGCGGCGAGACCGGTGCCGGCAAGTCCCTAGTCGTGGACTCTCTAGCGCTGCTTGCGGGCGCCCGCGCCTCGAACGAGCTGATCGGCCACGCTGGCGAGATCATGTCGGTCATCGGGGTCTTCGTGCCTTCTGGAGACGACTGGAGACTTCCGCTGCGGGAGGCAGGCGTAGAGGTCGAAGCGGACGAGTTGGTGGTGCGCCGCGAGGTCAGTCGCGAGGGGCGCAATCGGGTATTCATCAACGATCAACCGGTCACGCTCGCCCTGCTCGCCCGAATCGCCCCGCAGCTGCTCCGTATCCATACCCAACGCGAAGAGCTGGGCCTCCTTTCGAGCGAGCTTCAGCGCCAATGGCTGGACCGTAGCGGCGGCGAGGCCGCCAAGCCTCTGCTCGCCCGGGTGGCGAGGGCTCATCATGAATATGAAGAGCTCGCCGGGCGCTTGGCGCGAGTCTCGGGCGACGAGCGCCTGCGCTCCGAGCGCGCCGACCTCCTTCGCTTTCAACTGCGGGAAATCGACTCGGCTCAGGTCGTCGCCGGGGAAGAGGACGAACTGCGGCAGGAGCGCGCCGTATTGCGAAACAGCGAAGCGATACGAGATTCCCTGGGGCGTTCGTACGCTCTCCTCTACGATGATGAGGGTGCGGCGAGCGAACGGTTAGCTCGAGCGAACGAGGCCATCGCCGCGATCAGCGCCTGGGAGCCGAACGCGGAGGCCTGGGGAGAGATCCTGGGAGTCCTGGCCCTCCAGCTGGAGGAGGTTAGCTCGGGGGTGCGCGAACGCTTGGAGCAGGTGGAGGCCGATCCTGCCCGTCTCGATGTGGTCGAAACGCGGCTTGCCACTCTTGAACGCTTGCTCAAGAAGTACGGGAGCACGAGCGCGGAGGTCGTCCGCTATCGGGATGCGATCGCGGGTGAGCTCGAGGGAATAGAGCTCGATAGCGAAGACCGGTCCGAGCTCGAAAGGCGCGTCGGAGAAGCGCGCGAAGCATTCGCTCGCGCCGCCCATGATCTGTCTCAGGCTCGAGGCAAGTGGGCCTCGGCCCTCGAGAGTGGGGTCGAAAGGGAGCTGGCCGATCTGGCGCTGGGACGGGCACGATTCGAGGTCACGGTGAGCGCGGCACCAGCGGGGGAGTGGGAGCCCTCCGCCTACGGTATCGACCGGGTGGAGTACCGATTTGCGCCCAATCCTGGCGAGCCGGCGGCAGCACTCGCCAAGATCGCTTCGGGAGGAGAGCTCTCCCGCGTGTTTCTGGCGCTACAGCTGGCCGTGCGAGGCGAGGGAGAAGCGGCGAGGACGACCCTGGTTTTCGACGAGGTCGACGCTGGGGTGGGAGGGGCCGAAGCGGCTGCGCTTGGCGCCAAGTTGCAGCGCCTGGCGGGCGGCGGGGGCCAGACCCTCGTGGTAACCCATCTTCCGCAAGTCGCCAGTCACGCCGATCTTCACTTCAAGGTAACCAAGAAGGTGGAGGCAGGCAAGACGAGGATCGGGGTCGAATCGCTGATCGGCGAGCAAAGGATCGAGGAGATCGCGCGCATGCTCGCTGGCCGTCGCATCACCGGGCTGTCTCGCTCGCACGCTGAAGAGCTGATCGACGCCGCGACACGAAGACGATGATGGCGGTCGAACGTTGGAGATGGGGCCACTCGCCGCAACTCGCTCGCGAGTTGGTGGAAGAGGCCGGCATTCTGGCGATACCGACGGAGTCGAGCTATGGGTTGGGAGTGGATCCGAGGAACCGGTTGGCCGTCGACCGCCTCTTCGCGCTCAAGGGGAGGCCACCCGACAAGGCCCTTCCCGTGGTCGCCGGCGGTATCGAGCAGCTCGATCTGTTGGGAGTGGAGTGGCAGACCAGCCCGCTCAGTCCGCTCACCGAGCTGTGGCCCGCCGCTCTCACCTTGGTGCTGCCTTTGCGTTCGCCGATCGCCGCCTCGGCGAATGAACGGTCGCTCGCGGTTCGCATTCCGGACCATCCTCGGTTACGATCTTTCCTTCTCGCATTGGGCACGCCGCTTACCGCGACAAGCGCCAATCCGAGCACGGAGCCACCCCTGATCGATCCGAACGAAGTCGCCAAGATGCTCGATGGATCCCATTCCATGGTGGTGGATGAGGGAGTGTTGCCCGGCGGCCCACCTTCGACCATCGTTGGGTGGGTAGGAGGTGCGATGAAGGTCTTTCGGCACGGTCGTTACCCGGTCGGTCGAATCGAGTCTTGCTTGCTTCGGGCCCGGGAGAGCACGGAACGATGAGTCGCGCCGAGCGAATTCGGCCCAGCGTGGCCTTATGGAGCTGGATCGGAGCAGGTTTGGTTCTCTGCCTATCAAGCTTGCCGCTGTCGCCGGCCTTCGCCGTGGAGAGGCCTCGATCGAGTGCCGCGCCCATCCTTCCTATCGAGCAGGTGCGAGCAGGTCAGGTGGGGTATGGGCTCACGGTCTTCTCTGGCCTGGAGCCCAAGCGGTTCAACGTGAAGGTGCTCGGTGTGGTGCGGAACTCGGCGCCCGACCAGAGCATGATCCTGGCCGAGCTCTCCGGCGAAGGACTGGAAGCGTCCGGTGTCGTGGCAGGCATGAGCGGCAGCCCGGTCTATATCGATGGACGGTTGGCAGGAGCGGTCGCATTCAGCTGGCCGTTCGCCAAGAAACCGATCGCGGGCATCACTCCGATCGGCGAGATGCGATCTCTGCTCGCGGAAAGGAACCAGGGTGCGCAGGATATGGGGGCGGGGCTTGTTCCGAGCCTCCATGACTTGATCGTTGGCCTCCCGGAGAAGAGTCTCGCCGACGATCTCAAACGCCTCTGTCAGGGGGCACGGTTCGAGTCGGCGTCCGGTTTGAGTTGGAGCGCCGCAGGGTTTGGGCCGAAGGGATTCTCCCTGGTCGAGCGTTCGCTGGGCAGCGTTGCGCCGGTCGGGGGAGGGGTGACGAGCTCGAAGGGCGCCGGGCTAGAGCCCGGTAGCTCTGTTGCGGGCGTTCTGGTCGACGGAGATCTGAAGCTGGCCGTTGTCGGTACGGTCACGGATCGCGTGGGGAATACGATCCTCGCATTCGGGCACCCCTTCCTCGGGGTGGGCAGTCTTGTGCTGCCGATGGCGCCGGCGGACGTGATCACCGTTCTGTCCAGCCAGTACTCCTCGTTCAAGATCAGCAACCTAGGCTCCATAGTGGGAGCGTTCGACGTCGATCGCAGCGTCGGAGTGCGCGGGAAGGTGGGGCTCCATGCCCCGATGATTCCCGTCGAGGTGGAGTTTCGAGGCGCACGCGCCCGGACCTTCCACCTGCGAGTCGCCGACGTTCCCGACATCACGGCGACGCTGATTGCGAGCAGCTTCTATGGCGCGATCGACGCGGCCGGCCACACATCCGGAGGTCAGTCGCTCGACGTCGGCGCGGATTTCAACTTGGGAGCTGACGGGCATCTGAAGATCGCACAGAGCTTCGACGGCGCCAGCGCCGCGCTGGACAGCGCCGTCTACCTGCTCGGTCTTTCGGACTACTTGGAGCGTAATGCTCTTGCCAAGGTGAAGATCGAGGATCTTCGCGTGAAAGTAACCCAGTACGAAAAGCCGCGCATGGCGCGGCTCGTCGCTGCCCACGCGGCACAGACCGTGGTGCGGCCGGGCGATTCCGTTCAGCTCGCTTTGGACTTGGTGGCCTACCGGGGATCTCCGTTTCGCCGCACAGTGCGTGTCGAGCTTCCGACGGATCTTCCCGACGGAAGGTACTCGCTGTTGGTGGGCGATGGACCCGACATCGACGCCGCGCGGCTCCTCTTGAATCAAGTGGAGCCCGTATCTTTCGATCAAGCCCTCACCCTCCTGCGATCGTTTCACTCCCGCCGCGATCTCGTGATTCTGGGAGTTTTCGGGGCTCCAGGGATAAGTGTCGCCGGCGCAGTCCTGCCGCAATTGCCGGCGTCTATCGAGTCGATCTGGGGTGCGGCTCCCTCGGGTAGCGCCCATCCGCTGGCGCTGTCGGTGGCCCCACTCCGGAGCGAACAGCTCGACCGGCCTATTGACGGTGTGGTGCGCGTCGATCTCGAGATCAAGCATCGGGAGCCGTTGAGCTCGGCCGGAAAGAGCGAAAAGGCTGGGGAAGTGGAGCCGGGGGGCAAGCGCGGGACCTCCCCCGGCGCGAAGGCCCCTCCGCATAACAAGGCGACGAGCGGCAAGAAGTCCGCGCGAAAGGAGCATTCGTGAGAGCTGGTTCGACGTTGCGGTCTCTCGGAGGCCTGCTTGCCGTCATGTGCTTCACGGTTGGTTTGGCTCTACCGGCGAGGGCTTCTGAGGTCAAATTCTTTCGCATGGATTCCCGCCCCGGCTTTCTGGAAGGGGACTTCAACGGAATCGCGATCGGCCCGTTCGGCGGGTTGCACTTGGCGGACCGGGCCGAGCGAGTCGCCGCGATTTCAGAGCCTTTCGTCTTGACCGCGGTCAAGGCTCCTGACGGCTGGATCGTCGGCACCGGCAACTCTGGCTGGGTCTTGGAGGTAACCCCTGACGGGAAGGTCAAGAAGCTCTTCCAGACCAAAGAACCCGAGGTGTTTGCGCTCTGGGTCGACAAGGACGGCACGGTCTACGCCGGATCGTCGCCGCATGGCAAGGTCTATCGATACGCCAAGGGAAGCGCTTCGGTCTTTTTCGATCCGCATCAGACCTATATCTGGGCTCTGACACGCGCCAAGGACGGCCGCCTCCTGGTCGGTACGGGAACCGAAGGGCGCCTCTACGCCGTGGACGGGAAGGGGCAGGGGAAGGTCATTTTCGATAGCAAGGATACCCACATACGGGCGCTCGAGCCGCTGAAGGATGGCAGTGTCCTGGTGGGAACGGCGGGCGATGGGCTCATTCTCCGGCTCGAGCCCTCTGGGAAGGTGCGAACGCTCTACGATGCCGACGAGCCCGAGGTCGACGCTTTCGCCGTCGCTCCGGATGGCACTTGCTATGCGGCTCTGGTCGCTTCCGAAGCCAGCAATATTCAGCTCCTCCGGGCGGCGGCGAGCGCTGCCAAGAAGAAGAACGGAGGAAAGGGCTCCGGCTCGGACAGCGAGAGCGGCGATGGTAGCGGAAAGATCTCGGCGGTGGTGACGACGTCCGGAAGCCTCCCGATCCCGGGAAGCCGCCCCAGCGGGTTTCAGGGCCCCCGCTCGGAGATCGTCTCGATCGCTCCTTCGGGACAGGTGGAATCGATATGGAGATCGAAGGACGAGACCGTCTTTGCCTTGCTCTGGAGCCGCAACCGGCTCTGGGTCGGCACCGGCCTCGAAGGCAAGCTCTACAGCTACACAGGTCACAGGATGGTGCTCGAGCAGGATGTCGACGAGCGCCAGATCGTCGCGCTGGCGAATGGATCTCCAGGACCGGTATTCGCGACCACCAACGCCGGCGCTCTCTATCGCATCGTCGAGCAGCCGAGGCGCAAAGGGGTGTATACCAGCCCGGCCCTGGACGCTGGCCAGGTAGCGAATTTTGGGACCCTGGACTGGGAGGGAACCTCCACCGATGACGGTAGCGTGGCGTTTTCGTTCCGCAGCGGGATGAGCTCCGACCCCGACGCCACCTGGTCGGATTGGAGCGCTCCCCGGCAAGGGAACGAGGTGTCGCTCGAGGACGTCCCGGCCGGGCGCTACATCCAGTGGCGGATGACGATGAAGGGCAATCAACACGCTTCTCCCGAACTGACCTCGGTAACCCTTTCCTACCGGCAGATCAACGTTCCACCGCGCATCGCGCGCTTGGTCGCCATGGGTCCCGGAGAGGTCTTGGTTCCAGCGAACTTCAATCCCCAGGCCCAGGTTTTCGAGCCCAGTCACCCGACCAAAGGGGGGATTTTTACGACGCTGGAGCCCAGCGACTCCGAGGAGGGGGGACGGCTCAAGCGGCTCTGGAAGCAGGGCTACCGCACCCTACGCTGGGCGGCGACCGACGACAACGACGATACGCTGGTCTATCGGTTGGAATTCAGGCGCCAGGGCGACAAGAAGGGCTCCTGGTTCCCGATGGCGAGCGATCTCAAGGAGAGTTACTACAGTTTCGACGCTACGGTGCTTCCCGACGGGATCTATCGCTTTCGGTTGATCGCTTCGGACGCGCCCGACAATCCCAACGGAGATGCCTTGACGGCAAGCGAAGTGAGTCCCCCGGTCGTGGTTGATCACACCCCGCCCCGCCTCGTCTCCGTCCAGACTCGAGACCATGAGCTACGGGTCGTGGTCGCAGACGCCTTGAGCCCTCTGCGCAAGGCCGAAGTGAGCATCGATGCCGGCCACTGGAAGTCTGCCGAGGTTGCCGATGGCCTTCTCGATGACCGGCGCGAGACGCTGGTCATCAAGATTCCGGCGCGGACGCATCTCCTGCTCCTTCACCTCATGGACGCGGCATACAATAACGCCACCATCGATCTCTCCAAGGATCTGCCATGACGAGACCACGAGTCGCGGTCTGTCCAGGGTCGTTCGATCCGGTCCACAACGGTCACCTCGACATCATTGAACGCTGCCGGCCCTTGTTCGACGAGGTAGTTGTCGCCGTCCTCGAGAACGAGGAGAAGAAACCTTTGTTCTCGGTCGCCGAGCGTCTCGACATGATTCGGGAACAGCTCGTTCCTTATCCAGACTGCCACGCCGAAAGCTTCTCTGGGCTCCTTGTGCACTTCATGGAGAGGATCGGGGCGACCGCCATTGTCCGTGGGCTTCGAGCGGTTGCGGACTTCGAGTACGAATTCCAGATGGCGCTGATGAACCGGCGTCTCAACCCGCATGTCGAAACCGTGTTCATGATGCCGAAGGAGGACTACAGTTATCTCTCGAGCCGACTCGTGAAGGAGGTTTTCTTCCTCGGGGGAGAGTTGAACGGCCTAGTTCCAGAGCCTGTTATCGAGCGACTGAACGCTCGCCGCGATCAACGCAAGAGGGAGGGGAGAGACGGATGAGCCAGTCAGGGCCTGAGTGGGAGGAGCTCGCGGCTTTCTGTTTGCGCCTGCCCAAGGTCGAGCTTCACGTTCATCTCGAAGGCACGATGCGGCCGGCGACCCTTCTACGTTTGGCGCGCAAGCACGGCGTCGAGCTACCGGCAAGCGACGAGGTTGGCCTCCAACGCTGGTTCAAGTTTCGGGACTTTCCGCACTTTGTCGAGGTCTACCTCCTGTGCTCGAAGTGCGTTCGGGATCCAGAGGATTTCCAGCTTCTGGTGCGCGATTTTCTTGCCGAGCAGGCGCGCCAGAGTGTCTTCTACAGCGAGGTGCACTTCACCATCGGTACCCATCTCGCCAACGGCGCTAACGGCTCTGAGGTGGCCGGCGCCTTGGCGGAGGCCATGTCTGAAGGGGAGCGCGAGTTCGGAGTGCGGATGCAACTCATTCCGGACATCATTCGCAACGTCGGGGTGGAGGCCGCCGATGCGACCCTGGAGTGGGCCTTGGAGAATCGCTCGCGAGGGGTCATCGCTCTAGGTCTGACGGGGTTCGAGAGCGAGCCGAACGAGCCTTTCCGCCGACACTTTGTGGAGGCCGCGGAGCAGGGGCTGCATCGCGTGGCTCATGCAGGGGAACACGGAGGGCCCGAGTCGGTGCGATCCGTTCTCGAGGTGTGCGGCGCGGAGCGTATCGGGCATGGAGTGCGGGCAATGGAGGAGCCGGAGCTGGTTGCCGAGCTCGCAAGGCTCCGTGTGCCGCTCGAAGTGTGCCCGACCTCGAATGTTTGTCTCGGAGTGAGTCCGGATCTTGCCTCTCACCCCTTCGATCAGATGCGTCAGGCGGGTCTCGTGCTCTCGGTCAACTCCGATGATCCTCCGTTTTTCAACACCACGCTCACCGACGAGTACGTTCGTCTCGCCCAGGCGTTCTCCTACTCGCGGGAAACGCTAGCCGCTCTCGCCCTTGCGCCGATCGACCAGGCATTTCTCGAGCCGTCGGAGCGGGAGAGCCTGCGATCGCGTTTCGAGGAGCGCCTGGAGGATCTCGAGTCTCTGAGCGACGGGGAGCTGGACTGGAGCCCCGGCGTCTGAATCACTGAGATCCCCCCGCCTGGTCTTATTGACCCCTTCCGATCGCCGTGAACGCCCTTTGGCGCGTGGCCTCGACTTCATCTTCGAGCCTCCAGGTCGGCATCTGGTCCGCGTTCGCCGGCGCCCTTCTCAACGAGACGGCGCGACTGTGGGCAACGAGCAATGCGGAAATCGTCCGGCCGTTGTCTTTGACATGGCGGTATGCTTGTCAGTGAGGGTGCTGACGACGGTCGAAGCGGGCATCGACAATCGCCCGATGGGGAGCCCGGCACCTTGCTCGAATCAGGGACGAATTCAAGCCGGATGGTGACGGTCGTGAGCCGCACCTCTCGGTCGCGGAAACGATGATCGCGAGCACACTAGTGCGAGACTGTCTCTACCTGAATTGGGCTCTCGAGCGGGCGGCGGCGCCGCCCCTTCCCGCGCCGTTGCGCTACGAGGTGCATCAATCGGAAGGGCGGGAGGTCATTTTCGCTTCGGCGGTGTTGTTCCAGCACGATGGCGTTCATCTCCGAGGCCTTCCCTTTCTGCGCCTGAGCTACCCGCAGCTCAACCTCCGTTTCTACGTGGTCGATGAAGACGGAATGCCATCCGTCTTTTTTCGCGCCTTCTTCGTTCCGATGTGGGCGCTCCCGGCGTCCCGTGCCCTGACCGGGGAGACCTCGCACTGGGCGAGCCTGAGATTCCCGCGCCCCGAGCGACAGCCGGAGGTGGATGCATGGACCTGGAAGGCGCGAAGGGGAGAGCGCCTGGAGGTCAAGGCCCGCCGGCGGGCCGAGCGTCCAGCGCAAGGGATCGATCTGGGCTCCTGGGAGAAAACCGTCGCCTACTTTCGCCAGCGGCCCCGCGGTTATCTCGAGACCCGCTCCCAGGTGAAGAGGATCGATACCAGTCACCCGTCGGCGGAGGTTTGGCCGATCGCCGCCGAAGTGCTTCGCTCGGAACTGCTCGATCGCTACCTGCCCCTTCCCGAGGGAGGGTGGAGGGACCCTCATTCCGCTTTTCTGTGCCCCCGGATCGGCATGGTCTTCGAGACCCTGCCGGTGAAGGAAGCTCGACTCGGGAGTCAGGTCGCGGCGACGGGCTAGCGGCGTACAGCCCTCGATAGCCGTCTGAGTGATCTTCCGCGGCTACCCGTCATCAGAGGCAGGGCGAGTTTTCACGCCGTCGTATAATTTGGAGCCCAAGGAGCTTGCGCCCATGAATCTCAAGGAATCTGATCTCATCTTCGACTGGAATCGGGCGGAGGACGGCGACATGCGGCCGCTGCGCGGAGAGGTCGAGCTCGATGATGAGACGTTGCGCGACGGCCTCCAGTCGCCTTCGGTACGATCGCCCTCGATCGACGACAAAGTCGAGATTCTCCACATGATGGTGGAGCTTGGAATCGAGTCCGCGGACCTTGGTCTTCCGGGGGCTGGTCCCCACGTTGTGGAACAGGTGTCGGCCCTGGCGCGGGAGATCGTCGACGCTAAGCTCCCTATCGAGGCCAACTGTGCCGCACGCACCGTGGCCGCGGACATCGAGCCCGTGATTGAAATCTCGCAACGAACGGGACTGCCCATCGAAGTGTCCTGCTTTCTCGGCTCGAGTCCGATTCGGCAATACGCGGAAGGGTGGGACATGGACCGTCTCTTGCGGCTCACCGAAGATGCCGTGAGCTTGGCGGTAGGTCACGGGCTTCCGGTGATGTACGTGACCGAGGATACGACGCGCGCTAAGCCCGAGGACCTGCGTCGCCTCTACACGACCGCGGTCGAGGCCGGAGCGCGGCGAGTGTGCGTGGCCGATACGGTGGGCCATGCGACGCCCAGAGGGGCGGCGAACTTGATCCAGTTTATTCGTGGCGTGGTCGACGCTACTGGGGAAGACGTAAAGGTCGACTGGCACGGGCACAAGGACCGCGGGCTCTCGGTCATCAATTCTCTGACCGCGGCGACCGCCGGAGCGGACCGCTTGCATGCGACCGCCTTGGGCATCGGCGAACGCGTGGGCAATACACCGATGGACCTTCTCCTCGTCAATTTGCAGCTGCTGGGATGGATCGACCGGGACCTCTCGGCGTTGCCCCGGTACTGCGCGTTGGTTGCGGACAAGACCGGCGTGCCGTTCCCCGACAACTATCCGGTTATGGGACAAGACGCTTTTCGTACCGGTACCGGCGTTCATGCCGCCGCGATCATCAAAGCACGAGCCAAGGGGGACGATTGGCTGGCCGACCGGATCTACTCTGGGGTTCCCGCTGGCCTCTTCGGCCGTCGTCAGGTAATCGAGATCGGGCCGATGTCCGGCGAATCGAACGTCGTCTATTGGCTTCAGGAAAAAGGGATTACCGCTGACCGTGACCTGGTCACGGAGATCTTTCAACGGGCCAAGAAGTCGACGACGCTCCTCGATGAGGAGGAGATCCTCGCCATCTGCCGTCGCCATGAGGGCGCCGCGTCGGCTTGAGGGGTGACCCTCTGAAAACTCCTGCTTCATCGGAGCCCGTTTGGCGCCGACTCGTCGAGCGCTTCCTCGAAGCGCTGGCGGCGGAGCGCGGGCTGGCTGACAACACCGTGTCGGCCTACCGTCGGGATCTTTCTCGCCTCAGCACCGACCTTGAAGCGCGTTTGAAGCTGGACCCGGTGAGCGCGGATCCTCAAGCTCTCTCTTCGCATTTGCGAGAGCTGCGCCGCACCGGTTTGGCGCCCCGCACGATTCGGCGCGCCCTCTCGACCATGCGCAGCTTCTATTCGTTCCTGGTCGAGATCGGAGAGCGAACGGACAACCCGGCGAGGAATCTGCTCGCTCCACGGCTCTGGCGAACCCTGCCCAAGGTTCTCTCCGAGCGTCAGGTAGAGACCCTGCTCGCGGCGCCCCGTTGCGATCGACCCCTGGGGCTGCGCGACAAGGCGATGCTCGAGGTCCTGTACGCAACCGGCTTGCGAGTGAGCGAGCTCGTCGGGCTGGCCCTCTCTCAGGTCCGCCTCGATGCCGGGTTCATGGTGGTGATGGGCAAAGGATCCAAGGAGAGGATCGTGCCGGTGGGTGAGACCGCGCAGAGCTGGTTGCAGCGTTACTTGGACGAGGGCCGGCCCCATCTGGTTCGAGGCCGCCCGGCACAGGTCTTTCTCAATTCGCGGGGAGGGGGATTGACTCGGCAGGGCTTTTGGAAGCTCCTGCGGGCCTACGCCAGAGAGGCCGGGCTCCCGGAGGTTTCGCCGCATGTCTTGCGCCACAGCTTTGCCACCCACCTCCTCGAGCACGGGGCGGACTTGCGTTCCGTGCAGGTCATGCTCGGGCATGCGGATATCTCGACGACGCAGATCTACACCCACATCCATCAGCAGCGTTTGCGTAGCCTCTACGATCGCTTTCACCCACGCGCTTGAAGCACTCCGGACGGCAACCTCTCATGCCACGTAGAATGGATATGGAGTGGTGTGCATGAGGAGAACGCGCCCAACTGATTGCCACGCACCTCGACGCGGAGGTGGCTGGGGTGGCCGACGGCGCTGGCGTCGTGCTGCCTTGTTGATCACGCTCGGAGCGATGGCGGTTGGCGCGGCCACGGCGCATGCCGAGCTCGTCATCCTGAGGGGAGGGGAGGTAGTCAAGGCTCGGGCTCACCGGCTCGAGGACGGCGGAGCAAAGATCGAGCTCGATCTTCGCTCCGGAGGAATGCTCACGCTCTCGATCGATCGCGTCGAGCGCATCGTCGATGACGAAATCCCTGATGAGCTGGCGACCCCCGCATTCGCCGTTCCGGTGCACTTCGCTCCCACTCAAGCAGTGCCGCAAACGCCTTATGGGGAACTGATTTATCGTTTGGCGCGGAAGCATGCTCTCAATCCCGCTCTGATCGCGGCCGTGGTTCGGGTCGAATCAGGCTTTGATCCCCGCGCGCTGTCGAACAAGGGAGCCAGGGGGTTGCTGCAGCTCATGCCCGCGACGGCAGAAAGATTCGGGGTAGCGGAGCGTCAGCTCTACGATCCCCGCCCCAACTTGGAGGCCGGGGTGACCTACCTGGCCTGGCTGGCGCGCCGCTTCAAGGACAATCTCCCGAGGATGCTGGCCGCTTACAATGCGGGGGAGTCGATTGTGGAGCGCTACGGTGGGATTCCACCGTTTCATGAGACCCGAAGCTACATTCGCCGCGTCTATGCGACCCTGGGAGTCGGACCTGTTCCGTCCCTGGCGGGAAGGTAACGCATCACGACCAAGGTACGGTCGTCGTCCGCAATCCTGCCTTCAGTGAAGTCGTCGATCGCCGCGAGAAGGCGGTCACGTACCGCCGAGGCGCTGGACGCCGGGCCCCGGAGCGCCTTGACGACCCTTTCGTAGCCAAAGCTCTCATCTTCGGGATTCGACGCCTCGATCAATCCATCCGAAAGCCAGATCACGACGTCGTTGGCGGCGAGAGACAGACGGAGCGTCTCGTAATCGTCGCCTAAGGCTCCGAGCGGGCTGCTGGGGAGAGAAATTTCTTTCACCTCGCCGTTGCTGAGGATGTAGGTCGGTGGGTGACCAGCATTCGTGAGGTCGAGCGTGCCGCTGGTCAGATTCAGCGAGGCAATGGTCGAGGTAATAAAGGAGTGGCGCTCCGAGCTGGCTCGCACCATTCGGTCGAGACGGCGAAGAATCTCCTGGGGCCCCTTGGCCTCCTCGACGAGAATCTGAAGCGCCGCCTTGAGCATGGCCATGCGCAACCCAGTCGGAAGCCCATGTCCCGACACGTCGGCGATGACGACGGCAATGCGCTCTTCGTCGACCCGCAGGATGTCGAAGTAGTCTCCGCCAATGGCGGCACTCGGTTCGAAAAGAGTGGCGAACTCGACGTGGTCACCGCGCGGGATGTCGGTCGGCAAGAGGCTCTGCTGAAGGTCCCGGGCTATGGCAAGCTCCTTTTCCAGCGCCTCGCTATGGGCGGCATTGGCGACCAGGTCTTGGAGGTTTTCCGCCATTGCGTTGAAGGAGCGCTGGAGCTCGCCGATCTGATCTCGCCGGCGGACGGGAATACGCGCCGAAAAGTCACCAGCGCGCACCCGGGCGGTGGCGCGGGTCAGCCGATTTACCGCTCGTGAGAGGGCAAAGATGATGAAGAGCGCCATCAATACGGCGACCAGATAGACCTCGAAGAGGAGGAACGCCAGGCCGAAGAGCGAGCCCCACGCGACGCCGTCGACCTCGGGAAAGGCGGAAAAGAGGTGGTTGGCGACGACCTTTGGTGTCGCGGTGAGACTGGCTGCGACGTAGTCTGCGGCGGTGCTGCCGCTGTCCAGATTCTTGAGTGGGCCGGAGAGCTCGCTCCAGACCAGGATAGGGCGATCGATCCAGGGGAGCGGTTTGCCCTCGGTGGCAGACTTGCTCCCCTGGGGCTGAGCCGTCGCCGTACGAAGCGCGAAACGGCTGGCGAGGAGACCGCCACGCGCGCCGACGGGGAGAAGGGCGAGCTCGCGGGAGCCCAGGTGGATTTGGAGCCCGGGGGCTTTTTGCGGTTGATCTGATCGGTAGAGGCGCGCGTCGATGCCGCTCGATTGATGTATGGCCTGCTCGAGGTTGCCCACGAAGAGGGCAACGACACCCGAATCGGCTGAGCCGCGGGCCAAGGCTAGAGTTGGCTGACCATTCGGTAGGGCGACGTACTCGGTGCGCATCAGGCGCCCCGCCTTGTGGGTCGAGTCGGGGACCAGCCAAGCGGGAAAGTGCGCGGGCGTGCGTGGATCGCCGGACACCTTCTTGCCCTTCCGGTAGTACCCGAAAACGGTTGAATCTTCCATCTCCGGGCTGGCCATTCCTCCCGAGAAGTGCGCCAGCTCCGCCTCGGCGCTGGAGGAGAGCTGTTGCTCGAGACTGGCGATCGAATCGCGGTAGAGGTGGCCAAGAAAGAAGCCGGAAAGAAGGTAGGTCGCGAGGAGGGCGACGAGAAGAACCATCGGGATAGGTAGAACGCCGATCAAGAAGTAGGAGAAGGCGAGTCTCCGCCCAACTCTCCAGAGGAAGGCGCGAAGCAGACGCCAGAGCGCCCAAACCACGATCAAGAGCACGAGGGCCGCGAGGAGCCCTCCGGCCATCAGGGAGACGATCGGCAGATGGAGGCGGGCGACGACAACCAATGCCGCTAGCAGGAGCAGCCCGATGACCGTCAGGAGAACACGGTGGTATCGCTTCATGGCTCGAACGTGGCTGGCCGACGTTGCGCGCGCTTCGTGCGCTCAGCACTTTCTACGCTTTCAGGAATCGAAAGTTCCCTCGGATCGGGACGATCCTTGCTACAATTGAGATCAATCGAGTCCGGGGGAAGAGCACCCCTGGGGCGCATCTTAGCCTGAACGACACAGGGAGGTTGCCAACGTGTCACGATTGCCACGTTTCCAGGAATACTTGAAGACCGGGTTTGCCGCTGAAGCAAAGAGTGCTGCGCAGTATCGGGCGTTTGCTGAGCGTGCCCAACGAGATGGGCTCACGAAGCTCGCGGAGAAGTGGTCCGAGCTCGCCGCCGAGAAGGACAGGCTTGCGATCATGCAGCTAGAGGCGGCGGGACAGGTCCGTGGGGAGCATGAAGACATCGCCGTGGCGCTGGCCGAGGACTACTACGAGAACGAAATTCTGTATCCCAAGATGATCCGCGAGGTGGGCGGCGATACCGCTGACGTCCTACGTGGGGTCATCGAGGCGCAGAAGAAGCACATCGGCCAGTTGGAAGTCCTGCGCGAGGAGTTGCAGGCGGCGCAGGGAGACATTGTACCGGCGTGACGCACGCCGGAGCTTGATCGGGTAGCCTGAAGCGACCTCTTGAGAAGCATGGGGCCCGAAGAGGCTCCTGATCGCCATACGAGCACCACAAGGAGGGAGGAGAGCGAGATGAAGCTGAACAAGACCGCCCTTGGAGTGAGCCTGGGAATCGTCTGGGGAATCTGTGTCTTTCTAGCCACGATCTGGGTAATGATTCGTGGCGGGGGAGAGCACCTTCAACTGTTGGGTCAGTTCTACATTGGCTACCGGATTTCGGTCGGCGGCGCAATCGTTGGTCTCATCGAGGGATTCATCGATGCGTTCATCGGCGGGTGGTTGATCGCTTGGATCTACAACCTCGTCGCCGGAAATAAGAGCGCCTGAGGCTTTAGCTCGACTGAGTGGGAAAGGCCGGGGTCGAGGATCCCCTCGCCCCGGCTCCCGAGCTTATCGCGGTCCCGAAACCGCTCCAGCTTGCCCTGACCCTGACTTGGGAGCGGGCAGGCTCGGATGGTAGTTGGGATACGGTGGCCGCTGATAGTGGGGCAGTGGGTGTCGTTTGAGCTCCTCGAGCAACACCTGGACAGCCTTTTCGAGCTGCGGATCATGCCCCTTTCGCACCAGAGCTGGATCTTGCCAAACAGGAAAGTCGGGGGCGATGCCATGGTTCTCGACCTCCCAGTGTCCGTTGAGCCCGTAGATGGCCCAGCGCGGAGCGGTGACGCGGCCGCCGTCGATGAGAGGTGGGTAGCCCCCGATACCTACGAGCCCGCCCCAGGTGCGATGGCCGATCAAGGGGCCGATGCCCGCCTTGCGGAAGTACCAGGGCATCGCGTCTCCCCCTGAGCCGGCGAACTGGTTGATGATCATCGCCTTCGGCCCATAGATGGCCTCGGTCGGCTCCGAATAGTCGTCGCCCTCGCGCGTCGCGACCCGGCTCATCACCGGACGCTTGAGCGCGTCGATGATGTAGTCCGCGAGTTGGCCGCCGTGGTTGAACCGCTCGTCCAAGATCGCTCCTTTCTTCCCGACTTGAGCGAAGTAGTACCGGTTGAAGTTGGTAAAGCCGCCGTGCGCGGTGTCGGGAAGGTAGACGTAGGCCAAACGTCCGCCGCTCAACCTGTCCACCTCGCGGCGATTCGCGTCGATCCACGCCAAGTGCCGTAGCCGGGTCTCGCTTTCGATGGGGACGACGGTGACTTCGTGAGCGCCGTGACCGTCAGCATTCGGGCCCACCTCGATGACCGTCTGCTTTCCAGCCGTCTCCTGGAAGAAGCTGTAGAGATTGTCTGGCGCGTGGATCTGCCGGCCGTTGACGGCGAGTAGGTAGTCGCCGACCTTCACATCGATGCCCGGCTGGGTCAGAGGCGCTTGCAGCTGGGGATTCCAGTTCTCTCCACGAAAGATCTTGCTGATCCGGTAGCGGCCGTTCTCGACGGTGTAGCTGGCGCCGAGAAGACCGACGTGAACGGAATTGCTCTTCGGGTACCAACCGCCGCGTACGAACATATGTCCGACGGACATATAAGAGAGCATCTTGCGAAACAAGTAGTTGAGATCCTCGCGCGATGCGATTCCATCGACGTACGGCGCGAACACGGCTTCGGCGCGAGGAAGGTCGAGGCCGTGGAAGTGCGGGTCGTAGAAGAAGTCACGCTCGATCCGCCAGACCTCTCGGTACATCTGGTGCCATTCCTGCCGGGGATCCACCCTGACCCGGAGATCGGCGGTCTCCAGCTTGCCCTCTCCAGGCTTAGGAGAAACCGAGGTGGCGTTGATGTACCAGTCGCGTCCATGGCGGTAGAGCATCTTCTTGCCGTCAGCCGACACCACCAAGCCGGATCTCACTCCGGACAACAAAGGCTCGACCTTGCGTTCCTTGAGATCAAACTTCAAGACTTCCAGACCCTTCGGGCCCGGTTGGCCGACAATGGGTGCTTCTTCGAGAAAGAGGATCCCCGCTTCGCCCGCCGTCATCCCGACATAATTCGCGGCTGGGATGGGAAGAGCCAGCGTGCGCTGGAGGATTCCCTCGAAGTCGATCTCCACCGGCTTTGGCGTAGACCCTTCCTTCTCACTCCCAGCGGTCTTGCCGTTCTCGCCGTTCTTCTTTTCCGACTTTTCGTCCTGCGCTTTCTCTTCATCACTCTCCGGTTTGAGAGGAGATGGGAGATCCTTGCGGAGGACTGCGACGTAGACGGATCGGGTAACCGGATGGGCCTCGCTCGACATGTCGAGCCAGCCGGTCGAGAGGCCGAGATCGGTCGAAGCGGTGAAGAAGAGGTACTTGCCGCTCTTGTCGAAGGCCGGGTAGAGACAATCGCTCATCCCGTCCGTGATCTGCGTGCTCTTGCCGGTGGCTAGTGAGTAGACGAAAACGGCACGCTGGTGGTTGTGCAGTTGCTTCGTATAGGCGATCCAGCGGCTGTCCGGTGACCACACCTCGTCGAATTCGTGAAGCGGAGTATCAAAGAGGTCGGTGTCTACCTTTATCGGGGTGGGGTGGTCGAGGCTTAGGTACCAGAGATTCAGGCGCTTGTCGGTGTACGCGATGTTCTTGCCATCCGGTGACCAGGTCGGCCTATAGAAGAATGAGGGGGGTTGCCCTAAATCGATCCCACGGGCCTTGGAGAGCCCGTCCTGGCCCTCGATGTACAGCGCGTAGTTTCCCGTTCGGTCCGAGAAGTAGGCGATCGACCGCCCGTCCGGCGACCATGCCGGAGAGCGATCGGCGGCGCCGGGGCTCTGGGTCAGGTTGCGAGAGTCTCCCTTCTTGCCAGGAACGGTGAGGATGTCGCCGTGCGCTTCGAAAACGGCGCGCACACCCGTCGGAGAGATGGCTGGATTGCGGATCTGATCGGAGACCTTTTCGAAATGGGGACGCAAACCCGGAAGGTCCGCGTGAACCTCGATCGGTACCCGGTGCTCGGTGCCGCTTGCGAGGTTGAAGAGATGGAGCTCGCCCATCTGCGAGTAGACGATGGCCCCGGGTCCGGCGGAAGCCGAATCGATATCAAAACCGTCGTTGTCGAGAATCTTGGCGACCTTGTGGGTCTCGACCTCGTAGCTGAAGAGGGTCGCCGCGCCGTCGCGGTCCGAAACGAAGTAGACCTTGTCGCCGACCCACATCGGGTCCTTGTCGTTCGAGTTGTCGCGTGGAATCTTGACGATGCTCGAATCCGACAGGCGGGCGATCCAAATCGGTGTGGTCTGGCCTCCCCGGTATTTCTTCCAATCGGGCTCCCACTGAAACACCGGCGAGTAGGCGATCTCAGCACCATTGGGAGAGTAGGAGCCGGCCTCGGCCATCGGAAGGGGCAGCACGGTGGGCATTCCTCCGGCGACGGAGACTGTGTAGAGCTGATCGGGGTCGTTGGCGCTGTCGCGGTGAGAGCGGAAAAGAACGCGCTTGCCATCCGGAGTCCAACCCACGGCTTCGTCACGGCCAGGGTGGTAGGTGAGGCGAGTGGCTTGGCCACCCTCGGCGGGGATCACGTAGACATCGACATTGTCGTTCTGATCGGCGCTGAAAGCGATCCATTTGCCGTCCGGAGAGAAAACGGGGCTCGCCTCGCGACCCAATCCGGCCGCCAGGCGGTGCGCCTCGCCGCCGTTGCGGCCGACGCTCCACAAGTCATCAGCGTAGGCGAAGACGATCTGGCTCTTGCTGAGGGTTGGAGTCTGGAGCAGAAGAGGCGCCGAACTCGCGAAGGCGCCGAGACAGGTGACAGCGACGAGCAAGCCGAAAATGAGCGTGAATCTCTTCATGGAGTCTCCCTTCAACCTACGAAAGAGGATAGATCGCTGCTGCGAGGACGCAGGCACTGATTGCTTCCTACGTACGCTGGACCGAGATGTTGCAGCCGATAGCTGTGGTGCCGAACCTGGATCTCTCCAGGTGTCTCGCACCTCTTGCCTGAATGCCCGAGACCCGGGCGGCGTGATTACATCCCGAAGTTGATGACGTCGGGTCGGCCGCCTTCAGACGGCGGCGGCGGGTCGCTGAAGGCCACGAACGCGCCGACCCCCATCAAACCCAAGAGGGCGATGAGCTCCGCGATGTTCTTGTGGGCGTCGAGCCAGAAGGCACCGGCGATGAGCAGGACGACCGCGGTCACGATCAGGGCGATCGTGTTCTTGCGCTTCTTCTTGACGCCACCCGTCTTCAGGCAGCACTTCTTATACTTCAATCCGCTGCCACAGGGGCAGGGATCGTTTCGCGAGATTGATGCCATGCCGTTCTCCTCTGATCTTCCCCGAGAAGCCTCCACGCCTCCCAGACATCAGTATAGCGGCTTCGGGTCTCGGGTGAAGCCCTTTTGCATCGAGGCATGCTAGTTTTAGGCACTCTAGTGCCGGTCCAAGGGATCGGCGCTCGAGCGGAGAGCGGCGTTGGGTGCAAAAGAGATCGAAGTACTCGTCGTAGGCCTCGCGGCCCTTGCGCTCATCTTGAGCGGAAGGGTCAGAGCCGATCTCGTGGCGCTGCTGGTCGTCACCGCTCTCGGGCTCGGAAGAATCCTCCCCGCCAAAGCTGTCTTCGCCGGCTTCTCGAGCTCGGTAACCGTCACCATCGCCGGGCTCTTCGTGATCACCAGCGCATTCGAAGAGACCGGAGCCGTCCACTGGTTTTCGGAGCGAGTTACTCACATTATTGGACACGGGCAGCGATCGGTCGCCGGGGTCTTCATGGTCGCCGGAGCCTTTGCCTCGCTGGTGATGAGCACGATTGCCGCCGCCGCGGTCCTCGTTCCGGCCTCCGTCCAGGTGTCGCGCCGAGCCGAGGTTCCGGAGTCCAAGGTCCTCATGCCCCTCGGCTTTGGCACACTGCTCGGAGGAATGGCAACGCTGTTCACTTCCGCCAATATCATCGTGGGAGGTGCCTTGGAGGCCCAAGGTCAGGCCGGGCTGACAATGTGGGACTTCTTGCGAGTTGGAGGGATTACGGCGATCGTCGGAATCCTCTTCATGATCACTGTGGGAGACCGCCTGCTTCCCAGCCACCCCTCGGCAGGACGCAAGGTTGTCGCGGGAGCCGATCTCCAGCGCACTTACCGCCTGGCGGAGAGGCTCTGGGAAGTCGAGGTACCAGCTACGAGCTCGATCTCCGGCCGAACGCTTGCCGATGGCGGATTGGGCGAGCGGCTGGGACTCACCGTGGTCGCGATCTGGCGGGGGAAGGAAGCGATCATGCCACCGGACCCCAAAGAGACGGTTCTTCCTGAGGACATTCTCCTGGTCCTGGGAAGGGAAGACCGGGTGCGGCGGCTGGGAGAAATGGGACTCGTCGTGGGAAGAGGCCATGCCGCAAGCGGAGAGACTTCGGCCCTGCCCGTCGCTCTGAGTGAAGTGGTGATCGGTCCTCGTTCCTCGGCCATTGGCCACACCCTCAAGGATCTGCGCTTTCGCAACCGCTTCGGCTTGACGACGGTAGCGCTCTGGCGGGGGGGACGCAGCTATCGGACCGACGTCGGCGACTTCGAGCTCGAGGCTGGCGACGCGTTGCTCATGGTGGGACCGCAGCGCGCCATCGAGGAGCTTGCCTCGGAGCCCGGCTTTCTCGTCCTGGAGGGGGAAAGCGGAGTGCCGCCAAAGGCGCGCGGCCGCGCCCTCTTGACCGTGGGCGTAGCCGGCCTTGCGCTCGTCGCCTCCGCCCTGAGCTGGGTGCCGATGCCGGAAGCGATGCTCGGCGGCGCGGTGGCCTTGGTGGTCCTGCGTTGCCTGTCGATCGAGCAGGCTTACAGGGCCATCGATTGGAGGGTCATTCTCCTCATCGGAGGATTCATGCCGCTGGGTACGGCCCTGGTCGATACTGGACTGACCGATATGTTGACCAGCGCGCTGGGCCGATGGTTGGCTGGCGCTGGTCCACTGGTCCTGGTGGCGGTGCTCTACCTGATTGCCGCCGGCCTGGCCCAACTGGTCGGCGGCCAGGTGGCGGCTTTGATCATCGCTCCGATCGCCATCAGCCTGGCCCTCCGCCTTGGAGTTGACGCCAGGGCTGCGGGAATCGCCGTTGCGGTAGCATGCTCGGCGGCGTTCTTGACCCCCATAGCGCATCCAGTGAACCTGCTTACCATGGGACCGGGGGGCTACGAAAGCAGAGACTTTCTTCGGGTGGGGTGGGGTCTGTTGGCAACATGTTTCGTGGTCAGCCTGACGGTGGTGTCTCTCGTGTTCCATCTCCCGGTCTAAGTCTCAATTGAAAGGGAAAGTGGTCGAGATCGTGCGGCAGCCGTGGCGGATGACGAAATCAATGGTCGGGGCCACGAGATCCCTTCGGCGTGCCCTGGCTCTTGGCGTCGCTCTCGGGCTCGGAGTCGCTTGGGGCTCGGCGGCCGTGCCCGCCCCGTTTCGTTCCTCGGTAAGCATTGTTCCGGGCGACCGGCTGCTCATCCTCGCTCCTCACCCCGACGACGAGGTGGCAGGTTGCGGAGGACTGATCCTCAGAGCTACGCAAGAGGGCGTTCCGGTCCGCGTCGTCTTCCTGACCAATGGCGATAGCAATGAGGGCGCCTTCCTCACCTACCGCGGGCACCCGGTGGTGACACCTAGCGCGGTCATCGAGATGGGTCGAACGCGAGAGGAAGAGGCACAGAGGGCAGATGCCGTTCTCGGTGTCTCGAGATCCGACATTTCGTTTCTGGGTTACCCGGACCGCGGAACGCTCGCAATCTGGCTTGCGCATTGGGCGGGGCGACCTCCGCTACGAGGTCTCCTGACCCGCGCCACATCGGTGCCCTACGCCATCGCCAGCCGGCCCGGTGCGCCGTACAAAGGCGGGGCGGTTCTCGCGGATCTGGAGCGCGTCATCGCCGAAGTGCGTCCCACCAAGATCTGCCTTTCGAGCCCAGCCGATCGCCATCCCGACCACGCTGCCCTCTACCTGTTCACCCGCGTTGCGCTATGGAATCTGGGTGACGATCCGGAGCTTCTGCCTTATTTGGTTCACTACCCAGCGTGGCCGAAGCGGCCGAAACGAGATCAAAGCAAAGCGATAACTCCTCCTCCCGCGCTTCGCTCCGAGCTCGAGTGGAAGGTTTTTCCGGTTCGAGCGGACGAGCGTCAACGCGAGTATCGGGCCCTGCTCGAGCACAGGTCGCAGATGCGCTCGATCCGCAAGATTCTTTCCACCTTGGTCGACAACAACGAGATGTTCGGGGATTTCGCTACCCTGCGACTCGGTCGCGTGACGGGCCCAGGGCGCGAGCTCACCAGCGTGTTGCCATTTCGCAGCAAGTGGCCGCGCTCGGGGCCGGGAGACCTGAGGATGGGTCTCAGCGCAGACGGCTCGCACCTCTTGATCGAGGCGCCTTCACCGGAGATCCACGTCGGGCGACTGGCGATCGATCTCGTAGGCTATTCGCCGCAGCAAACCTTCGCCACCATGCCGAAATTGGAAATTCGGGTCGGTGAATCCGGAATCGAGATCTACAACGACGGCTTGCGTGAAGGACGCAATCGGAGCGCGATCGCGCGACTCGGCGACATTCTCCGTATCGATCTTCCCCTCACTCTGCTGGGGAGCCCGGATCGACTGTTGGTTGCCGCGCGGAGCTCATCGGCTCACCTTCTGATCGATCAAACGCCTTGGCGAGTCGTTTTTCTTCAAGGCGAAGTGGTGCCGAGTCGAGAGCAGCCGCGCGCGGTTCAGGCGGCAGCGGCGAAATGAGCGCGCTCCAACGCTGCTCGTGGGTTGGCGAAGACCCTTTGATGATCGATTATCACGACAGAGAATGGGGCGTACCTCTGCGCCATGATCACAAGCTGTACGAGTTTCTGATTCTCGACGGAGCCCAGGCAGGTCTTTCCTGGCGCACGATCCTCCATCGGCGAGATGGGTACCGCCGAGCCTTTTCCAATTTTGATCCCGCTGCCGTAGCTCGCTTTGGGGACGGGGAGACGGAGCGGCTGCTCACCGACCCGGGGATCATCCGCAACCGGGCCAAGATTCGCTCGGCGATTCAAAATGCCCGGGCCTTTCTCGCAGTGCAAGAAGAGTTTGGTACCTTCGCGCGCTATCTGTGGTCCTTCGTCGACGATCGAGCCGTCTTGAATCGTTTCACGACGAGCGCGGAAGTCCCGGCTGAGACCGAGCTCTCGAGGCGCCTTAGCAAAGATCTAAAGCGCCGCGGTTTCAGCTTTGTGGGTCCAACCATCGTTTACGCGTATCTACAGGCGGCGGGGCTCGTCAATGACCACCTGGTGTGCTGCTTTCGCTATCGCCAGGTTCAGCGATCGACCTGAGCTGGCTCGCGATCGTCACTTTCATGGTGACCTTGGCGGAGACTTTGACCTTGCCGCTTTCGATCGGGGTCGACTCGGGAGCGGCGATAGAGCTCATGGCGCGCGCCAGCGTGGCGCCGTAGCGGGGTTGAATCAAAGATCCGCTCTCGGCGACCTCGAGAATGCGGCCAAGGCGCAGGTTGAGGGCTTTCGCCAGGGTCTCGGCCTTGTCCCTCGCTTCGCGGGCGGCCTCGGCCAGAGCTTTCTTTCGCGCCGCATGCTCATCGAGAAGACCGAAGCTCAGGTAGTGCACCTGATTGGCGCCGGCGCTCACGGCCGCGTCGAGGACCTTGCCCACGGAGGGCAGGTCCTTGATCTTCAGGGTGAGGCTGACACTGGCCCGATAGCCCGTGATGGGGCGATTCTGGTCGTAGCCAGATCCACCGACCGGCGCCGCATAGAGAGGCGTCAGCTCGAGGGCCGAGGTCTGGATGTCGTCCTTGCTGACCCCTTGACGCTCGATCGCCGCCAACACCTCCGCCATCCTCTTCGCTACCTGGTGCTGAGCATCCTGCGCCCGGGCCGATTGCGAGAGTACCCCGAGGCCGAGCGTGGCTACATCGGGGGCGACGCTGATGTCTGCCTCGCCGGAGACCAGAATGAAGGGGGAGAGACTGGTTGCAGCTACCTCGGCGGCCGCGGTCGGAGCGGCCGAAAAGAGAGTTGCGGACAAGGCCGCGAGCACCGCGATGATCAGTGCCCTGGGGACGCGATTCCGAATCATCATAGTCGCCTCCTGGTCGTCGAGATCGGGGCAGCGGCGCCACGTCTCAATGGGGAACATCCTACACGCTCTGCTAAAATTCCTCGGTCACTCGCGGTACCGCGTCCACCGCGATCTCGACGGATACGATGAGTGAGGAAAGTGCGTACAAGATCGTCTTTCAGAATCAAGGCCAGGTTGTGGAGCTCTACGCTCGCCACGTATCGCAGGGTGGCCTATTCGGATTCGTCGAGGTAGAGGGACTGATCTTCGGGGCGCGTTCCCAGGTGGTCGTCGATCCCTCCGAGGAGGGCTTGCGCAACGAGTATGGGGCGGCGCGCCGGCTCTACCTCCCGCTCCACGCCGTCCTGCGCATCGAGGAAGTCGATCACGCGGGGCAATCACGGATTACCGAAAGCGGAGATCAGGGCGGCGCCGTTCGTCCGTTTCCCCTCCCGGCATCCGCGCCTGGCGACAAGACACCCTCCAAGTGAGCGACAAGGAGGCTTCCCGGCCCCTGATCCTGGCCCTCGGTGGAGGAGCGGCTCGGGGAGCGGCCCACTTGGGAGCTCTCCACGTCCTCGATCGCGCAGGAGTGAAGCCGAGTGGCCTGGTGGGAACCAGCGTCGGAGCGGTGGTCGCGGCCGCCTACGCGCTGGGCTGGTCTCCGGAAAGCCTATTGGCGCGTGCTCGCACGATTCGCTGGCGGCATCTCGTTGCTCCCTCGTCCCGACCTTTGAGCAGAAGCTTGGTGCAAACGGACCGTTGGCGATCCCTTCTGCGCGAGGATCTGGGACTGCGCAGCTTCTCCGATCTCGGAATCCCGACCGCCATCGTGACGACGGATCTCGTTTCTGGTACATCGGTCGTCGTCGATGGAAGCTCAGACGATCTCGACCTCACGGAGGCCATCCTCGCGAGCAGCGCGGTTCCCGGGCTTTTTCCGCCGGTCGAGAGAGGCTCAAAAGTCTTGGTGGACGGTGGGCTAATGAACAATCTGCCTGTTGACGTCGCTCGCGACTTGGGCGCGACCTGGGCTCCGGCTCAAACGGCGATCGTCGTCAGCATCGACCTCATGGCGTATCCGGCTCCCGGGTCGGGGCCCATCGGCACCATTGGCAGCTGGCAACGAAGCCTCTCGCTGCTGCTGCGCTCGAACCAGGGTCACGATGCGGGCGACGTCTCGATACGACCCGCGATCGGCGAATTTCCGTTCATGGATTTCTCCTCCGCGGATCAGTTGTTCGCACGGGGAGCCCAGGCGGCGGAGGAAGCCCTCCCCGCAATCGCGGAGGCTAGCGCCGTCCCCCCGACTCCAATCTAGCGCGCGCCGCCAGGAGTTTCTGGCGATTCGCTCCGGGTGGCGCCAGCTGAATCGCCTTGGTGTAGGCGCGAACGGCGTTAGGCCGGTCGCCGAGCTTGAAATCATAGATACCGGCAAGCGTGGCCCACGCGCCAGCGTTCTCGGGTTCGAGCTTGAGCAAGCTCTCGTAGCTCTTCGCAGCCACCGCGAAGCGGCGGAGCTTGAACGCCACTCGCGCTGAATTCTCGAGGGGCAAGGGGTCAGATGGGGCCATCTGAGCCGCATGCTGGAAGTCGCCCAGGGCGGCCCCGAGGTCTCCCTCCGCGGCATGAGCCAACCCCCTTTCGGTGACCGTTCTCGCATCGCTCGCCCCCACCGCCTCCAGCTGGTCGAGGGTCTTGACGGCCTCGCCTGGAGATCCCTGGGACAGGAAGAGCCGGGCCAAACCCATGGCCGCCTCGCGGCAACCAGGGTCGATCGCGAGGGCGCGCCGATAGGCGGCCTTGGCGAGGTCCGTATGCCCGCGCCCCTCGTGGGCACGGGCGATGCTGACCCACGGAGCGGGGGAGCGAGGGGCGAGGCGTTGAGCGCGTTCGGCCAAGGCAAGCGCCTGGTCGTACCTCTGCGCGGCGAGTAGGCAATAGGTCGTGTAGTTGAGAGCGGTGGGATTGTTCGGATCGCGACGAAGGATGGGCGTGAGCAGGACGAGAACTTTCCCGCACTGCTGCTTCGCGATCAGGTCTTGAGCATTCTGGATCGTCATCGCCTCGGCCGTCCGTTGCCGCGGGTCGGGCAGTTGGGTGGTTACCTGTCCGCCCCCGGCGCCCGATAGGTATCCAAGACTCTCCAGCTGCCGTCGTTCCTCCGAGCTCTCGGATCGATTCGCCTCGAGGGCGGGCTCGAGGCTTTCGCCCATCGCGCCGAGGAGCCTGCGTAGGCGCATCTGCATCTCGCGCGCGATTCGAGGTTGCGCGCGCGCCAGATCCTTCGTCTCGCCGGGATCGCTGCTCTCGTCGAACAAGCTCGGCGTCGGTGCCTGCAGATAGAGCCAGCGCCCCACGGTAAGCGTTCGAAGCGGGTACCAGTGGTAAGAGAAGAAAGGAAGAAAAGCCTCGCTGTAGCTCGCTCGGTCGCAATCGGTCTCCTTCTTCTCCCACAACGGCTGCAGAGGCTCGCCGTCGAGCGAGGTCGGCACCGGCAAACCCGCTGCCTGCAAGAAGGTGGGGGTAATGTCGATCGTCCGGACGAGACAGGAGATGATCTTGTCCCGCGGCACGTTTGGACCGCGCACGAGCAAGGGGACGCGACGCGCAGCGCGCAGCGGCAAGAGACCATGATGCTCCTCGCCGTGCTCGCCCAGCATCTCTCCGTGATCCGCGACCACGATGATGAAGCTGTTGTGCGGCAGATGAGCGATCAGTCGCCCGATCTCGTGATCCATGTAAGAGATCTCGCCATCGTAGAGCGGGGAGGGTCCACCCAGATCACGGAATCCCGGAGGCGGGTCATAGGGTGCGTGCGGATCATAGTAGTGGACCCACAAGAAGAACGGATGGCCCAGGTGGGACAAGAGGCCAAGCGCAGCGTCGGTGGCAGCTGTGGCCGATCGCTTGTCCTGGCCGATCGTCCCGGGGGCTCTTGCCGGTCCCATGTCATCGTTATAGATGCGAAACCCCTGGTCCAGTCCGTAGCGGCGGGCCAAGATCACGCTCGAGACCACGGCAGCCCGGTCATATCCAACCTTCTCGAGGCGCTCGGCGAGAGTGGTGATTCGTGACGGGAGGGTAAAGATCCCGTTGTCGCGCACTCCGGTGCGCGGCGGATAGAGGCCCGTCAGGATAGAAGCGTGACTGGGAAGGGTCAGCGGCGCGGCCGTGTCGACGCGGGCGAAGCGTACCCCGTCCTTGGCGAGACGGTCGAGATTCGGAGTCTTGGCCCACTTCCAGCCCCAGGCGCCAAGGTGGTCGGCACGAGTGGTATCGAGAGTGAGGAGGACCAGATTTGGCCGGGATGATCGAGAAGCGCTGGCCGCCGTCGCGGGGGTGATGACGAGCGCGAGCGTTCCCAGAGACAAGCCCAGCGCGAGGTAGCGGAGGGACGGAGCGCGCAGGGTGGCAATCATGTCTATATATACGCGCGTTCCCTTCCTTTGTTCGGTGGTCGATCGGGGCCGCCCAGGGGGTCGCCGCTCTTGCGGGAGTCGCGCGGGTGATGGAAGATAGAGGGCATCCGGGTCGATCGCCGGGCCAAAGGTGATCGACTCAACTGTGAGAGGAGAGCGTGAATGACACTCAAGGTAGGAGATGAAATTCCGAATACCACCCTGTATCGCTACGGCGATAACGGCATCGAGACCATTAGTAGCCACGAGGCGATGGGCAAGGGGCGAGTCGTAGTCTTCGCGGTCCCCGCAGCATTCAGCCCGACCTGCTCGGATGACCACCTCCCGAGCTACTTGGTTCATGGGCCGGAGATCCTCGCTCGCGGAGTAGACCGGATCGTTTGCCTGGCCGTCAACGATCCCTATGTCATGTCCGCCTGGAGCAAGAATCGCGGAGTCGGTCACCAGTTGGTGATGTTGTCGGACGGCAATGGCGAGTTTGCTCGCGCCGCCGGAATGGAACGCGATCTTTCAGCGGGCGCCCTGGGGTCGCGCTCGGCCCGTTATGCGGCCATCCTTCAGGATGGCGTAGTCGAGCACCTGGGCCTAGAGCCCGGAAAAGGGGTGACCGTGAGCGGAGCCGAGGCCATTCTCAAGGTCTTGGGCTGACCTTGCCTCGCTAGCGGCACAAGGACCGCGCTTGGCGGTCTGTTTCCCTGAAGCTGGATCGGGCGTAGACTTTCAGGGTGACTAACCGGCTGTTTGCGCGGGCGATCCGCGTGATTCTCGTCATCGTTGCCGCCTATGCGCTGTGGACCGTAGTGATTCCGTGGCTGCGATCCCATGGCCAGTTCGATCAGGTGGCGATCCCGACGAAATACGACGCGAGGCCGAGCACCGAAGGGTCCGAGAATGGATCGGGGAGTGTCGAGGACTGTCTCAGCGCGGCGCGAAGCGCAAACGATCGCGTCACTGAAAGGCTGCGTGGCCTGAGAGACCCGAGGACGGCGGCACAGGTCTGGGAATCGATGTCCCAAGACCTGCACGATGAGGTCGAGACGGCGCAAGACTCCTGTTCCTGCTCCGGCGCAGCCTGTCAAAAGGCGACGGAGGCCATGGCGTCCTTGGACGACCTCATCGGTCAGTTCGACTCCACCTTTGACGGGCGAGCCGAATCTCTGCCGGACGTGGAGGCCGGCGAGCGGGAAGTGCAACAGCTCCTCGCGCAAGCACGCCGGCTCGCGTCTGGTGGACAGAACTGATCGCGGTCGTCTCGCCAGCGTTTGATAGATTGCCGGCGACTACTCGCGAAAGATCCCGCAGCTGCGTTTCATGCAAGACGGATCCATGGACACCCTGAGATCAAGAGAAACCGCCGTCCCGCTTCCCGAGTTCGAGACCGCTCCCGGGACGCGAGAGGCGCTCCTGCGTGCCACCGAACCCTGGCGCCGCAAGATCTATCAGGAGGTCCGCCGTATCCTGGACGAGATCGAAGCGGCTGCACCCTGGCGTCTGCTTTACTATCCGCCCGACGATGCCGCCACCTTTCTTCAGATGGTGAGCGCCCTGATGGAGGTGGCGAGCGCGATTCCTTCCCGCCTCGGCGCTCTCCTGGATCAGCTGCAAGATGAGGGATGGCAGGACCACACGTCGATCGCGGAGACCCGCTTCTACTTCACCGGCATCCACGGGATGATCGAGCACGATCTCTCGCGCCTCGACGACCAGGCAGGAGTCTTCTTGCGAAGTGGCTCGGAGCCGAGTCTCGAGCAGCGGCAACGGCTGTGTGAGCTCGCTGCGGATATGAAGGGCAAGTACTCGAGCGCGCTCATGGGAGCTACCGCCAGCATCGTGAGCGGTGGCAGATGGAACGGCGTCGAAGTCGAACCGGTGCTCTTCTCGGAGAAGGCCGAGGAGTTCACTCGGAATTCGATGCTGGTCGAGCAGCTGGACGACATCGTAGGCCTGATTCGTCGTCTTCCCACCGGCATTCCATTCCTCGAGCTCAAGCGAGCGTGGACGGAGGGGCGTCAGGTCGATCTTTACGCGCTCGCCGACCTCACCGTGTTGCGCGGACAATTGGGCCACCTCTTGCAGGAAGAGAACCGTCGCGCTCTCTATTCGGGTGACTATCACGAGATTCGACGCAGAGAATCGCGCCTCAGTCACGTGCTGAACCGGCTCGAAGCCGTGCATGCCGAGCTTTGGAGAAGGGCGGGCGCCCGGGGAGGCCCGGAGAAGGCCTATCGAGAGCTCATCCTTCTGCTCGAGCAGGTTGCGGCAATGGTCGACGTGGAGATCCTCCGTCAGCTGATCGGTGAGAGAGCGGTACGAGACCTCCGCGCCCAGGTCGAAAAGGCAGCGAGCGGCCGGCCAGTCAGGGTGCCCGATGGTTCGCAGGCGGCATCTCGCGACCCGGTGGAGCATGAGCACCTCGTGTCCCTGATGGGGGACGACGACCTGAAGATGTTTCTCGAGTTGCTGCGCGGCGCGGTCTCTCGCCGCGCATCGTTGATCGTGGTCAAGGCCGCGGCTCCCGCGGCGGCCAGCAGGGAAGCGGTGGAGGTAAGAGAGAAGCCCCCGGAAGAGACGATCTCTTCGAGCGCCTGGAAAAGCCCCAGCGAATCCGTGGGCGGGGAAGTGCTCTCCTCGATCGAGGAGCTGGTTCCCCCGCAAGAGACGGAGGGGAGCGAGAAGGTCTCAGCGGAGGACGTGGACCAAAGGGAACTCCTGTTCCAGATCCAAAGGTCGCTCGACGCGATCCTGTCTGGCAGCAATCCCGCGAACGGATCTTTCCGCATGATTCATCGTCTCCTGAGCAAACATGCGACGATTCCTCCGAGCATGTTCCAGGCGACCCGTCCATTTGTCGATCAGATTCTGCACGGTTTAGTGCCCGACCTCAGCCTCGCCGCGGCGAAGGGTGCGATACCCTCCGACCTGGGTCCCCACTTGGAAGCACTCTGTCGGCCGTTGGCCCAGCCTCAGGTCACCCCGGCGGAGTTGATGGGAGAGATACCAAACGCCATGGGAAGAGCTCTCGACCTCATCGACGCCTTGAAGTCGACCCTGGACACTCTCTTGAAGAGCGGAGGCTGAGAGTGCCACGGCTGACCGCCAGAAACGCCGCGCCGCTGCTCTTGGGATTGCTCATCCTGGCCGGAGCGTGCGCGGGCAAGAAGTCCGCGCCGCTGGGACCGCCGGATGCCGTCTATGAGGTCCGAGGGGTCATCGTGGCGTTGCCCCAGCAGACTCGCAGCGGGGACATGCGCATCCACCATGAGGCCATTCCGAGCTTCACCAATCGCGAGGGCAAAGTCATCGGAATGCAGTCGATGACGATGCCGTTTCCGGTAGCCCCTGGGGTATCGACGGACAACCTGCAGCTCGGAGACAAGATCCGTTTTCGCCTCGAGGTGCGTTGGAATGAGGGTCCGACGGTGCGCATCGCCAAGATCGAGCTCCTCCCTGGGTCGACTCGGCTCACGTTCTAGCCGGTGGAACCAAACTGTAGCTTGCTTCGCCCCTGCGGGGCGGCAGAGAGGTCGCCGTGTCATGAGAAACTCCGCCAAGAATCATCTCGCGGGATCCTTGAGCCCCTACCTGTTGATGCACGAGGACAATCCGGTCGACTGGTATCCCTGGGGCCAAGAGGCGTTGGAGCTCGCCCGGAGCCAAGATCGCCCGATCTTTCTCTCGATCGGATATTCGACCTGCTATTGGTGCCACGTCATGGAACGAGAGTCTTTCAGTGACGCCGGTATCGCGCGCTTCATGAACGAGCATTTCGTCAACATCAAGGTGGACCGGGAGGAGAGGCCGGATCTCGATGAGGTCTACATGACAGCGACCCAGATCCTTTCCGGTCAGGGAGGCTGGCCCATGTCCGTATTCATGACGCCCGACCTCAAGCCCTTCTTTACAGGGACCTATTTCCCGCCCCAGGAGAGCTACGGCCACCCGGCCTTCCGGTCCGTTCTCGAATCGATGGCGCAAGCCTGGCAGGAGCGGCGAGCGGACGTCGAGGCGCAAGCGGAGAGCGTCTTCGAAGCCCTTCAGCACTACCTGGGCGAAAGGGAGTCGGGGTCACGCGAGCTTCCTGGTCCCGAGCTCGCAGAAATAGTGCTGCGCAACCTGGAGCAGCGCTTCGATCCGGAGTGGGGAGGTTTCGGGCAAGCTCCGAAGTTTCCGATGCCGGCCAACCTCTTCCTCCTGCTCGACCTGGCAAGCGACCACCCGCGAGCCGGAGAAATGCTCTCCACGACTCTCGACCACATGGCCAGAGGGGGGCTCATGGATCAGGTCGGAGGCGGTTTTCATCGCTACTCGACCGATCGAGAATGGTTGGTGCCGCACTTCGAGAAGATGCTCTACGACAACGCATTGCTGTTGGAAGTCTATGCCCGGCAAGCGTCGCAGTCCGGGGACCCGCAGGCGATCCGCGTGGCACACGCGACGGGCAATTTCCTTTGCCATGAGATGAGCGCGCCCGAGGGCGGATTCTGGAGCGCCATCGACGCGGAGAGCGATGGCCGAGAAGGTGCCTTCTACTCTTGGAGCCGGGAAGAGCTCGCGGCGGCGCTCGGCGAGGAAGGGTACGGGTTCTTGGCGCCGATTTTCGGCTTTGCTGGTCCCCCCTTTTTCGAGGACGATCGCTATGTCCTTCACCTCCCTCGGGCGCTCGAGGATCAAGCGGCCCGGCGGAGGCTCAGCGTCGTCGACTTGAACGAGCAGATCGAGCCGCTGCGCGAACGGTTGGACACGATCCGGCGACGTCGAAACTCACCCCGAACCGACGACAAGGTGCTCTGTGATTGGACCGGCATGGCGATCGCGGGCCTGGCTTGCGCGGGGGCTCTTCTCGGCGAGAGCGCGTGGGTCGAACGCGCCGAGCGGGCTGCGAGCTTCGTGCTCGAGAATCTGCACCTGAGCGACGGGTCCCTCTGTCACGTCTGGCGCGCCGGAAAGGGAGCGGTGGGAGCTTTTTTGAGCGACTACGCTTTCTTGATCCGAGGCCTCGTTGCCCTGCACGAGGCGGCGCCCAACCCGCGTTGGCTGGAGGCCGCCGTACGCCTCGCGGAGGAGCAAGAGCGTCGGCTCGGCGACCCCCGGGGCGGCTATTTCAGCAGCGAGCGCGCCCGGGACCTTTTAGTGCAATCGAAGCCCCTGCTGGATGGCGCGCTTCCCTCAGCCAACGGCGTAGCGGCGCTCAATCTGTCAGATCTCGCTCGCCTCAGCGAGAGGGACTTCGCCGCACGAGCGGAGCGCTCGCTCCGGGTCTTCTCTCCCGAGATGAACGCGAGCCCGGAGGCTACCCCGACGCTGGTTCTCGTCTTGAGGAGATGGCGCGAGCTGAGCTCGGGCCGTGAGCCCTAATGGCCTTTGCCCGACTCGAGTGAAGGAGGAACTTCACCGATCGACGAGATCCGCCGCCAAGAAATCGAGGAAGGCATCCACGTCCGACTGGGTGCTGACCATTCCCAGAGAGACTCGCACCGCGCCGGTGCTCTTGGCGTCGATACAGCGGCGAAAGTCGTCGTAGGTCATGCGGTCACCCGAGCGATGGAAACAGCTCGATATCTCGCCACGTGAGAGGCCAAGCGCCATTTCTCCTGCGCCCGGATTGCAGAAGCAGCCAGTGCGTAGCGATATCTGGCGCGCGCCCGCGCGTTCCTCGATCCAATGGTGATCGACCACCTGGCCGGTCGCGTCGACCACGTTGAACGCGATCGTGCCGCCGCGCGCCTCGGTGTTGAGCGGCCCGTAGATCTGGACCACGGGTTGGCCGTTCGCGTGGCGCAGAGAGGTTAGCTTTTCGAGCAAGGCGCTGGTCAATCGGATCACGTGACGGTGGATCGTATCGATGCCGAGAGATTCGAGCAGATCGAAACCGTACTCGAGGGCGGGGATGCCGGTGTAGGGCAGGGTACCGTCCTCGAAGGCGGCAGCACCCATTGCCGGAGTGAAGCGATCGGCTTGCACCGAGGCGACCGCGATGGTTCCGCCGGCGAACCACGGGCGATGCAGCTTCTTGAGCGCCTCGCGCCGCGCCACCAGGGCTCCGATACCTGTGGGGTACCCAAACATCTTGTAGAACGACACGGTCACGAAGTCGGGATGCCAGCGCGACAGGTCGAGACGATTGGTCGGTACGAACGCGGCGGCATCGAGCAGGACGTCCCAACCCCTCTCCTTGGCCATCTCGATCCAGTGGAGGGGATGCTGCACTCCGGAGAAGTTCGACTGAGCCGGAAAAGCAAAGAGATTGTCGCGATCCGGCGCCGCGCGGTCGAGGTACTGCTCCAGAGACGACTCATCCACGCGCATTTCCGGCGGCATCACCGGAACGTAGGAGGTCAATGCACCGCGGGCCCGGTCGAACTCGCGGATCCCGTTGACCGAGTTGTGGTTGTCGAACGTCAGCAGGTAACGGCCGCCCGGTGCGAATGGGTATGCCTCGCCGACGAGGTGGAGGGCGCCGCTGGCGTTCTGCGTGAAGCAGACCACGTACTCGTCCCTGTTCGCCCCGAAGAACTCGAGCACCGCCTCCCGGGCCCGCTCGACCAGCCTGGTGGCGGCGGCCGAGGCGGGGTTGGTGGAGTGGGGATTGCCAAAAAGGCCCTGCTCCAGGAGGGCCGCGTGCTCGCGGACCTGG
>JBJKRB010000144.1:0-38714 GCA_046704885.1 Thermoanaerobaculia bacterium | reverse complement strand
TCGAGGGTGACGTCGTTACGCAAGATGGCGCAGGGTGCTTCTTCTCCGGTCATGGCGGCGCCGACGGCGCGGAGGTCTTCACTCATGAGCTCGGACACACCCTCGGGCTCGGGCACTCGACCGTCAGCGGCGCGATCATGCGTGCCTACGCCTATGGCGACGGTCGTGGCGCCAGTCTAGGAACGGACGACAGGGACGCCATCCAATGTCTCTACGGCGATGGTACGACGTGCGCCGCACCTTCCACTTCGCCTCCGAGCGCTCCCAGCGGGCTTTCGGCCACGGCGATCTCCGCCAGCTCGATCAGCCTTACCTGGCTCGATAATTCAAGCAACGAAAGCAGCTTCAAGATTGAGCGCCGCACCGCGACCACCTCCTTTGTCCAAGTCGCAAGCGTGGGCTCCAACGTCACGAGCACGATCGCGGGAGGGCTTGCCGCCCAGACCACCTACACGTTCCGCGTCCGCGCCTGCAATTCGGCAGGCTGCTCGACCTACACCAACGACGCATCGGCGACAACGAGCTCGAGCACCACAAGCACTTCTCTGGTGGCGCCCAGCAACCTCCAAGCGACCGATATCAACGACTCCCAGATCGCTCTGAGTTGGACGAACAACGACGCGACTCAGCAGAACGTCGCAATCGAAGAGTCCAACGGGACGTTCGGTTCGTTTACTCAAGTGGCGCTGCTAGCGGGAACGTCGAACAGCTGGACCGCAACCGGGCTGGCGCCGGGAACGTCGTACGAATTTCGCGTTCGGGGTCAGTCCGGATCAGCAATGTCACCCTATTCCAACCTCTCCAGCGCCACGACTGCGGTCAACGCCTGCGGCGATCCCAACGCCCTCTGCCTGCTGCAAGGCAGGTTTGCGGTCACCGTGCATTGGGTAGACTACGTGAACAACCGTTCAGGCGATGGCACACCCCTGCCGCGCACGGACCAGAGCGGCCTCTTCTGGTTCTTCGGCCCGAACAACTTCGAGCTGGCTGTCAAGATGATCGACGGACGCAAGCTAAACGGCCACTTCTGGGTGTTCTACGGCGCCCTTACAAACGTTGAGTACGATCTCACCGTGCTCGACCGCGACACCGGCGAGAAACGCGTTTACCACAATCCCTGGAAGACTATCTGCGGGGGCGCCGACGCCGCCGCCTTCCCTCTGGCCCCGGCATCCACCTCCACAGGCGGGCTCACCTCGAGCGCCAGTTCTTCGACTGCGCTGCCGGCACTTCTCCCGGCCACCTCCGCTCCCGGCGCCAGCGGCAGCTGCGTTTCTGACAGCACCACCCTATGCCTCCAGCAGGGTCGCTTCTCCGTGAAGGTGAGCTTCATCGATCCCAACACGAATCAACAAGGCGAAGGCGTCGCCATCCCTCAGAACGACGAGTCCGGCCTCTTTTGGTTCTTCTCTCCAGGCAATTTCGAGCTCGCCGTCAAGATGATCGACGGGCGCAAGTTGAACGGCCACTATTGGTTTTTCTACGGGGCCTTATCGACGGTGCACTACGAGATCACCGTGACCGACACGGTCACGGGTCTTTCACACACCTTCATCAACCAACATGGGCAGATCTGTGGGGGGGCGGAAACCGGCTTGTTCTAGGAGGCGGCCGGGTCGATTAGCGCCACTTCGGAGGCTTCTTGGCTTCGAGGAAGGTTTCGATTCCGTGCTTGCAGTCCGCTGTTGATCGGGCCGCCGCATTCGCGGCGCTCGCGGTCAGCAAGCCTTCATCGAGCGAGCGACCGAGCAGGGCGAGCAGCAGGCGCTTGGTGCGCGCGATCGATTCCGAGCTGGCGCGTTCCAGGATCGACACCGCGAGCTTGCGGCCCTCTTCCCGCAGCGCTCCCTCCGCCACCACGCGATTGATGAGACCGATCGAAAGGGCCTTGTCGCCGGCGATGAATTCCGGGTTGAGCAGGAGCTCGCGCAGGTCGCTCCCTTTGACCCGAAGAGGCAGGAACGTAGCTACCAGCGCCGCCACGAATCCAATCCTCACCTCGCTGTAGAGAAAGCGTGCGTCCGAGCTGGCGATGACGAAGTCATGCGCCGTGGCTAGACCAACGCCGCCAGCGACACACGATCCGTGCACCAGGGCTAGGGTCAGCGTTTCCTGTCGAAGGACCGCCTCGAACAGATCCCGGAGGCGCCGGGAGTCCATGACCTGCGCCGCCGAATCCGCGTCGCGCAAGGTCCGCAGATGGCCGAGGTCCGCTCCCGCCGAGAAGTGTTTTCCGGCGCCGCTGAGGATGACGGCCCGAATTCCCTCCGCGCGGAGATCGCGCTGGTAAAGCTCGGTGAGCTCTCGCACCAGGCGTGGTGACAGGGCGTTCGCGTGGCGCGGGTCATTGAGCTCGAGCCAAAGGAGATCGCCCTCCCGATCGACCAGTAGAGGGGCGCCGACTTCGTTGTTCTTCGTGTCGAAACTCACCTGGCCGACCGGCCTTATGGCTATTGAACCACGATGGTGGTCGTTGCTTCGAGGATCTGACCGCTACCCGAAGGTGTGCTTGCCGTCGCCGTGAATTGCGTCAGGTTCGTCAGCTCCTGTTGCTGAACCGACAGGGTATTGGTCGCGACTCCGGTCGTGTCCGTGAATACGACGCCGGTGGAGCTCAGCGTGCCTCGCTGAGACTGAAAGGTGACTGGGGCGCCTTGGAGCGGCTGGCCCTGCGAGTTGGTGACGAACGCGGTCAAGGTCACCTGACTGTTGGCCTTTGGGATCGAGGCCGGATTCGCTTGCAGATTGATGTCCGTCGCCGCGTCACGAATCGTCACCGTCGCCGTTGCCGGATCGCTGTTGCCGAGAATCGCCGTCACCGTCGCCGTCCCGGCCTGGCTTCCCCCGTCCATTGTAGAGGTGGCAACTCCATCGCTGTCGGTCACGGGCCGCGACGGATTGAGCGAGCCAAGCGAAGTAGTCAGGATCACCTGTTGACCGGCTGAGACCGGAGTTTGATCGGCGTTCCGCGCCACCACGGTCACGGTCGCGGTCTGCTGCACCGCGATGTTCGAGGGATTGACGGTCACGAGAAGCAGGGGTTTAGACTCACTGGGAGCGCCGATCGTCACATCGATCGAAGCCGTCACTGATCCCCCCGAGGTCGTGGTCCCCGAACTGCTAGATCCGGAGCTCGAGCTGGCGGTGCTGGCGTTCGTCGTCGCGGTCACCGTCGCTGTGCCGGGTTGCCCATTCGCAGTCAGGGTCGCGCGAGCCGTCCCCGAGCTGTCAGTCTTGACGATGGCTGGGATGGCTCCCAGCGTGGTCGTTAGGTCGATCTCTGTATCCTTCAGGAACGGATTGCCATCCGGCCTGCGGCCGTAGACGGTAATGGTCGAGGTACCGGTCAATCCGATCTGGATCGGGTCGGCGCTGATCACGAGCGTCGAGCCGGAGGGGGCAACGGGATTTCCCTTGGCACAACCCAGAAGGCCGAGGGGAAGGGCAAGCAGGAGCAGCAAGGTGTTCCGCATGTCGTTGTGAGTATACGCAGGGCGAGCACTCGGCGTCTAGGCTCGCTGAAACGTGAGCTCGGCCCGCCGTCGCTTGACGGGCGGACCGAGCTCAGGGATTCCAGAATCTACCTTACGGCACGGTAATCGACTTACTGGTGGTATCTGTGCCTCCAGCGTTGGCCACCGTGAGAGTTACCGTGTAAGACCCAGAGCCCGCGTAGGTGTGCAAGGGATTTTGCGCCGTGCTTGTCGCGCCGTCCCCAAAGTCCCAGGACCATTGCGTTGGGTTGTTCAGAGAGGCGTCGGTGAACTGGATCTGGTGCGGCGTCGTACCGGTGGCCGCGTAGCCGAAGCTCGCAACCGGTGCAACGGGCGGCGCGCTCGAATGACAGGTCGAATCCACTGGAATATACGTGTATCCACCCGGCACTGTGACATTACAGGTAGTTCCGAGATTCGTGACCTGCACATCCACGGAGGTCGGCGCGTTCCGGGTTCCCTGAGTGCCATCCGATGCGGTGCACGCCTGTTGTTGAAGCGTTCCACTGAAGACCGGTGACTTGACCGTCACCGTGGTGCTGGTGGCGTTGGTTACGGTCGCGGCCTGACTGCCGAAGAGCACCTGGTTTTGGGTGCCGAAACCGGAACCGGAGATCGCCACGATGGTGTTTCCGCTGTCGGTGCCGCTCGAAGGGCTAAGAGAGGTCACGACAACCTGGACACCTTGCACCGTGTAAGTAAGCGATGCCCCGCGGTCTCCCTGCGCTCCGACATTCGTGGCTCCGCTGTTCAAGTCCACTACGGTGACTCCGGTGTAGACCTGATCGGTGCAGGTAGCGACCGCCGGCATGGTGACGTCGATCTCGTTGCTCGTCACCGAGGTCACGGTCGGGTGGATCCCCGGGCTGCTTCCGATGGTCACGTCGACGGGAGACTGGAACCCTTGGCCGCTGATGGCGACCGAGTTCCCGCCGGTAGCGGGACCGATGTTCGGAGTGATCGCGGAAACTAGAACCTGAGTCCCGAAAGTGAACATCTTCGCAGCCACGGTGCAGTTGCCAGTTGACTTGTTACGAACCAGAATGTCGACCGTCGAGTTCTGGTTGCCCTGGCCGAAGCCCGTGGCGGGCGGCGTGACCACCGTCAAGTCGCTCTGCGTCGCCGATGTCACGGTTCCCTCGACTCCGCTGAAAGAGCTGCAGGTACCGGAGCCGAAGATGACCTGAACGGGGGTCTCGAAGCCGTCGCCATGGATTCCGATCGTCGTTCCTCCTGCGTTGGGCCCGCTGTTTGGCGAGATCGAGATCACCGTCGGCGTTAGGGTGCTCTTTCCTGTCGCGTAGGTAAACGCCGAGGCCAGGCTCGTGCTTCCCGAGTCGGCACCGGTCAGGGTCACGCTCACGTCGACCGAGGTCCCATTGGTGCCCGGAGGCGTGGTGACGACGATCTGTCGCTGCGAAACGGAGGTGACGGTAGCTGGGCTAGTGCCGAAGTTGACCGTCAAGGGCTTGGTGAAGCCCCCACCATCGATGGTCACCGTGTCTCCGCCCTGAGGTGAGCCCACGTTCGGCGATACGCTCGTGATGTAGAGAGTGCTGAAATAGACGGCGGTCTGGCCGAAGCTGTTATTCAGTTGGGCCGTAATCGTGGCCGTGCCTTGCTGTCCCGTCGGGTAGAGCTGCACTTCCGACTTCCCATTCACGATCTGAAGGGCAGCGCTCTGCGGGCCACTCGCCGAGCCGAAGGCTCCGAGATCGGTCGAGACCGTCAAGGTGCTGCCGTTGGCGGGAAGGCTCCCGTTGACGGCGTTCTTCACCGAAATCGTAATCAGGGATGGAGTCGTCGAGGTGACGCCAAGCTGCCGAGGCGAAGCAGACACCGTGATCGCCCATGTCGAGCTTGACGGCCCTGGGGTTGGCGCTGCCACCTGCTTGGGTTCGGTCGGAGACTTGGCCGAACAGGCGACGACAAGCGCCGCGGCGCCTACTAGCGCGCCGGCGAGGAGTAGGGTGCGTTTGATGACTGAAGTTCCCATAGCGACTCTCCTGCTTGCCCTTATGGATAGAAATCCACGGTGAAGCTCAAGGGTGCCGAGGCAACGGACTTCCCTGAGAGTGTATGCCCGAAGAATTGGAGCGCGAAATTCAAGGAAATCTTGGTGTTTCCGGTCTCTTTGTCATAGCCGCCGTTCTGATAGTAGAGATCGGAAAGCGGGGGGTTGTCGAGCTGGTCGGAGGTCAAGATGATGAGATTCTTGATCGTGTCGGTACCACCTACCGTAACGTTACCCAAAATCTTTCGAACCAGCTTGACTGGAACGCGCGTGCCACCGTCGCCCCTCGTATAGGTGATCTGGTAGGTGTCGAGCTCGACGTCCATCAAGCTGCTCGTGGTACCAGTGGGGTCCGCGGCCACGCTCTGGAGGGTCAACGTTCCGATCTCGATGTCGCTGGGAGTCAGGTTGTTCATCGAGATTCCCTGTGGGAGGTTGTCGTACTGTCCGATCGTGAGCAGCACCCCTCCGCTGTCGGTCCGGCTCGTCCGCTGGGGACAACCGACAAGCGACAAGAGCAGTCCGATCAGAAACAACCGAGTGATTACTTTCGTCATCTTCGTCTCCTCCCCGCCATCAGAGCTTTATCACCCGGGGGGTGATGAAGATCAGTAGCTCTTCGTTCTGGTCGCTGCGGCGATGGCTGCGGAACAGGTGGCCGAGAATCGGGATATTGGCAAGCCCCGGTACTCGATCCTCGCCGGTATTCGTGGTGACCTTGTAGATTCCGCCGATCACGGTCGTGCCGCCATCACGTACGATGACGCGGGTACGCGCTTCCTTGGTGTCGATCGGGGCGTTGTTGGCTCCGCTAACCGCGAACGCTAGCTGTGGCTCGCGCTTCTGCACGTTGATATCCATCAAGACGGTTCCTTCAGCGGTCACGTGCGGCGTAACCCTCAGCTGCAGCGTCGCGTTGACGTACTGGACCGTCACCGTGTTGTTGGCGACAGTCTGGATCGGAATCTGAAGGCCGCTTTGGATAGACGCCTGGTCGTTGTTGAGGACCGCTACCGAAGGCGCAGAGAGGATATTCACCAGACCCTTGCTCTCCGCAGCGTTTAGCGCCGCATTGAGCTGGAAGGTGTTGAGGATGTTCCCCATTGTGATATCCAGGAACCCGTTGTTCGCTCCCTGCAGCAGCTCGACTCCGCCGCTGGCGTTCACGTTGTTGGGGAAGACGAGCCCGGTCGTGTTCCCATGCGCTGAATCCGCCAGCGCATTGAAGTTCCATTTGACGCCGAGCGATCGGCTGTACTGCTTCGTAGTCTCCACGATCTTCGCCTCGATTCTCACTTGCGGTTCCGGAGTATCAAGGTTCTCGATCACGGCGAGGACGGTGTTCATGAAGTTGGGAAGCTCCTTGATGATCAAGGTATTGGTGCGCGCGTCGACCAGAACGGATCCGCGGCGACTGAGAAGGCTAGCGCCTCCTCCCTGCCTCAGCAGTGTCGCTACCGACTGGGCGTTGGCGTAGCTCAGCCGCTTGATTACCGTCTGGAGGGGTATCGAAGAAGCCTGCGCGGCCGCCAACTTCTGCTGCTCTTCGGCTTCGCGTTGCAAGTCAGAGGTGGGAGCGATCCGCATGATGTTTCCGTCGAGCTCGTATCCCAACCCGTTGATCTTGAGAATCTCCTCGAGCGCCTGGTCCCACGGCACGTCCGTGAGCTCTACCGTGACGGTTCCGGACACGTCCGGTTGCACCACGATGTTGAGGTGGCTGATCTTGGCGAAGGAGCGCAGGACGTTCTTGATGTCCGCGTCCTTCAAGCTCATGGAGATCGGCTCCCCGTGATACTTCGACTTGCCAGTAGCGATGGTCTTGCTGCTGAAGGTCTGGGGAACCGCGCTTCCCTGTTGCGGCTGCTGTGGCATCTTCACGTCACTGGCTTCAAACAGAGCGACGTCACTCGTCGGAGCCGGGGTCTTCTTGACGGATGGACTTGCCGCTGGCGCCACCGCCTCCGCTTGAGCGTTCTGTGTCGGCTCAGCCGCCATCTTGACTTCCTGGGCCTCGGCGGGAACCGCGGGCGAAACCGGCTGCGGGCTCGCTGCGGCCTGTTCCGTTGGGGTTGCCGTCGAAGTCTCCTTGGCGGCCGACTTCTGCGAGGCCGTTGGGCTGGTTTCCACCGCGACCGGCGCGGGGCTCTCTGGTTGCACCGCTGGAGCCTTTTCGGCGGGCGCCTGCTTCGACGCGGGCGTGGCCCCCTGCGATGGAGCTGAAGTCGGTGGCTTGGCCGCGATCTCTTGCGCTAGGGTCCGCGGGTGTGGAGCGCTGGCGGCAGTCTCGGCCGTTCCACCGAAGATCACCGAGAGGCCGTTCGCGGAATTGGTGATCTGCGGCACGGTCGGAGTCGCCAGGTCGAAGACCACACGCGCCACCGGAGTGGGCCGTGCCTTGAACTGCGCCATGCGTACTCGCTTGACCGGACCGCCGGCAACTTCGATGCTTCCACGGGGGGAATTGTCGACCGCCCCGGAAAGGTCGATGACGAAGCGATCGGGGTCGCTCAGGTGGAATGTCGAGTACTTGAACTCACCATCTCCGATGATGCGGACGTGGATCTCACCATCGTTTTGCTCTACTTCCACTCGGGCGAGCTGAGACGCGACCGGTCCCGCGACCGCGGGTCCTTGTACCGGGTGATCCGGCGTGCCCTGAGGCAAAGGCTTGGCGGACGGAGCAGCGCTGACTTGCTTGGCGACCGCTCCTTTGGATTGAACGTCCTGCTGCTCCTTTGCGGAAGTCTTGGGTTGTCCATTCGACAGCGGCTCGGCGGCGACCACCGGCGGCTGCGGCGCCTGCGCCGGAGTGAGCTCGACACGCAGCGCATCGCCCTGCGAGCTGACCGCATGCTCCGCCTCGCCGCGGGTGGCGATCACGAGCTGAGTCAATGGCCCCTGCGCCGTCTGTTGCTGCGCGACCTTGACGTCCTTGACCAGGCCCGTCTTCGAGGTCAGGTCGGAGACGCTCTTACCAGGTTCGGTATCGGGCAACTCGACGACCAGATTGCCATCTGCGTTGCGGTACGTGGTCCAAACAAGCGGCGCGCTCGCCTTGATGTCGACAATCATTCCGGGGGCGCCCTCGCGCAACTCTAGCGAGCGAATCTCGGTCGCTTTCTGCGCTGCCGGCGCGGGAGCAACCGTTGCCTCGGTCTCCGAGGGGGCCGCTTGCGCGCTCGTCTTGGGTGGCGGCGCCGAGCTGCATGCCGCCAGAAGTAACGTCCACGCCATGACCGCCAGCAGAATCATCCACTGGCCGCCTGCGTGGCTTCTTTTCACCTGATCTCCCATGGCGCTCGCCTCCCTCCCGTGGCCGAGACTCGTAGTCCCGATCCTACGGGTTGAGCTTCTTCACCACCTCACGAAACGGCTTTAACGCCGTCGGGTCGTTGACTTTTTGTCGAAAGACCACCTCGTTGCTCGTGATGTTGACCACCTCGCCGTCGTACAGGTGATCACCCACGTGCAAGAGATAGCTCTCCTTCTTGTTCGATGCCTGCACCTGAGCCACGGGGCCCTGCGGCGTAATGAAGATGCCCGATAGATCGATCTCATCGATCAGCAACCCCGGCACCCCTTTGGGCCGCGGACCTTGCACGGCCGCGCTCGTACCAGTCCCCGAGAGAAGAGACTTGAAGGGATCGCGGCGCCCATCCGGATTGTAGGTGTAGCCGCCTCCTTCGAGGACTTCCTCTTCTCCCTCGAGGATCTTGTTGATCCCTTTCGTCGCTTCACCCGTGCTCTCGCCTTCCTGGCCCTTCTGTTGCGCGGTCTGCGATCCTTTCGCCCCTTGCTTGGCCTTCTCCGCTTTCGCTCCGGCGCTCGACTGAGCGCTTGAAACCCCAACCATCACGGTCAGCAGCATCAGAAGGACGGAGAGCGTAATACGCCCCGCTATCGCTCGTCTAGCTCTGCTTCGCTGATTTGCCATCATCGCCGTCCACGACCTCTCTGGCCCTTCTGCTGTGACGTGGTCTCGGGCGCTGGTTGCTTATAGACAAAGGTCTTCGCCGTAAATGTCGCACTGATCGTATAGATGGAGCCCGCCCGGTGGAGCGCGTTGATCGCCAAATTCTCGACGTTGATAATCCTGGAGAAACGCCGGATCCGATCGAAGAACAGAGCCAGGTTGTGATACTGGCCATTGAGCGCGATATTGATCGGCCACTCGTAGTAGAAGTCCTTGGGAACGAAGTTGCCTGGAGTGAAGCGAAGAAGGTCGAAGTCGCCTTGCTCGGTGAGGGACCGGATGCGCCGCAAGAGGTCCGGCGTGTTGCGCCGGGCCGGGAGAATCCGCAGAAGCTTGTCGAGATCGAGTTGCAGACGCTCGACTTCTTCGCGGAATTGCGGCAGCCGGAGCTTGGCGGCCCGCCCTTCTTGGATCCGGGTTTGAAGCTGACCGAGGCGTCGCTCCTGTCCCTGAATTTGCTGCTGGATCGGCTTGAAGAAGAAGACGTTGCCAAGCAGATAGAGGACGACCGCGATGACGACGCCGGTAATGGCGCCGAAATACCAGGGTTTGCCTTCGAGTCCGGTCTGCATCGCCATCGTCAGGCCCCTAGCCACCACTCCCCGCCGACGCGGGGTGATCCGCTGTATCAGCACCCGCGGGCGGATTCGTGAATGAGTAATTGAAGCTCAGCGTGAAGGTGTAGACGCGACCGCGCTGGGTGGTGTCACGAAGGATCGGCTCGGCGAACTCCGGTACCTTATCGAGATTCGCCAGGAAGTTCGCCACCGCATTGGTGTTGAAGGCCTCGCCCGAGATGACGATGTTGGTCGCGTGCACCTCCATGTGATCAAGCCACAGGAGCTCGGGAAGCGCTCGCGAGACCGCGTCCATGATCTTCACCGGCCCCTTCTGATTCGCCTTGAGGTCGTTGATGATCTTGATCTTGTGCTCGAGCTCCGCCTTTTTCTTCTTATAGCTCTCCACCTCTTTGATAATCGGAGCCAGCTCATCAGCCTCCCGTTGAGCCACGGCCACCTCCGCCTCTCTCCGACTCAGCTGATGCTTCTTGAAGAGGTAGTAGCCGCCCAGGACCACAACCGAGAGGACGATGAGCGCGAGGAGAGCCGCGACCGCCGGTTCCATTCCACCGAGCGGGAGACGAATCTCTCCGCCTCGTGGGCGACGCGCGACGGCTCGCTTGCCTTCCGCCAGCAGGTTGATCCGGATCATCGGGTGTCAATCCCCCACCGAGCGCACCGCTAGCCCCACCGCAACGGCCAACATCGGACCCACGTTCTTTACCCAGTCGGCCGGAAAATCGCTCTCGCGGTAGTGAATCCGGCGAAGCGGATTCATCAGCTCCGTCGCGACGCCGAATCGGTCGCGCAAGACCTGGGCCAGGTTCGAGGTGAGAGCGCACCCGCCGGAAAGCATCAGCTCGTCCACGGCGCCCTCCGACGATGTCGCTCCATAGAAGTCGAAGGTCTTGCGAATCTCGCTCGCCATCTCGGCGGAGACCGAATCGAGAATCGGAGCGGCGTCGGCCGAGGTGTAGCGATCGACTTGCTCCCCCTTCTTCAGTCGCTCCGCCTGATCGAACGAGAGGTTGAACTCCCGCTGCAAGGCCTCGGTGAATTGGTTGCCGCCGAAGGAGATATCCCGCCAAAAGACGGAGGCGCCGCGCGCCATGATATTGATATTGGTCACCCCGGCGCCCATGTTGACCAATGCGACCACCTTCAGTGGATCGAGGTCGTAGTTCGCTTCGTAGGCGTTCTGCACGGCAAAGGCATCGACATCGACCAGGACGGCGCTCTTGCCGCTTTGGCTGATTACCGAAATGTAGTCGTTGACCTTGTCCCGCTTGACCGCGACGAGCAGCACTTCCATGTTGTCGCGACCCGGTTGTCCCTCGGAGAGGACCACGTAGTCGAGCCGCACGTCGTTGATATCGAACGGGACGTACTGCTCGGCTTCCCACTGAATCGACTCCGCGAGCTCTTCCGGTGGCACCGCGGGAAGCTGAATCTTCTTGATGATGACCGAGTGGCCGGAAACCGACGTGGCGAAGCTCGACGACTTGACGCCGGTCTCCGCGTTCAGCCGGTGGATCGCGTCCACGACGAGAGAGGAGTCCATGATCGAGCCGTCCACGATCGCTTCTGGGGAGAGTGTTTCAATACCGACGCGCTGGAGCGAAAACTCACCTTTCCGCTGTTTGAGCTCCACCAGCTTGATCGCTGAGCTACCGATGTCGAGGCCGACGATGCCTTTGGCTCGTGAGAACATACGGTATCGGTTACCCCCGAGAAATCTTTGTGGTCATCGGACTTTATCCACGAATACTTAAAGCTTTAGTGGAAAGTAGCAGGAAAGGTGAGCACTGTCAAGCATTAGCGCACGCCTTTCTCCACGCTCCTCCCTTGCTCCAATCACGCCGCCTTGCTACACTCTGTGCTTCGTTAAGGGCGCTCACCTCGAGCACCAATCCACGCAGAGGAGCACGGTCATGGCAAAGCAGTGTGAAGTGTGCGGCAAGGGTACGGTCTACGGCAAGCGGGTGAGTCATGCCCACAACGTCTCCAGCCGGACGTGGGAACCGAACCTGCAGAAAGTACGGGCGCTGGTCGACGGCAGCGTACGCCGGATCTGGGTATGCACTCGATGCCTACGAAGCGGTAAGGTCATGAAGCCGCCTATTCGAAGTCTTCCTGAAGAATAGCATATTGCGCATACTTTCCCCAGCACTCCCCCCCGACTGATCGATCGCATCTAGTGAAGCGCCTCAGAATGGGGACCCCCGCTCCCCATCAGGCGGCTCACCTGAATGACGCCCGCTACGCCGCGAAGCCCCTGGCGGACGCGCTCGAGGTGCTTGCGGTTCTTGACCTCGACGACCACGTTGATCATTCCGCGTCCGGTGTCGAAGGTCTCGGCGTCGATTTGACGAATGTTGCTATCTTGCTTTGCGATGGCCTCGGTGAGCCGAGCCAGCATTCCCGGACGATCCTCGGTCTCGATCAATAGAGTGATCGGATAGACGTCCCCCTCCTGCCGCGCCCACTCGACCTCGATCTCTCGGTCCGGGTTGTAGAAGAGCTTCTTCACGTTGGGGCAGTCGAGCGAGTGAACCGAGACCCCGCGTCCGCGGGTGATGTAGCCCACGATGGGCTCCCCGGGAAGGGGATTGCAGCACTTGGCCAGATAGGCCAACAGGTCGCTGTGCCCCTTCACCTCGATCTTGCTCGCCCCGGTAAACGGCAAGATGCGGCTCACCGCCTTGCGGATCCGACCCGGCTCCTCGTTCTCCACTGGACGCGCACGTTCACCAAGGACATTGTCCAGAACCTGACGCACCGTCAGCTTGCCGAAACCGACCCGGCCAAACATGTCCTCGGGACGAGCGATGCCCTCGCGAGCCAGAAACGCGGCAAGCTGCTCGTGCTCGAGAAAACGCTTGAGGCTCACGCGGTAGCGGCGCAGCCCACGCTCGATCATGCGCCGGCCAATCTCCGTCGCACGCTCCTTCTGCTCCGTATTCAGCCACTGCCGGATCTTGCTCTTGGCGCGCGAGGTCTCGACCCAGTTGAGCCAGTCCCGGCTCGGGTTTTGCGCCGGGTTGGTCAGGATCTCGACGATGTCGCCGTTCGACAGGGCCGTGCGCAGGGGAACGAGACGGCCGTTGACCCGGGCTCCGGAGCAATGAGTCCCGATCTCGGTGTGAATGCGGTAGGCGAAGTCCAAGGGAGTGGCGCCGCGTGGAAACGAGTGAACGTCTCCCTTGGGCGTGAAGGCATAGACCTCGTCAGGATAGAGATCGATCTTCAGAGCAGTGAGAAAGGCGCGCGGGTCCTGCACCTCCTTCTGCCAGTCCACAAGCTGCCGCAACCACAAGATGTTCTGGTCGGGAGGATCTTCATGTTCTCCTCCCTCCTTGTAGCGCCAGTGCGCCGCAATCCCCTCCTCGGCCACGCGGTCCATCTCCCGAGTGCGGATCTGGACCTCGAACGGCTGCCCCTTCTCGCCCACCAAGGTGGTGTGAAGCGAGCGGTAGAGGTTGGGTTTGGGCATCGCGATGTAGTCCTTGAACCTCCCGGGAATCGGCCGCCAGATCTGATGCACGACCCCGAGCGCGGCGTAGGTGTCCTTGAGGTTCTCGGTGATGATGCGAAATGCCAGGTAGTCGTAAAGCTGAGAGATGTCGATCCCTTGGCGGCGGAGCTTCTGGTAGATCGAGTAGAAGCGCTTGACCCGGTAGCTGATCTCGCACTCGATGTCGGACTCGCGCAGCGCTCGTTCGAGATGTTTCCGGATCCGCTCGGTCGCATCATGGCCGAGCTTCATCTTCTCTTCGATCTTCGCCTTGAGGGCGGTGAACTGGTGAGGGTACAGATAGAAGAAAGCAAGATCGGCGAGATCGCCTTGCACCTTCGACATCCCGAGCCGTTGGGCGATGGGCGCGTAGATCTCGAGGGTCTCCTGCGAGATCCTTCTGCGCGCCTCGGGCGGCATGTGCTCGAGGGTCATCATGTTGTGAAGGCGATCGGCCAGCTTGACGAGAATGACTCGAATGTCCTTGGCGGAAGCCAGGATCATCTTGCGGAAGGTCTCCGCTTGAGCCTCGTCCCGGCGCACGTAAGCATGACGGCCGATCTTGGTCACGCCGTCCACGAGCTCCGCAATGACGGAACCGAATCGCTGCTCGAGCGTCTCGCGGGTGCTCAATGTATCCTCGAGCACGTCGTGCAGCAGCCCAGTGGTTACGCAGTCCTGATCGAAGTCGAGGTCGGCCAGGATGTAGGCCACATATAGAGGATGGGAGAGATAGGGCTCGCCTGAACGCCGCAGCTGGTCGCGGTGCATCGCGGCCGAGAATTCGTAGACCGAGCGCAGAAATTCTTGGTTGTACTCGCGGCCGTGCTCCTCGAGACGCGCGATGACGTCTTCGAGACCGAGCTTCCGCCGTCCGCGAACGGGCGGCTCGAGCTTGCGATGAGCGCGGCGGGCGTTGGGCATGACTCGCGTCGCGTCCCCTCGACGGACGCTTCAACCGCGACCGCGAGGGCGACGCGCCTCGACCGAATTATAGGCGAAGGCTCATACCAACGCCGGCGCTACTTCTTCTTGTTCTTGCGCTTGCGTTCCTGTTTCGCCTGCTTGCCGAAGAGCTGCTCCCAGAGCAGGGCGAAGGGACTGGCGATATAGATGGACGAGTAAGTGCCCACCACCACGCCGATCGTCATGATGAAGGAAAAGCCGCGCAGCACGTCTCCGCCCAAGATCAGCAAGCTCAACACCGCCAGGAAGGTCGTTCCCGAAGTGAGGATCGTGCGCGAGAGCGTCTGGTTGATCGCCAGATTCATGGTGTCTATGAGTGGCGTCGTCCGGCTCTTGCGCATGTCTTCTCGTATTCGGTCGAACACGACCACCGTGTCGTTGACCGAGTAGCCGACAAGAGTCAGGAAGGCCGCGATGGTGGTCAGATTGAACTCGAAGCCGAAGAGCGCGAAGAGGCCCAGAGTGACGAGAACGTCGTGAACCGAAGCCATGAGGGCGCCGATCCCGAAACGCAACTCGAAACGAATCCAGATGTAGATGAGCATTCCGATCAGCGAAAAGACCACGGCCAGGACGCCCTTCTTGCGAAGCTCGGAGCCGATCTGCGGTCCGACGTTCTGCACCCCGAGCACCGAGAAGCTCCCGATGCGCGCGTGTTGCTTTAGAGCGTTGAGCACCTCGGGGCTGACCCCGGGGGCCTTCGCCACCTCATCCCAGGAATGGAGCAGACCGCTGTCCTGCTTTACCTTGTCGATCGCGTCGGCGACCGTTCGGTAGTGGGTTCGCGCCGCGTCGGGGTCCGCCGCCTTCACCTGGTCGGGGTCGAGCTTGTAGAGAAAGTCGGCCACCGACTCGGCGCCCTGCTGGTTGAGGTCGAAGGTCTGAGTAGCGCCCTTGTTGTAGTACTTGTCGAGCGCCGCAACCACCAGGTCCCGACTCCCTTCCTCGCTCCCCTTGAGGGTGGGCGTCTTGATCATCACTTCATGCGCTTCCACGGTGCCGAAGCGCTGGAGCTGGGCCTCGCCGACGCCAGCGCCCGCCACCAGGGCGCGCACCCGGTTCATCTCCGGCGCCTTGTCGAACTTGATGGTCAGCTGAGTGCCGCCGGCGAAGTCGATCCCGACATTGAGCTTGCCGTGCACGAACACGGCAAAGATTCCGACGAGCAGGAGGATCAAAGAGACCGAGATCCAGAACTTCCGGTACTTCATGAAGTCGATGTGAGTATCGGCAAAGAGTTCCATCTTGCTCCTCAGAGGACCGTTACACGTTTCCGCAGTTCGAATCGTCTCGTCATCGGGTTTCTCTCGGTCCCATCAGTCTCTCTAGATCGAGAGGGTGTCGACGCGCTTGCGCCGCGACAGGACGAGATCGAAGATCCAGCGGCTGACGAAGATGGCGGTAAACAGCGAGGCCAGGATTCCGATCGAGAGGGTCACGGCAAAGCCTCGGATCGGCCCGGTTCCAAACTGAAAGAGGAAGAGGGCTGCGATCAGGGTGGTGATGTTGGCGTCCAAGATCGAGGAAAGCGCCTTGGCGAAGCCGGCGTCGATCGACGACTTGACGGTCTTGCCAGCCCGCAGCTCCTCGCGGATACGCTCGAAGATCAGCACGTTGGCGTCGACCGCCATGCCGATGGTGAGCACGATTCCCGCGATGCCGGGGAGGGTGAGGACGGCGTGGAAGTAGGCGAGCGAGCCGAAGATCAGGACCATGTTGAGCGCCAGGGCGAGGATGGCGTTGACCCCGCTGCCCTTGTAGATCACCAGCATGGTGAGGACCACGAGAATCGCGCCGATCAGACCGGCGCGTAAACCCTCACGGATCGAGTCCTGCCCCAGCGAGGGACCGACCGTCCGTTCCTCAAGATATGAGATTCCCGCCGGCAGGGCGCCGGAGCGCAGCACCGTCGAGAGGTCCTGCACCTGCTGCTGCGTGAAGTGCCCGGAGATGACGCCCGAATCGCTGATCCGGTCGTTGATCCGCGGCGCCGACTCGACGTTGTTGTCGAGAATGATCGCGAGCCCCTTGCCGATGTTGTCCCCCGTGGCCTTGGCAAAGAGCTGAGCGCCATCGTGGGTGAGGAAGAAGTTGACGACCGGCTGGTTGAACCGGCCGAGACCGGGCCGAGCATTCTTGAGGTCGCGCCCAGTGATCACTGGCTGCTTGTCAACCGCATAGTACTCGCGGCTGATCACGTGTCCCTGTTTGTCACGAGTCACGCCGGTCTTGATCTCGATATCCGACGGCAGCTTGCCGTGGTAGTGCTCGAGGATCTCCTGCTTGGTCGGCACTCCGCCTCCGTTGGGAGGAAACTGCACCAACCGAAATTCGAGAAAAGCAGTATTCTTGATCAACGCCTTGACCCGCTCGGGATCGTCGACACCCGGAAGCTGCACGACGATCCGGTCGCTGTCGAGCCCTTCGCGCTCGATCACCGGCTCGGTCACACCGAACTGGTCGATGCGATTGCGGATGGTTTCGAGAGCCTGCTTGACCGCGAGGTCGCGGATGTCGCTCTCGTTGGCTTTCGTCATCTCGAAATCGAGCTCGTTGCCGTTGCGCTGCCACTTCCAACCTGGAAGGTACTTATGGACGGTCTGGGCCACCGAGTCGTCCTTGTCGCTCGGCACTCCCGTGACGACGAACTTGGCGTCCTCCGTTCTTTGCCCCTTGGCGTTCGGAGCCCCGTCACTCTTGGCTTCGTCGACCACTCGCTGCAGGCTCTTGTCCGCTTCCGCCTTCACCGCATCCGAGGTGTGCACCTTGAGAACGAGGTGAATCCCGCCCCGCAGGTCAAGACCGAGCTTGATCTTCTGTTTGAGAGGAAGAGCGGCGATCAGGGCGATCGCGACCGCCGCGGCGATGATCAACCCCCGCCATAGCAAGCTGCGATTCATTGGCCTTTCTCCTGCGACTCTTCGCCTTCCATCGCGGTGACCGCGGACTTGGACACCCGCACCTTGACGTTGTCGGCGATCTTCAAGATCAGCGTGGGGCCGTCGATCGCCGCAACCTCACCGTGCAATCCACCGCTGGTGATCACCCGGTCGCCCTTCTTCAGGGCCTGGATCATTCGCTCGAGGGCCTTCTGACGCTTGCGCATCGGCGCCACGAGCAGGAAGTAGAAGATGACGAAAATGAGAATGATGGGGAGAAAGCTCATCCAGGCGGATGGCTCCCCACCCTGGGCAAACGCGATCATCAGATCCGACGGTAGCATCATCGTAAACGCCCTCTCGGCTATCTCGGTATCGCTCCGGAAACGGACATGACCTCAGGAGCTGGAATTCGACGTAGTCGTTACCGACGGTGATTCGGAGGTCGGCGCCACCAACTTCTCGTCCAGTGCCTGCACTCGGCGAGCTAGCGCTCCGGACGCGATAGCTTCTCTGAGATCGCCCATGAAGTCAAGGTAGAAGCGCAGATTGTGCAGCGTCATGAGCACGGGAGCAGTCATTTCGCCGCTGCGGAAGAGGTGATGCAGGAAAGCTCGGCTCGTCCGTCGGCAGGTCGGACACTGGCACTCGGGGTCGAGCGGCAGCGCGTCGGAGCCAAAGCGAGCGTTCTTGATCTTGAGAACCCCCTGCCGCGTGTATGCCACTCCATGGCGGGCGTTTCTGGCCGGCAAGACGCAGTCGAAGAGGTCGACGCCCTGAGCCACAGCTCGCCAGATGTCCTCAGGTGTTCCCACGCCCATCAGGTAGCGCGGCCGCTCCGGCGGCAACGCCGGCGCCGTCGCCTCGACCACGCTCCAACGATCCGCCAGTGGCTCACCGACGCTCACTCCGCCGATCGCGTATCCGTCGAAATCGAGGTCCGCCAAAGCCTCGACGGCGCGCTGGCGCAAGTCGAGGTAGACGCTCCCCTGAACGATCCCGAACAATCCCCCTTGCCCACCCGGCCATCTCTTTCGCGCCCTGCCGGCCCACTCGGTTGTCCGGCGCAAGGACTCTTCGGCACGATCGTGTTCGATCGGCCAAGGGGGACACTCATCGAGGACCATCGCAATGTCGACGCCAAGGCGTGCCTGCGCCTCGACGACCCCTTCTGGAGTGAAACGAAGCAACGAGCCGTCAAGGTGGCTACGAAAGCTCACGCCGCCGTCGTCGACCGTGCGCAGCCCCGCGAGACTCATCACCTGGAAGCCACCGCTGTCGGTCAGGATCGGATGGTCCCAGCCCGTAAAGGCGTGAAGCCCACCAAGATCCTCGATCGTCCCGATCCCCGGACGCAAGCTCAGGTGATAGAGGTTCGAGAGCATGACGCTCGCTCCCGCCTCCTCGAGCTCCCACGGTCCAAGACCCTTGACCGCTCCCAGGGTCCCAACCGGCATGAACGCCGGCGTGGGAATCGCGCCGTGTGGAGTTTCCAAGCGACCGAGCCGCGCCCGGCCGGCGCGGGCCTCGATCGAGAATCGCAAGCTCATGGATTACGACTGGGAACCGGCTCAGAGCGCCCCGGGCGAGGCATCGAGATCGACCTGCCGGACGTGCACTCCAGGCGGCAGCTTGACGACGAACCGATCTGGGGGCAGCGGCCGATTCACAACGATGTCAGAGAGACGATATTCGGTCCGGTCGCCGTCCGGCTCCTCGTAGCGAAGGCGGGTCATCAGATAGGTGTGACTATCGATCCAGATCGTCATCGTCTTGAGGTGTTTGCGCAACCGGTCATAGCGGGGGATGAGGTCGAGGCGGTAGTCCTGGTCCTTGCCTCCCGGCTGCCAGAGCGCCACCTCAAAGTAGGAGAGCAGCTGATCGACGGAGACCCCCGCCCCCATGTACTGCAAGACGCGGCGCGAGTAGCGGCTGATCTTCACCTTGTCGGCGCGCCCGAGATCGCGAAACCAGGTGGTCATCTCGTTTCCCTGAATCACCAGGGTGATCGGGTTGGGCTTTTCGTATTCCCACCGCACCTTGTCCGGCGCTTCGTAGGAGAACCGGCCGTGCGAAACCGACGGTTTGGCCAGAAGCTGGCTGACCTTCTCCTCGGTAAAGTCGGCGGTCATGGTGTGAACCTGCTGTTGCTCGGCCTTGACCGCGGCCAAGAGCTTGGCGAGACGCGCGCTGCCGGTCTCCTCTTCCGTTCCCTTCTTGGAAGCGGCCCCAGCGGCCAGAGCGGCGCCGCAACCGATGCCAAGAAGGACGACGAGGGAGGCGAAAATTGAACGGCGGAAGGGGGTCATGAGGGGGACAGTATTTCTCAGAGCTTGACGATGGGGGCTCCGGGCGGCGAGGTCTGGTTGCCGCCGAGTGCGGAGTAGTCATCCTAGCGCGTCTCGAGCATCTACCGCAAGGGCATTAGCCCATGAGGACACGATCCGAAGGCCCGCCCGCCTGCGGCTCTTCGGCCACGCTGACCACGGCCGCGGTCTCGCGGTAGCGCTCTGCCTTGACAGTCCGGGGATGCAATGCTACCGTCCCGGATCGCTTTAACGCGTGGGTAAGCACAGGAGCAAAGTCATGCCCGAGCTGGGAAATCGTCACGAATGTTTCAACTGCGGCACCAAGTTCTACGATCTCGGAAAGAAGGATCCCGCCTGTCCGAAATGCGGCGCGCACCCGAGTGAGGAGCAGGAAGAGATCGAGCTCGCGGCGGCCGAGCGTCGAGCCCGCCGCGCGGCTGCGCGCGGCGCCGAAGAGGATGAGACGGAGGGGGCCTCCGCCGAGGTCGGAGAGGAATTTGACGAGGATGACGAAGCCGAGGTCGAGGCCGACGAGGAAGAGGAAGAAGACGACGACTTCGACGACGCTTGACTTCCCCCATGCCGCTGGGGCTCGCCTCGTCATCCTGGCCCTGGGCGCCAACCTCCCCTCGACTCTCGGAGATCCCGAAACCACGCTTTCTTGGGCCGTGACCCATCTCGCGGCCCGTTTGACCAAGCCCCGCGTAGCGGCCCTCTTTGAAAGTGCGCCCCTCGCTGGGAAGCCGCAACCGCTTTACCTCAACACGGTTCTGGTCGGGGGCACGGACGACAGCGCCGAGGCGTGGCTGGGCTATGGCAAGAGCCTCGAACGAGAGGTCGGCCGCCGCGCCGGGCCCCGCTGGGGTCCCCGTCCTCTCGATATCGACATCATCGCGCTCGGGGCCACCCAGCGGCGGAACGCAAGGCTCACCCTCCCCCATCCCGAGCTTGCCAACCGGCGCTTCGTCCTTGCCCCGCTGGCCGAGATTCTTCCGGGCCTTCAACTGCCCGGCTTCGTAGCGACCGTCGCCGAGCTTCTCGCCGCTGCCCCACGCGAGCCCGCGGTATCGCGAAGGCCGTGGCGAAGCGACCCCATTGCTCAGACAGGATCAGGGTGAACAAATACCCTGCACTTGGGGAACTCCGCCCGTAGCGCGTTGATGATCTCCACCGTGAGATCGTGCGCTTCCTCGAAGCTCGAGGAGCGCGGGATCTCGACGTGGATCTCGATGAAGCGCTGAGAGCCCGCCCGCCGCGTTCGCAGGTCGTGGAAGCCCCTCACCCGTGGTTTGAAGGAATCGAGCACCGCGCCGATACGCCTGACCTCATCATCCGGCAGGGTGCGGTCGCTCAGGGTGCTGAGGGCTTCGAGACCGAGCACCCCGGCGGTTCGCAGGATCACCGCCGCCACCAGCAGCGCGACCAACGGGTCGGCCAAGGAAAAACCGGTGAAACGAACCAAGAGAAGGGCGCCCAGCGCCCCGCCATTGATCCAGGCATCGCTCAGATAGTGCGCCGCGTCGGCGTTCAAGACCGGGCTTTCGCTCGCGTGCCCGGCGCGCGAGAGCAAGCGCCCGACGCCGACGCCGATCACCATCGCCGCCGCAAGAACGAGAATGCCCAGGATCGTGTCGCGCGGCGCGCCTCCGGAACCGAAGCGACGCACCGAGGCGACGACGACGACGACCGCGCCAGCTCCAAGCATCAACGCCTGGCCGAGTGCCGCTAGATCCTCGAACTTTCCATGCCCGTAGGCGTGGTCCGAGTCCGGCGGGTTGCGGCTGCGGCGCAAGACGACGTAGTTGGCACTCGAGACGAAGAGGTCGACAACCGAGTCGAGCGACGCCGAGAACAGGGCCAAGGAGCCCGTCCACCACGCCGCCGCCCCTTTGAGCGCGGCGAGAAATGCGGCGGCCCCCACCGCCAATGCCAGGGCCCGTCCACCTTTCAGCCCAGGCATCGAAGCCCTCTCCCCGAAGGATCCGCGAGGTGCATAGGATCGAAGATTAACAGGCAATGGCCCAATCCGCTGCTATCATCGCCCCGTCCATGCTCTCCGTGCGCGACCCGATTCACGGTTTTATCCGCGCCGACCCACTCGAGGCCGCACTCCTCAATTCGCGGCCACTCCAGCGCCTCCGCTTCATCCATCAGCTGGGTTTCGCCTTCCACGTCTTCCCGGGTGCCGAGCACAGCCGCTTCAGTCACCTTCTGGGAGCCATGGAGCTCGCCGGCCGGGTCTACGACGCTCTCGCGGACAAGAACCCCGAGCTTCTCGAAAAGGGCAATCAGAGCCGCGGCCGCCGCCTGATCCGCGCCACGCTCCTGGTCCACGACATCGGCCATGCTCCCTTCAGCCACTCGGCGGAGGAGCTGTTCGAGGGTGGAATCGACCACGAGCAAATGAGCCAGCGTCTCTTGTCTCTGCCGGAGATCGAGGAGATCTTCGAACGCCACGGAGACGGGCTACGAGTCGCCGACGTCGCCGAGCTCCTCGCCGGGAAGGGCGACCGCCTTCTCCGCCAAGTCCTGTCGAGCGAGCTCGACGCCGACAAGATGGACTATCTGTTGCGTGACAGCCTCTATTGCGGGGTGCGGTACGGCAGCTACGACCTCGACCGCTTGTTGGACACAATCATCGCCATTCCCGATCCCGAAAGTGGGAGCTGGGGGATTGGCGTCACGGAAGGCGGAATCCACGCTCTGGAAGCTCTGGTCCTCGCTCGCTACTACATGTTCACGCAGGTCTACTTCAATCTGACCGGCAAGGCTCTCGAGCTCCACTTCAACGAGTGGTTGCGGCAGGAAGGGCGCCGGTGGCCGGCCGATCCCGAACGTTTCCTGGTCGAGGACGACATCTCCGTCTTATCCGCCATGCGGCAATCGAGGAATCCCCATGCCGAGGCTCTGGTCGAGCGCCGGCACTTCCCTCTCGCGTTCGAAACTCGGGAGCATCTCACGCCGGCCGACAAGGAGAGATTCGAGTCCATCCTTCCGGCTCTCATCGGGCGCTTCGGCGCCGAACAGCTCCTGATCTCGAACTCGGCCAAAGACCCTCACCGCTTCGCCGAGAGCCGTATCTGGGTGCGCCTCTTCGACGGTACGCTCGAACCGGTCACCGAGACCAGCCAGTTCATCGGGCACCTGAGCCGGATCGATCGCTACCGCGTCTACGCTCCGAACGCGATCGCCCCGCAGGTAGCGGAGTGGATCGATCAGCGCTGGCGCCATTCGGAGCCGGAACGGCGCAGCTGACGCCCAGCGAGAAGGACGGTCTAGAGAAGATCGGCGAGGGCCGCTTCGATCGTCGTATAGCGAAAGTGGAATCCAAGATCGAGTAGGCGCCGGGGAATCACCCGTTGCCCGGTGAGCAGGACCGTCGACATCTCTCCGAGAAGGAGCTTCAGAGACCACGCCGGCACCCGCAACCACGAAGGCCGGTGCAAGGTTCGGCCGATAACCCGCGCGAGCTGGACGTTCTCGACCGGCTCGGGTGCGGTGAGATTGAAGGGTCCGCGGGCCTGCTCGGCGCCAATGAGAAAACGCATCGCCGCCACTTGATCGGCGAGATGGATCCACGAGATCCATTGCTGACCGCTGCCCATGGGACCGCCGGCGAAGAAGCGGAAGGGGAGAACCAACTTGGGCAAGGCGCCGCCCCGCCCGCTGAGAACCATTCCGGTGCGCAGAATCACGCGGCGCACGCCCAGCGCCTCCACCGGCCGGCTCGCCTCTTCCCAGGCATGGCTTAGCTCGCACACAAACCCTTTGCCGATCGCTGCTCCCTCATCGATCTCCTCCGAGCCGTGAGCCCCGTAATAGCCGATGCCGGATGCCTGCACGAACACCTTCGGCGGAGGCGAGAGGTTCTCGATCCCCCGGGCCAAGGCCTCTCCGGAGCTCACGCGGCTGCGCCACATGCGCTCCTTGCGCGCCGAGGTCCAGCGCCCCGCGGCGAGGTTCTCGCCCGCCAGATGGACGAGGGCGTCCGCGCCCTCGCACGCTCCCCGCCAGGGACCGTCGGGGCTCTTGGCGTCCCACGCGATCGCTCGTACCCCGGGAGCGAGCGGACCGACTCTCTCCGGTGCCCGGCTGAGAATTACGACCTCCCAGCCCTCGCCCACCAGGGCAGCGGTCAAGGCACTCCCTAGAAGCCCCGAGCCACCACTCACCACGATGCGCATCTTGACCTCCTTAGTCGCAGGTCAGACCGCGGCGAGCTCCTCTTCGAGCTCCTGCCTCCGCGCCAGATCCGCGTAAATGCCTCCGTGCACCAGCAGCTCGCCATGGCTTCCTCGTTCGACGATCTCGCCATGATCGAGCACCAAGATCAGATCGGCTCCCTGAACGGTGGAGACTCGGTGCGACACCAGGAAGACCGTGCGGCCCGGAAAGACCGCGCGGAGGTTGGAGAGAATCCGTTCCTCGGTCTGAGTATCGACCGCCGAAAGGCAGTCGTCGAGAAGAAGAATGTTGGGCTCGCGCAGTAGCGCGCGAGCCAGTGCGACACGCTGCTTTTGTCCTCCGGAGAGAGTGATGCCGCGCTCTCCCACCAGGGTGTCGAGCCCCTTGGGGAATCCCGACAGGTCGACGTCGAGCCCGGCGAGACGAGCCGCCTTGGCGATCGCCGGCCGCTCCGCCTCGGGAGCACCGAGCGCGATGTTCTCCGCCACCGTGGTGGAAAACAGGAAAGTCTCCTGAGGAACCATGGCGATCGAACGGCGCAAGTCGGCCAGCGGGATCTGGCGGACGTCATGTCCATCGAGGAGGAGCTCCCCCGGCTCGGGTTCCATCAGGCGAGGAATCAGCGACAACATCGTGCTCTTTCCGGCTCCGGTTCTTCCCACCAAGGCAACCGTCGTGCCGGCGTCGATCTCGAAGTCGATATCGCTCAGCACATCGGGCAAGTCGCTCGCGTAGCGGAAGGTCAGGCGGCGAAAAGCGACCGCCCCGCGTGGCCGGTAGCCGGCAAGCGCCGGTTCCATAGCCACGCTCGCCTCCTCTTCCTCGAGAACGTTCAGGATCCTTCCCAGCGACGCCGAGCCGCGCTGCACCAGGTTGATCACCCAGCCGATCGCGATCATCGGCCAGATCAGCTTGGAGAGGAAGAAGTTGAACGTGACGAACTGCCCGATGCTGATCGTTCCGCGGGCGGCGAGGGTACCGCCATACCAGAGCACGGCGACGAAACCCAGACCCACCAGCACTTGCAGCATGGGGCGGAATGCGGCGGTCCAGCGGATCAATCTGCGGTTGCGCTCGACATACTCGCCATTGATGGCACGAAAGTCCTCGACCTCAGGAGCCTCTTGAGCGTAGACGCGCACCACTCTCACGCCAGAGAGGTGCTCCTGAACTTTGGTCGAGAGAGCCGAGAACTGCGCTTGCACGCGCTCGAAGAGAACGTGGATCTTGGACCCGAAGACCTGGGTCGCGAGCGCCACGAGGGGCATCGTAGCGAGAGCCAGCAGGGTCAGGCGGCCGTTGATCCTCACCATGAAAAAGAGCGCGCCGATCGCGGTAAAGACCGTATTGGAGCTGTACATGATCGCCGGACCGCAAAGCATCCTGACCGCCTGAAGATCATTGGTGGCGCGGGCCATCAGATCGCCGGTATAGCTGCGCTGATAGAAGGAGAGCGGCAGGCGCTCGAGATGGGAAAAGTAGTCATTGCGCAGATCGAACTCGATGTCCCGGCTCAACGTCACCAAGATCATTCGCTGGGCGAACATGAAGATCCCTTGCGTCAGGGTCACTCCGACAAGCGCCAGGCCGTAGCGGAAGAGCGTTCCTGCGGAGGCCTGGTGGCGGGCCGCGTCGATCGCGCCGCCCACCAGCAGCGGAGCGGCGAGCCCGATGGCCACCGAGAACGCGATCGACAGAATGCCGGAGACCAGCTTGAACGGGTACCGGCGGAAATACGGGAAAAGGTGTTTCAGACGGCGCATGGCGCGGCGCCAGAATAGCAGAGCCGTAAACCCGCTAATCGGCGGGCGGAGCGGTCGCGGCGAGCACCGCCGGGCGTCCAGAGGGGTGCAGGGCCGGGGCAAGCGGAACGCTCCTCGGCCGCGCCTCGAGGCGCACGATCGCTCTGCCTTCCCGGATGTACTTCGCCTCGTAGTTGGTGCGCGCCCCCTCGGGCCATGGGTCCTCGCGCGACGTCACCTCGAGGCCGGGATGCGAGCGCAGGAGCTCACGCACCGCCGGACCGTAGTCGGGATGGTCGCTGGCAAAGTAGAGAACCCCCCCGGCGGCCAGGGTTCCGAGAATCAGGTCGACGCTTTCGGCATCGAAGAGACGGCGTTTCTGGTGGCGGCTCTTGGGCCACGGGTCAGGAAAGTAGACATGCACGGCCTGGGCGAAGTTCCGCGGCAGGGCGGCGGCCAATAGATAGAGCGACTCCCCACGAACCAATGCGAGATTGGCGAGGCCACGGCGCGCCGCCCGTTGTGCCGCGAGGCGATAGTAGGGGCTGGCGATCTCGATGCCCAGAAACCTTAGGTCCGGGCGCTCCGCCGCTCGTTGCAGCAGAAAACGGCCTTTTCCGAAACCGAGCTCCATCTCCCAGTCGCCCGGGCCCGCGAGCAACCGATCGAGAGATAGGGGCCAATCCTCTTCCGACAGCGGACTCTCTCGCTTTTTTCGCCAGATCGTGGTCTCGAGCATCGCCGTGGCGGCGCCTCACCCCGAAGCGCTACGCCGGTCCTCCTCGGCGCCAGCCTGCGCATCAGCCCAAGGATCGAAGAAGGTGTACCACTGGGTGGGCCAGCGGTGCACCGCGTCCTCGAGCACACTCACCCAGCGATTCAGAGCTTTCCGCACCTCGGCTTCCCGATCTTGGCTCTTCGGGACGCGAATCGGAGCGCCGATCTCGATCTCGAAGCGATGTCCCGAGCCGTAGACTACGAACGCGGGAACCAGACTGGCGCCGGTCATACGCGCAAGGTGGAACGGGCCATCGGGAAAGCAAGCCGGAGCGCCGCAGAAGTCAACCACGACGCCACGGTCGTTGAAGTCCCGATCGCCCTGCATGGCGACGACTCGTCCTTCCGCGAGCGATCGCAAGACCGGCAGGCTGGCCAATCCGCCGGCGGGGTTGATGGCGATCTCCTGCACCTGCACCCGTTGACGCAGCAGACTTCGAAATCGCTCCGCCACCTCGAACTCGTCGCGCACGTAGACCACGGTGAGAGGCAGATCGAGCCGAGCGAGGAAGAGGCCGCCGAGCTCCCAGTTGCCGAGATGGGCGGTGAGCAAGATGACCCCACGGCCGGCGGCGCGCTCGCTCTCCAGGTGCTCGGCGCCGACGCATCCATCCAGCAACTCCTGCGCGCGCTCGGCGGGAAGTTGAGCGAAGCGGAAGAGATCCACCCAGTAGTAAGCGAAGTTGAAGAGCATTTGACGCGTGGCGCGACGGACCCGCCTGCTGCCTTCCGGAAGACCGAGCAGACGGCCCAGGTTGGCCGCGATCTCGCGCTTCGGCGCGGGGTGGACGACCATCACCGCCCAGATGACGAACCGGGCTCCTAGGAACAACAGCCAGCGAGGCCAGCGGGGAGCGATCGCGAGCAGGGCGGGAAAGCCCCGGCGCAATCCCCATTGATGGAGACGCCGGGCAAAAGGGGACGGGGACGCAATTTTCCGTTGCACGCTATGAGCTCGAGGCGAGGTGAAGGAGAATGAGGACAACCGAGCTGATGCCCCTCCTGCAATCGCTCCCGCTAGTCGCTCCGCCGGGTCAATAGTAGTCGGCGCAAGACAGGAAGAAGCCACAGCCGGGATGGGGGCAGAAGAGCTTGCACTTACGCTGCTCGAGCCGGGTCCCGCAGTTGGGACACGTGGAGATGACCTCCTCCGCGCGACTTTCCAGGCGCGATCCCCGAATCCTGCTCTTGGCTTGCCGCTCGTCCGTCTTCAACTTGCGCCCAGAATAGCAGCCCGCCCCAGGCGGAGACAAAACGAGGCGCCGGTCGATCGCCGGCGCCTCGAAGCACTCGCCACAAGCGTCTCAGCGACCGCTCGTGGAGCTTCCTTTCTTGTCGGTCTGCGAAGCTTTCTCCGCAGATCCGGGAATGGCCACACCCTTGCTCGTCAACTCCTCGTCGATCACCTTGGCGATCTGCTCGTAGGGAACCGCGCCGTTGATGAATCGTCCGTTAATGAAGAGCGCCGGCGTTCCGTTGACGCCTGCGGCCTCGCCCGCCTTCTCGTCCGCCGCCACCGCAGCCGCGGTCTCACCGGAATCGAGGCACTTGTCGAACGTCTTGCTGTCCATGCCCAGCTTCTTGGCGGTTGCCTTGAGCTGATCGACCCCCAGCGCCGACTGGTTGGCGAACATGGCGTCGTGCATCGCCCAGAACTTGCCCTGCGCTTTGGCGCAGAGCGAAGCTTCCGCCGCCTTCTGCGCGAAGGGATGGATCTGGGTCAACGGGAACTGGCGGTAGACGAGCCTGACCTTGTTGCCATAGGTCTTGAGGACCTTCTCGATCTCGGGCTCAATCCGGCCGCAGAACGGACACTGGAAGTCCGAGAATTCGATGATCTTGACCGGCGCGTTCTCGGGACCCTTTGCGGGAGCTCCAGCTTCAGCGACCTTGACCCGGATCGGCTCCAGGAAGGTCTGCACCTTGAACTGCTTCTTGAGGCCGTTGATGAAGCTCGTGTATACGTCACGCTGGCGCTGTTGCTGGAGATACTGCTTGATCCGCGGCGCGATCTGGGCCTTGGGAGCGCGAATCCGCGCCTTGTTCGACTCGTAGAAATCATCGACCTCGGCGTCGCTGACCTGGCCCACCTTGTCGGTGACCTCCTTCTTGACCAGCTGGTCGGGGGTGATTCCCAGCTTCGCCGCCTCGAGCTCGATGAGCTTCTGATCGACCGCCTTGCTGAGCCCGTTCTCGAGGACCTTGTGGCGCTGCTGATCGAGCGCTCGGAGCTGCCCGGCCGCGGCTTGCTCGACCTCCGCCTGCGTGATCGTCGCGTTGCCGACCTTGGCCATGACTTTGCTGCCGTTATCCTTGCCGTTATCTTTGCTGTTGTTGGAAGCTGCCAGGATCGCCGGGGTCAGCAGCAAGCTCAGCAAAATACCAGCCAGAAAAACCTTCTTCGGTGAACTTCGGAACATGGTTTCAGAACTCCTGTGGGGTGACGGTGGTCGCCGCCCGTGGAGGTCGGCGGTGCGGACACAACATCAACGAATGCTATCGCTTCGACTCGATTTCCGCAACCAAGCGAGGATTCCCCAGGTGCCTTGCCACCAGGCCCTCGAGGATCCTCTCGGCCGGAATCCCACGGGCCCGAAGCGCCCCGGCGGAGAGCAGATCCGACGCCAGGGCGAGGAGGGCACGGCGCCGGTCCGGCGGCGTGTCCGGAGTTGTGGCCGCGCGCGCAATTCGGGCCGCCCGCGCCCAGGGCTCCTGGGCGCGAGGGTCTTCCCAACCGCCTCCCGACGCCAGCGCCTTTGCGGCCGCCAGCAAGAAGATGGTCGCCGCGCTCTGCCACCAACGCTCCACTGCCAGGGCGAAGATCTCCGTATCTTCTTCCACCTCGGCTCCCTCGGCTCCCTGCGGATCGCCGAGAAACGCGGCAAGCGACCGGCTGCGCAGCGTAGGTAGAAGATCAAGCAGCGACGGACAGAGCAGGAAGAAATGGCGCGGAGCGCCTTGCGGCGGTTCCTCCAGGACCTTGAGCAAGGCGTTCGCCGCCTCGGGGCTCAGGGTATCGGCGTCGGAGATGACGAAGACCTGTCCTTCGGCTTCGAAGGGTGAGAGCTGAACCGAGCGGAGAATGCTGCGCGTCGCGTCGACCGAGGTCACGGTCTTCAGGTCGCGCTTGAGGACCATGAAGTCCGGGTGAAAGGTGTCCTCTCCGGCCGGCCAGACAATCCGCCGGCAGTGCCGGCACTTGCCGCACGGCCGCTCTTCCTCAGCCGCCTCGCAAAGCAGGGCGCGCGCCAGGTCGAGAGCGAGCTCACGCCGCATCTCCGCCGTTCCTCCATGCAAGATGACCGCGGGATAGAGCTCGCGGCGGCGCGCCATCCGGCGCAACTCTGCGAGGTCGAAGCTCACCGTTGCGCGAGCTCGGCCAGGGCCTCGCGCACGGCGAGCGCCGTGACCTCGTGGGGTCCCGAGGAATCGATTTTGCGGAAACGCTCAGGCTCGGCGGCCGCGAGATCTAGATATCCCCGCCGCACCCGCTCGTAAAAGGCGAGCTCCTCGCGGTCGAGGCGGTCGTCGAGACCCCGCCCGCCGCCACCATGGCTGCGTTGCCTCGCGGTCTCGGGCGAGAGATCGAAGAGCAGCGTGAGGTCGGGGCGCCGGCCTCCCGTCGCCAGCTCGTCCAGCGCGAGCAGGGAAGCGATCGGCACACCTCGACCGTAGCCTTGGTAGGCCAAGGTCGAATCGGTGAATCGGTCGCAGAGGACGTGCTGGCCGGAGCGCAGGCTGGGCTCGATCACCTCGATCAGATGCTGCCGGCGAGCCGCGAACACCATGAGCGCCTCGACCATTCCATCGGTGCCGTTCCAGCCGTCGTCGAGAAACAGGGAGCGGATGGAGGCGCCGAGCGTCGTGCCTCCCGGTTCCCTCGTCCTCCGCGGTACCACGCCCTGCTCCTCGAGCCAGCTTCCGGCGGCCTCCAAGTGGCTCGATTTGCCGCTTCCGTCCAGCCCTTCGAAGGTCACGAAAAGAGCGCTCATGGGAATCCGAAAAATACCATGAGCCCTCCCCGCCAGCGGCTGCGGGGACTGCTGCGCTGGTAGGATCTGCACGGCCCCCCGGCCGTACCCGTCCATTCAACGCCGACCATGCCGAGCATCGGAACACCCCTTCTGTGGAGCGGCTTCACCGCAGCGGTCGTCCTGCTGCTCGCCGTCGATCTGATCGTTTTTCACCATCGCGAGCACGTCATCCGCTTTCGCGAGGCGCTGGCTTGGAGCCTTTTCTGGATCGCCCTGTCGGTCGCTTTCGGCATCTGGTTGACTTGGCGCTTTGGACACCGGCCGGGCCTCGAGTACTTTGCCGGTTACATCGTCGAAGAGTCCTTGTCGGTCGACAACCTCTTCGTCTTTCTCCTCCTCTTCCGCTATTTCGCGGTTCCCCAGCGCTTTCAGCACCGGGTGCTCTTCTGGGGGATCTTCGGCGCGATCTGTACGCGAGCCCTCTTCATCCTGCTAGGGATCTCGCTTCTCACCTACGTCCACTGGACGATCTACGTCTTCGGAGCGTTGCTCCTGTTCACCGGTTATCGGGTGTTGACCCACACCGCCGAGCAGATCCACCCCGAGCGCAACCCCGTGGTCCGGTTGTTGCGCCGCGTGATTCCGATGACCCGCGGCTACCACGGCAAGCACTTCTTCGCCCGCGAGGAGGGGAGATCGATGGCCACACCGCTACTGCTGGTGCTGGTCGTGATCGAGGTGAGCGACCTCATCTTCGCGGTCGACTCCGTACCCGCGGTCCTGGCGGTGACCCGCGATCCGTTCATCGCGTTTGCTTCGAACATTCTCGCGATTCTCGGACTTCGCGCCCTTTACTTCATCATCGCGGACCTCCTGCGCCGCCTCGAATACCTGCACATCGGCCTCGGTTTGATCCTGATCTTTGTCGGACTCAAGATGTTGGCGAGCGACCTCTACGAGATTCCGATTGGCGTTTCGCTTCTCGGCATCGCGGTGCTGATCGCGATCGCCGTCGTTGCCTCACTCGCCCATCAGCGACGCGGCCCGACGACCTGACGCCCGTAGGCGCCGCGCCCCCGGCGCCGACGAGAGGCGGAGACGCCTCCGGCGCTTGCGCCGCTTGGGCGCCAGCGGATAGCATCGTCGCCAAATGCGAAACGTACTGATCCCCAAAGAACGTAATCCTGGTGAGCGGCGGGTCGCAGCGACCCCCGAAACCGTCAAGCGCTACGTCAAGGAGGGTCTGAAGGTCGTGGTGGAAAGCGGTGCTGGCGAAGGGGCTTTCATCTCGGATGAGAGCTTCCGCGAGGCCGGTGCCGAGATTGCCACCGACCTCGCCTCCGCCTGGTCTTCGGCCGACGTGATCCTGACGGTGGGACCCCTTGCCGGCGGCGAGCTGCCGCCGTTCGAGAGTCTCAAGCAGGGCTGCCTGGTCATCGGGCTCCTCGATCCTCATCGCGAGACCGCGACGATCGAAGCGCTCAAGAAGCGTGGAGCCCGGGCTCTGGCCATGGAGCTGATTCCCCGCATCACCCGCGCACAGCCGATGGATGCCCTCTCTTCACAGGCATCCGTAGCCGGCTACAAGGCGGCGCTCGTTGCCGCGAACCTCCTCGGACGCTACTTTCCGCTCTTGATGACCGCGGCCGGCACCATTCCGCCTTCCCGCATCGTCGTCATGGGGGGTGGCGTTGCCGGCCTCCAGGCCCTCGCCACCGCCAAGCGGCTGGGTGGACTGGTGGAAGTCTCGGACATCCGCCCAGCGGTCAAGGAGCAAGTCGAATCGCTCGGTGGACGCTTTATCGAGCTGCCCGAGATGGAGGGCGGTGAGAAAACCGAAGGAGCGGGAGGCTACGCTCGCGAGATGGGTGAGGACTTCCTCACCAAGCAGCGCAAGATCGTCGAGCAACACCTCGCGGCGGCCAACGCCGCGATCACCACCGCTCAGGTGCCGGGCAAGAAGGCGCCTATGCTCATCAGCCGCGCCATGGTCGAGGCTATGAAGCCCGGGGCGGTGATTGTCGATCTCGCCGCCGCGCAAGGCGGCAATTGCGAGCTCACCAAGCCCGACGAGGAGATCACTCACAACGGAGTCACCATCTTCGGCCCGACGAACCTCGCCGCGACCGTACCGATCGACGCCTCGACCCTCTACGCCCGCAACCTCTCGGCCCTGCTGACGAGCTTGCTCAAGGATGGAGAGCTGGTTCTGGCGGAAGACGACGAGGTCGTCGCCGCGGCCCTGGTGGCGGGAGAGAAAACACCCTCCGCGCCCCAAGCCGCAGAGCCGGTATCGACCGGAGCCGATTCGGGAGGAACCGCATGACTGGAATTTGGATCGGCATCTACATCTTCGTCCTCGCCATGTTCGTCGGTTGGGAGGTCATCACCAAGATTCCACCGACCTTGCACACGCCCCTGATGTCGGGAGCCAACGCGATCTCCGGAATCACGATCGTCGGCTCTCTCTACGCCGCTCATACGGGGAACGTCACGGTGAGCAACATCCTCGGATGCTGCGCCATCGTCTTAGCCATGATCAACGTGGTCGGCGGCTTCATGGTCACCGACCGCATGCTCAAGATGTTCAGCAAGAAGAAGAAGTCATGACGAACTGGGTACAGAGCACACTCGTTCCCATCCTCTATCTGCTGTCGGCGGTGCTCTTCATCGCCGGCCTCATGGGGATGACGCGAATCCGCTCGGCCCGTCGCGGCAACGCGATCGGCGCCTTCGCCATGCTTCTCGCCATCATCGCGACCCTGCTCAAGCTCGGTCTGGTCGACTACCGCTGGATCATCATCGGGGTCATCGTGGGCTCGATTCTCGGAGCCCTGCTGGCGCTCAAGGTGCCGATGACGGCAATGCCCGAAATGGTGGCCCTGCTCAACGGCTGCGGTGGTGGCGCTTCAGCGCTGGTGGCCACCTCCGTCCTCTGGGTCGAGGTCATCGAGCTCGGAAAGATGGGCAAGCTGTCGGCCATCCAGGGTCCCGAGGTGGCGCTCACCACCTTCCTCTCGATCCTGATCGGCGGTGTGACCTTCTCGGGCAGCATGGTCGCCTACCTCAAGTTGCAGGGGAAGATCAGCGGCCAGCCGATCCTCCTGCCCGCCCGCAACGTGATCAACTTCCTGATCTTGGGCGGCAGCGTCGCCCTCGGGCTCTACTTCGCCTTCGGCGCCAATACGCCACATGCCCTGGCGGTGCTCTGCATCATCCTGCTCGGCATCAGCCTGGTCCTGGGAGTTCTCCTCGTGATCCCCATCGGCGGCGCCGACATGCCGGTGGTCATCTCGCTCCTGAACTCCTATTCAGGACTGGCCGCCGCCATGACCGGCTTCGTCCTCGGCAACAGCCTGCTGATCATCAGCGGCGCCCTGGTCGGCGCTTCAGGCATCATCCTTTCGAAGGTCATGTGCGAAGCGATGAACCGGACCCTGAGCAACGTCCTTTTCGGCGGGTTCGGAACGCAGGCGGCCACCGCGGGCAAGGACGGCGAGTACACCAACGTCCGCTCCTACACGGCGGAAGACGCCGCCCTGGTGCTCGAGGCCGCCGAGTCGGTGGTCATCGTCCCGGGCTACGGCCTGGCGGTCGCGCAGGCGCAGCACACCGCGGAAGAGCTCGCCGAGCTCCTCGAGAAGCGGGGCTGCAAGGTGACCTACGGCATCCACCCGGTCGCCGGCCGCATGCCGGGACACATGAACGTGCTCCTCGCCGAGGCCAACGTCCCGTACGAGAAGCTTCTCGAGATGGACACCGTCAACTCGGAGTTCAAGAACACCGACGTGGTCCTCGTGGTGGGCGCCAACGATGTGGTCAATCCGGCCGCCGAGACGACGCCCGGCAGTCCGATCTACGGCATGCCGGTTCTCGAGGTTTGGAACGCGCAGACCGTCATGGTGATCAAGCGCAGCCTGTCTCCAGGCTTCGCCGGCATCAAGAACGATCTGTTCGAGAACGACAACACGATGATGATCTTCGGCGACGCCAAGAAGGTGCTGCACGACCTGGTGAGTGAGGTCAAGAGCCTTTCGCCGGCGGCCTGAGCCGTCATCGATCGTTCAAGGCGCAAACAACATGGCCGAGGCGTCCTGGATCTGCGGGCGCCTCGGCCTTTTCTCTTGGAGGTGAAGCCAGATGCCAAAGGAAGCTGGAACGCTCGAACATTTTCAGTCACCGGTCACCAAGGGCCTCAACCTGCCGTTTCCGGGCGCCGTCCGGCTCGGCGATACCCTTTACGTCTCCGGACAGCTGGGCAACCGCCCCGGAACCCTGGAGCTGGTGGCGGGCGGAATCCGCGCCGAGGCGCGTCAGGCGCTCGACAACATGAGAGCCGCGCTCGAAGCTGCCGGCTCCTCGCTCGCTGGGGTCGCCAAATGCACGATCTTCCTAGCCGACATGGCCGACTGGCCCGCCTTCAACGAGATCTATGTCGAGCTCTTCTCCTCCGCTGGCGCGCCACTACCGGCGCGGAGCGCTCTCGCCGCCGCCGGGCTAGCCCTGGGCGCCCGCGTTGAGCTCGAGTGCATCGCGGCGGCCGCGACCTAGACTTCCAACCGCTCCTACCGCTTCCCGTTACAAAGAGGGCCGGCTCCCCGAAGGGAACCGGCCCTCTTCAGTTGGCTAGAGATTGGGCTCTAACCGTGGTTCGAGATTAGAGCTTGACCACGTTCTCGGCGGCGGGGCCCTTCTGGCCCTGCACGATGTCGAACTCGACCCGGTCGCCCTCACCGAGAGTCCGGAAACCCTCGGCCTTGATGGCGGTGTGATGGACGAAGCAGTCCTTCTGACCATCCTCGGTGGTGATGAAGCCGAAGCCCTTCGCGTCGTTGAACCACTTCACTGTACCGGTAGTACGCATACTTCTTAACTCCTTGCTGTTGGAACCGGGCGGCGGTTTTCGGTCGCCATCATCGGTCCCAGGTTGTTCTCGTGATCGATGCCGTCACGATCGGCTTGCTGCATGGCGCGGCGGCACCCGCCGCCGGCCTTGACGATCTACACTCTATATACAACCCCTTTGACTTCTCGGGACCTCAAGAGCTGCGCCTGTTGTTCAATTCGATGTCCAACGGCTAGATCGCTACGGAGACAATAGCCCATTCCGGCGGAGAATACAAGCCCTTTTATGCACGGGGGCCATCACCCTCCTCCGGCGCAAGGATCGACGTCGCGAGTTGATTGGCCCGCAAGATCCGATCCGGGACCGACACGCCGCCGAGGAAGTTGGTCAAGAAGTGGAGACCCGGGTGGTCGCTTTCGAGACGTGAGGCGAGATCCACGAAACGGCGGTGACCGAGCTCATACTGCGGAATTGCACGGGGCCAACGACGAAGGTTGCGATAACTCGGCTCACCGTCGATGTTCAGGGCCCGATCGAGATCCGCGAGGATCGTGCCGTAGATCTCCTCGTCGTCGAGCTCGACAAAGGCGGGGTTGCTCCGGCCGCCGGCGAAGACGGCCAGCGCGACGTTCCCGGCGGGAGCTCTTCCGGAGAAGAGCGAGGAAGGGAAGAGACATCCCAGGATTCGCAGCCCCTCCCCTTGGGGGACGAGAAATCCGAACCCGTCCAAAGGATGCTTGATCGCGTCCCTTGGGAATCCGAGCGAGACCGCGACGATCGGGGCGTAGGGGATCTCTTCGAGCTCCCGAGCCTCCTCCGTCAAACCGGAGAGGAGGCGTGCCGCCGTCCAGGCGGGCGAAGTCAGGACCACATGGCCGACCTCGATGCGTCCCGCCGAGGACGCGAGCCTGAATCCGCTCTCGGAGCGCGCCATGGATTCGACCTCACAGCTTGTCTTCAGATTTCCGAGCCGCTCCGCGAGGCGATTGGGGAGCTCCTCCAATCCGGAAACGAACGAGATCATGGCTCCGCCCGGCGACGGGCCCTTGCGCTTCGCCAGGGCGCCGCGGATGAGACTGCCGTGCTCGCGTTCGAGCGCGGCGATCTTGGCCGTCGCCCAACGTACCGAGAGTCTTTCCGGATCTCCGGCGTAGACTCCCGAGACGAACGGTCCCACGGCGTAGCGAAGGAACGATTCGCCAAGGCGCCGGCGGGCGAAGTCGGCGATACTCTCATCCTCCGCCTGCGAGCGCGCGATCCACGGTTCTTTGAGCAAACGAAGCTTCGCCGAGAGCGGAAAGAGCGGCGTGGTCAGGAACTGCAGCGGCCCCCCGGGCAGCGGCACGAGTCGATCGCCCTTCCAAACGTAACGCTTCTTCGACGCTGGCGACGCAACCACCTTCCTGTCGCCGAGCTCGAGATCTGAGATCAGGCGCCCGACCTCGAAGTTGCCTTCCAGCACCGTGTTGGGCCCGAGCTCGAAGAGCCAGCCTTCGTCGTGCTCGGTCTGGATCACCCCTCCAGGGCGCTCCGCCTCCTCGAGGACGACGACCCGCTTGCCGGCTTGCTCGAGGCGAAACGCCGCGGTCAGGCCGGAGATCCCGGCGCCGATCACCGCGATGTCGAATTGCTGGCCGTCGAGGCTCACTTGCTGTCGATCTCCCTGCCGTTCGCTCCTCAGCAAGGCGCGGAAACGATTTCGGTCGGTTGCCTTGCCGTCCGGCCCGACGCCATTTTATGGCAGCGGCTTCATCGAGGGGAGTCTAGCGAACCGACGGCCGGGTCGCGCCCAAGAAAGCTCCCTTCGGTCATTCCCTCGGGGTCGACCTCGCTGCTAAGATTCCGCCGCGGGATACCGGGTGCCCAGAGAGCAGCAACGCGAGGTTGTGCCGGTATGTCCCGATCGCCATGGGAGATCAGAACGTTCGGCAGGACCTCGACAACGCTGAGCTGCGCCGCTTCACCAAACAACTCCTGAACGACCTCGCCGCCCTGGAGCTCATGCTCGAGCGCGGAATGTTCGAGACCGGCGTCCATCGGATCGGCGCCGAGCAAGAGCTATTCTTGGTCGATGACCACTGGCAGCCGGCCCGCCGCGCCCTCGAGGTTCTCGAGACGCTGGACGACCCGCGCTTTGGACCCGAGCTCGGGCTGTTCAATCTAGAGCTCAACGCTCTGCCGCTGGAGCTCACCGGAAACTGCCTGAGCCGGCTGGAGCGGGGGCTCGAGGAAGCCCTCGACAGCGCGCAGCGAGGCGCCCGGAGAGTGGGCGCCCGGGTCGCCCTGACGGGTATCTTGCCGACTCTGGGGATCGAGGACCTCGGTCTCGACAGCATGACGCCAAAGCCCCGCTATCGCGCCCTCGACGAGGCCCTGCGCCGGCTGCGCGGCGAGGAATACCAGTTCCACATTCATGGCCGGGACGAGCTGATCCTCGCCCACGACAACGTCATGGTGGAAGCCTGTAACACCAGCTTCCAGGTCCACTTTCAAGTTTCGCCGGAGGACTTCGCCGCACGCTACAACGCGGCGCAGGTGGCGGCCGCCCCGGTTCTTGCGGCAGCCGTCAACTCTCCCCTCCTCTTCGGCAAAGTGCTGTGGCGCGAGACGCGAATCGCGCTCTTCGAGCAGTCGACCGACACCCGCGCTCCAGCCCCCCACTTGCGCGAGCAGAGCCCGCGAGTCAGCTTCGGCGAGCACTGGGTCTCCGATTCGGTGACCGAGATCTTTCAGGAGGACGTGGCGCGCTTCCGCGTTCTCCTCGGCGACACCGATGACGAGGATCCATTCGCCAAGATCGAAAAGGGCGAGCCACCAGAGCTCCATGCTCTGAGGCTGCACAATGGCACGGTCTACCGCTGGAACCGGCCCTGCTATGGAATCTTGGACGGCCGGGCCCACCTGCGCATCGAGAACCGGATCCTTCCCGCCGGTCCGACGCTGCGCGACGAGATCGCCAACGCAGCGTTCTGGCTCGGCCTGGTCGAGGGAATTTGCGCCGAGATCGGCGATATCTCCGATCGCATGGAGTTCTCGGCGGTGAAGGAGAGCTTCCTCGCCGCCGCGCGCCTCGGTCTCGCCGCACCGCTCAATTGGCTCGAGCGCGAAGAGGTCCCGGCCCAAGACCTGATCCTGGACGACCTTCTGCCACTCGCCCATCGTGGCCTCCAATCGGCCGGCATCGCGGCTCCCGAGATCGATCTCTACTTGGGCGTCGTCGAGAGACGAGTTGGCGCGCGCCAGACCGGCGCGCAGTGGCTCATCGACTCGCTCGATGCTCTTGGCGAGAGCGGCACGCCCGCTGAGCGCATGAGCGCCTTGGTGGCCGGCGCCTACCACAACCGCAAGTCCGGGGAGACGGTCGACAAATGGCCCCTCGCGGGGAGCCTCGACAAGGGCGCGGCGAGCGGGCTCTGGGAGACGGTCGATCAGGTGATGAGCACCGAGCTCTTCACGGTGAATCCAGAGGAGCTCGTCG
>JBJKRB010000143.1:0-6113 GCA_046704885.1 Thermoanaerobaculia bacterium | reverse complement strand
GAGTACTTGGCGCGGATCAAGAGCAAGGGGTTCTGGATCTCTACCGCCCTATTGCCAATCTTCATGGGGCTATGGATCGTCCTCCCCGGCCTCATCGCCTCGCGCACCCACGCCGGCCAGAAGCTGGTGGTAGTGGACGAGACGGGAGATCTGGGCCAGCCGCTCTTGGCCGCCCTCTCCGGCAAGGAAAATGGAAATGAGAAGCTCCCGGCCGAAGCGCAGGAGGTCGCGGCGCGCAACCGCTTCCAGGCGCGGGTGATCGCGCCCGGGCCCAACCCCAAGAAGCTACGCTCCGAGCTCGACAACGAGGTCCTCTCCGGCAAGATCGACGCCTGGCTCTGGATCAGCTCGAAAGAGCTCGCCAAGAACAAGATCGAGTACCACGCGGCCTCGGTATCGAACATCATCACCCAGGAGGTCCTCTCCCATGACCTCTCGCGGGTGGTCCGCCAGAAGCGACTGGCCGACGCCGGCTTCAACATCGACGCGATCCAGAAGCTCAGCCATCCGATCGGTCTCGAGACGGTGCGGATCTCGAAAACCGGAAGCCAACGGGAGGGAGGGATCGGCGCCCTCGCGCTGGGAGTCGGACTCTTCGTCATCCTCTACATGACCCTGCTCATCTATGGCAACCAGGTGATGCTGGGCGTGCTCGAAGAGAAGAGCTCGCGCATCGTCGAGGTCTTGGCGTCGACGGTACGGCCGATCGAGCTCATGAGCGGAAAGCTGGGCGGCATCTGCGGCCTCGCCTTGACCCAGCTCGGGATCTGGATCGTCGCGGCGGTGGTCTTCACCTCGCCGGCGATCGTCGCCGCCTTGGGGGCCATGCCCAAGGACATCAAGATCCCCTCGATCCCACCGATCGTGGTGGTGCACTTCTTCTTCTTCTTCCTCCTCGGCTTCTTCCTCTACTCGAGCTTCTACGCCATCCTCGGCGCCGCCTTCAACGATCAACGTGAGGCGCAGCAGCTCGCCGGCATCGTCGTCGTCTTCCTGGTGGCGCCCTGGATGGTGTTCATGCCGGTGCTCAACAATCCGGACTCGACGGTGGCCGTGATCTCCTCCCTGATCCCGGTCTTCACGCCGTTGATCATGATGCTGCGGATCGCGATCAAGATGCCTCCAACCTGGCAGATCGTCTTGGCCTATGGACTGATGATCGCCACCTGCGCCGCTGTGCTCTGGGTCGCGGCGCGCATCTACCGGGTGGGAATCTTGATGTACGGCAAGAAGCCGAGCTTGAAAGAGATCGTGCGCTGGGTTAGATACTCGTAGCGCTCCGCTTGCGGGTTCGCGGGCGGGTCTGAAAGCCGCCCCTACATGAAGATTGACGAATCAGCTCGCACCGCGTAGCGGCGGCGCAACGCCCTGAAAGGCCGTGGGAAGGAAGCCGGAGGTGCACCCGAAGGGTCCGACCACCGGTGGGCGACGCGAATCGAATGGGCGCCCCGGAGGGGCGCAGGAATCCTTTGCCTGTCGATTCTCGGACTCACCATGTTCCTGCACCCCTCCGGGGTGCGTATTTCTCTGGCCCGTATTCCGGTGGCTGCGCTTCGCTTGCCACCGGCTACCCTCCTCCGCCCCTCCGGGGCGGCGGCGATCGAAGGCTCCCTTGTTTGCCCCAATCCGTTAGGCTGAGAATCGATGCTCTACCGGACCCTCGCTGACGCCATCGTCGTCCTTCATCTCGGCTTCGTCCTCTGGGTGATCTTTGGCGGTTTCTTCGTCTTGATCCGCCCACGGCTCGCCTGGTTCCACCTTCCGGCGGCGGCCTGGGGAATCTGGGTCGAGCTCGGACCCGAGGCCTGCCCCTTGACCACCCTCGAGAACTGGCTCCGCCTGCGCGGCGCCGAGGCCGGTTATAGCGGCGGCTTCATCGCCCACTACCTTCTCCCCATCCTCTATCCCGCGGGGCTCACTCGTGGTTGGGAGATCGCCCTCGGCACGGCGCTCGTCGTGGGCAACCTCGTGCTCTACACGCTCGCTTACCTCCGCTGGCGGCGCCAGGGCTGAGCGTCACTCCCCACTCTCGCCCACCTCGAGCTCGATCCCCCACTCCCGCAGCCGGCGGATCGCCCGCTCCGGATGGGTGGCGCGCCAGTAGATCCGGCCGCAGCCCGGGCAGCGATGGAACCGTTCCTGGGTGGCGGCAACGTAGGCGGGAACCATCGCCGCCGCCTGCGCGTAGTCGAGGGCGGCAAGCTCGCGATTGCACTCGACGCACCGCTGGAAGAGGCGGTCGGTGCGGGGCTCGAGACCGGTCTCGGAGATCACCCGCCGTAACTGGGCGCCGAGATCCTCCACCGAGATCAGGAGATGGGGACCGATCTTGCGCCGAGCGGCGAGGCGGCGGTCCCGGGTGAGCAGAACCCGTTCCTCCTCGAGCGCGCGTTCGATGAGATCGTTGGGTTCGCGCTCGCGAACGTACGCGGCGTCGTAACCGAGGATGCGGAGCCAGCGGGCTAGCGAGCCCAGCATGACGTCCACGAGAAAACCGGGGGCGACCTCCTCCAGGACCCCTCTCGGGCCGTCAGTCGCGCGCACCGGCGGGCTTGCCTGCTTTCCCCGCCACTCTTCCGCCTTTACTCGATGGCGTCGTCATGGTGGAAGAAGACGCGGTGCAGGCTGTGGCGCCCCCCACCCTGCCCGGCGATGAACAGAAAGACAAAGAGATAGAGGAGCGCCAGCTCGCCCCGATTCTCGATCGGAATCGGACCACGCGGGAAGTGCGCCCAGAAGTACGCCACCAGCATCTCGAGCGCCGCGACGAGCGAGGCGATGCCGCTAAAGAGCCCCACCGCCACCAGCAAGCCGCAAACAAGCTCGATCGAGCCCGCCAGGCCCATCACTGAGATCAACCTCTGCTGGTGACCACCGAACAGCCCAAAGAGCTTCTGCGCTCCGTGGAAGCTGAAGAGAATCCCCACGGCGACTCGCATCAATGTGTAGATGGGCTCACGCAGGCGGCCCAAGGTCTTGTCCATATCGTTCCCTCCTCGCTCTCGATTCCTCGTTCATTGTAGCGATGAGTAAGGAAACATGACCGGCGGCCGGCGCATTCCTTGACGGCGACCGGCCTGGGGGAATCCCCCATCCGAGAACCGGACGGCGCCCGGTTTTCAAGAGCCTCGATTCGCGAGTAAATAGTGGCGTTGAGGGAATGGCCCCGGGCCCCGGAACTCCAGGGGGTTGCTTCCAGAAGAGGCAAAAGGGTCACCCAGGACGGTTCCCTTCCGCGGCAACCGGCAAGTGATCGGCACCGCGGCAAGAACAAGAGTTGAAAGGAGGACTGAAAGCGATATGCCAAATCCCAACGCAAATGTTGAAACAAGTCCCAGAAGTTTTCCTAGTCCAGCGACGAAGGAGAGCTTGGAGTTCGTGGCTGGTGGATCGATGGCGGAGACGATTGGCGGAGCTGGAGCGGTCGTGCTCGCCATTCTCGCGCTAGCCGGTCTTCTCCCTGCCTACTTAGCGGCCATCGCGACAATCGCCGTCGGTGCGGCTCTACTCTTTGAAGGAGCGGCCGTAGCCGGACGCTATCGGGACCTGCTCAAGCGGGTCAGTGAGAATGAAATCCAAGCAACCGAGCTGGGTGGCGGCGTGAGCGCCGAATCGCTCGGTGGGCTTGCCGGCATCGCACTCGGCATCCTCGCGCTTCTCGGCGTTGCGCCGATGGCGCTGATGTCGGTGGCGATGATCGTCCTGGGTGGAGCGCTCCTGCTCTCCGCCGGAGCGACCTCGCGGCTGAACCACCTACAGATGCGCAAGAACACGAGCCCCATGGCCCAGATGGTTGCACGCGAAGCGGTCTCGACCGCCGCGGGCACCCAGGTCTTGGCCGGCGCCGGCGCCATCGTGCTGGGGATCCTGGCGGTGCAAGGCATCGCCGCCCTGGTTCTGGTCGACGTCGCGGCTCTCGCTCTGGGCGCATCGGTGCTGCTTTCCGGCACCGCCCTGGGCGGCAAGATGATCGCCGCTCTCTATGGCTGATTGGAAGCTTTTGGCGCACCGCGGATAAAACGGTGACCGCTAGCCGCCATGTCGCCCCCGCGCGACATGGCGGCTTCTTTCTAGCTCCTCCTGCCTGACCTCCCCGCGCCGGCTTGCTTGACGCCCTCCCCGGGCGCGGCTAACGTGCCTTCAGGAATTATCGTCTGTCGGAAGTGGGAGGAGAGGTCATGAAAAAGAAGCTCGTGCTTGCTGGGCTCATCGGGTTCGTTGTCGGCGTCGCGGTCGCTTCCTTGCTGATCGTGTCGCTGGTGCGCAACCAGAGAAAATTCGATGCGTGGCGCGACAGCGCTGAGATCACGGATTCGGTCACCGCGGCGTGGATGATCCGGCGCGGTGAGCAGCAGGAGGTGGTGAAGAGAACCGACGCCAACCTGTCGAAATGGGTGCTCCAGCAACGACGCCACTTCACCAAATACCCGAGCACCATCAATGCTTTGTGGATAATCGAGCGCTACTCCAAGCAGTACAAGATCGCGTTTCCCGCCGAGGTGCAGACCGTCATCTCTTCCTTCCCCTCTCCACCCCCTACGTCCTGCGAGAAGCGAGAGCGCGACGCCAAGGCAGCGGGCGCCGTGAAGGAAGCTCCCGCCGAGACCGCCTCGGCGCCGTAGCTCGAAGCGGTTCGACAACCCTGGAAGAAGCTCGAGATTCAGGCGCGCTCGAGGACCCACTCGACGGCGCGGCGGATGAGCTCGTTGTTGTTGGCGAGACCGAGCTTGTCCTTGATGTTCTCGCGATGACTTTCGATGGTCTTGATGCTGAGCTCGAGGTCGGATGCGATCTCGCGCGTCGTCATGCCCTCGCCGAGGAGGGCGAAGACCTCGAGCTCGCGGTCCGAGAGCTCGTCGATCTCCCCGCCGCTCGCGAGCGGCGGGCGCCGGCCGACCACATGTTGCAGGAGGCGTTGCTCCATGAATCCGCTGAGCGCGATCTCCCCCGTGAGCACCCGCCCGAGCGCCGTGACCAGCTCCTCGGGTCGCGCCTTCTTGCTGACGTACCCTTGTGCCCCCGCCTCCAAGCACCGGTGCGCGAAGTAGCGCTCGTCGCGCATCGAAAAGATCAGGATCTTGAGATCGGGAAAGCGCGCCAGCAGCCGCTTGATGAGCTCGACCCCGTCGCCGTGCCGGATCGAGATGTCGAGAATGACGACATCCGGCCGCAGCTCGGCGACGCGATCGAGAACCTCCGGCGCGCCGTCGGACTCTCCGACGATCGAATAGCCGCCGTGCTCGCTCAAGAGCTCGGCCAACCCGAGCCGCGCCACCGGGCGGTCATCGACCAGCAACACCTTCGCGCCGCCCCGCGCTTCACGTGGCTTCGTCGCGTTCCCGTTGCTTGACCCCTCGGCGGCGGGCGCCATCACTCCGAACAGTACCCGCATGCGGGGGTCCGTCGCAACAAGCGCCCAAGACTGCTGGGTGATCGCGCTTCGCAGTAGGTGCGCTGCTGAGAATTCCGCACAGCCCAGGACTCTCAGCCCGGACCGCCGAGATGCAGAGGAGGAAGTTCGGCTAACCCGACCAGTGGGCGGGAAAACCGCGGGTGTCGACGTGAACGAAGGGGCCGTGGTTGCTGGTCTCGGGATAGACCCCGATGCCGCCGACAAGCTCGGGATCCGTTTCGTGCCGATTGAGCTGGTCGACAAGGCGGCTCAGGTATTCGCTGTCCTTCTCGTCGATCTTGCCGTCGTGGTTCAGGTCGTCCATCCGTCCATCGCGTGGCGCCTGATCGATGAAGATGTCCGCGGCGTCACCGAACATGTGGCGGCTGTACTTCACGTTGCCGATGGCGTAGTTGTAGAAGGGGGTGCGAAAGCCGCTCAGCACGGCAAAGGTATCGGCGCGCAGACCCACCTTGTTGACCAGATCCAGAATTTGCTCGAGCTTGAGCAAGAGGGTCTCGCGCAGCGCCACGTACTTGGGGAAGCCGCCGCGCTCCTTGCAGACGAACTGACGCAAGGTGAAGTGCGGCGACAGTCTGGTGTCGAGGTCCTTCTCGGTAACCTGGATGAAGCCGGCCGGCTCGCGATACACGGCGAGTCCACGCAAGGGAGGGAAGGGGTAGCTGCCGATCCGGTAGCCGTTCAACCGTCCGTTTCGAAT
>JBJKRB010000142.1:0-6562 GCA_046704885.1 Thermoanaerobaculia bacterium | reverse complement strand
TTCTCCGAGGGCGATCCATCCGACGTCTTCTACATCCTGGTCGACGGACGAGTAAAGATCTTCAAGGTGACGCCCGATGGGCGGGACATCATCCTCGGGATCTTCGAGCCCGGCGAGCCCCTGGGAGCGGTGGCGGTTTATCGCGCCGTCGACTACCCGGCCACCGCCGAGACCATCGAGAAGAGCACCGTCCTCGCCATCCCGCGGCGCGACCTCTTCAATCTGCTCGAGACCTATCCGACGCTCACCAGGGGTCTCCTGGGCGCTCTCTCGCTCCGCCTCTTCGAGATGGCTGGACGCCTCGCCGAGCTCACCAGCGGCCGTCTCGAATCCCGCTTCGCCCGCCTCTTTCTGAAGTTCGCCGAAAGCATGGGAAGAGAAGAGGATGGCGGCGTCTTCGTTCCGCTTCACCTGTCGCGCCAGGAGCTCGCCGACTTCACCGGCACCACGATCGAAACCACGATCCGCATCATGAGCCGCTGGGGCAAAGACGCCCTGGTGGTGACCGAGAAGGAGGGTTTCCTGATTCCCGACCGGGAAGCGCTCGAAGCTCTCGCCCTCACCTGATCCTCGGCCTGATCCCTCATTGCGCTACCGGCCCCCCTTTCCAAGACAAGCCGGCCGTCACGTCGTCCGACCGCATGCTTGGCGGCCCCCCCTTCTCGCCTCTCGTGCAACGCAATTGACACATTGACATAAGGAGGCCCGGGGGGCTACGCTGCCCGGACACCAAATTTCTGGGAGCGGCGAGGAGCGAATGATGCGCGGCCCGAGGGGGAGGTAGCGAGCATGAAGGAATCACGACGGTGTCTGCAAAAAAGGTGCGGCTCGGTGGTTTGGCTCATCACCCTGATGCTCTTGCTGCCCGCCATGAGCCGGGCCGTGGATGGCACCCTCGACCCATCGTTTGGGGGCAATGCGAGCGGTCTGGTCGCGACCGCCTTCGGTGGGACCTTTGCCCAGGGTAACGGCCTCGCGATTCAGAACGATGGCAAGATCGTGACCGTCGGCTTCAACGACGCTTCGGGAAGTACCGACTTCGTCGTCTCCCGCTACAACACTGACGGAACGCTCGACACCTCGTTCGGAAACACCGCCACCGGCATCGTCCGCACCGACTTCAGCGGCAGCGGCTCGGACGACCGCGCCTTCGCCGTGGCCATCCAGACCGACGGCAAGATCGTCGTCGCGGGTTTCAGCTACGCCTTGGGAAGCTTCGACTTTGCCCTCGCGCGCTACAACACGAACGGAACGCTCGATACCTCGTTCGGAAGCTCCCACACCGGCAAGATCCTCACCGACTTCAGCGGCAACGGATCGCAGGACGAGCTCTATGCCATCGCGCTTCAGAACGACGGCAAGATCGTTGTCGGGGGGACGACCGACGCATCGGGAAGCGGCGAGTTTGCCCTCGCGCGCTATAACCCAGACGGAACGCTCGACACTTCACTCGGAAACGCCGGCACCGGCCTCGCCGCCACCACCTTCAGCGGTGCCGGATCGGACGCGGAAGTCTATGCCTTGGCGATCCAGAGCGATGGCAAGATCGTCGCCGCCGGATACAGCGCCGACCTGTCGGGAAACTTCGACTTTGCCCTGGCGCGCTACAACACGAATGGAACGCTCGATACCTCGTTCGGAAGCTCCCACACCGGCAAGATCCTCACCGACTTCAGCGGCAACGGATCGCACGACGATCTCTACGCCGTCGCAATCCAGAGCGATGGAAAGATCGTTGTCGGGGGGACGACCGACGCCTCGGGAACCTTCAAGTTTGTCGTGGCGCGCTACGACGCCAACGGAGCTTTGGACACGACGTTCGGCAGCGCCCACACCGGCCTCGTCCTGACCGATTTCGGCGGTTCCGATGCCGCACGTGCCCTGGCGATTCAGAGCGACGGCAAGATTCTCGCCGCGGGTCAGACAATCTCGCAGGCGACGAACCTGGGCGACTTTGCCCTGGTGCGCTACAACACGGACGGAACGCTCGATACCTCGTTCGGGAGCGACGGCACCGGCCTGGTCACCACTACTTTCGCGGGCCTCAATGTGGCAAGCGTCGAAGCCTACGCCGTGGCGATCGAGAGCGATGGCAAGATCGTCGCAACGGGCTGGGGCGGCAACTATTCGGGCACCTACTTCTTCGTCCTGGCGCGCTACCAGGTCTCCACCTCGGCCTGCACCGCCGACGCGACCCATCTCTGCTTGGCCGGGAACCGCTTCCGGGTCTCGGTCCAGTGGACCGACTACAACACCAACGTCACCGCCGCGGCCACCGCCGTTCCCTTCGTCGACGAGTCCGGCTTCTTCTACTTCCAGGACCCCGCCAACATCGAGATCATGGTCAAGGTGCACAACGCTTGCGCCGGATTCGGCCACTTCTGGTTCTTCTCCGCCGCCACCACCAACATCGGATACACCATCACCGTCACCGACACCAAGACCGGACAGACCGAGACCTACTCCAATCCGGCTCACGTGCTCTCGGCGGCGGTGACCGACCAGTCGAGCTTCGCCAGCTGCCCGTGACCTCCGGGCGGGGGACCGGTATCGGCGATAGCGTCCATGCGCCTCTCCATATGACGTCGGTCATAGGACCCTCCGTCGTCTCCTTCTACGCTAGGCCCGAAAGGAGACGAGATGAACATCACCCCGGAGATGAAGATTGCCCAGGTCGCCGCGCGCTTTCCCGCCACGGTGCGGGTATTTCAAGAGCATGGAATCGACTTCTGCTGCGGCGGGGGACGGAGCCTCGGGTCCGTGGCCGACGAGGACGGTCTAAACCTCGGCGCCTTGACGATCGAGCTCGAGAGCGCGATTGCCGGGCCGCCGGCCGACCAGCGCAACTGGAGCGAGGCGCCGCTTGACGAGCTCGCCGACTACATCGTCGAGCGCTTCCACGAGTCGCTGCGCCAGGAGCTTCCACGCCTTGCCGCGATGGCGGAGAAGGTCGAGCGCGTTCACGGCGAGCGCTTCCCGGAGATGCTCCCCGAGCTGCGCCGCACGTTCGACAGTCTCGCGGCCGAGCTTGACCTCCACACGATGAAGGAGGAGCAGATCCTCTTTCCCGCCATCCGTCAGCTCGCCGGCCGGAGCGGCGCGCCCAATCTGAGCTTTGGAATCGAAGGACCGATCACGGTGATGGAGATGGAGCACCAGGACGCCGCGCAAGCGCTCGCCAAGATGCGCGCGCTGACCGACGGTTACACGCCGCCCGCTTCGGCCTGCAACACGTTCCGCGCCCTCTTCTTCGGCCTGGACGAGCTCGAGCGCGAGACCAAGGAGCACATCCACATGGAGAACAACATCCTCTTCCCCCGCGCCCTTGCCGTCCTCGAGAGGGAAATGAGCCACACAGGCTAGGCCGCTCGCGGCCGAGAAGAGGTCCACCGCCAGGCCTCGCCCCACACCTTCTATTCTTCGAGGCGAAAGGGCACGGCTTAAGTGCGTTCCCGACGTCAAGAATCGCCAGCGTTCAGCCCGGGAATCAGTTTCGTGGTATCAAGGGAACTGTCGCAAGAGTCAATTTGCCGCGGAGTACGGGCAAGAAAGGAAGGGGCTATGGTTCGATTTCTGTCTGCGACGCGCTTTGCCCTCGTTGTCCTGACCGCACTCGCCGCACTGCTGCCGGCAAGCGCCCACGCAGCCAACGGTGACCTCGATCCGACGTTTGGCAGCAGCGGGCTGGTGACCACGGACCTCCAAAACGGATCGTCCGACCTTGCCTGGGGCATCGCGATCCAGAGCGACGGCAAGATCGTCGCGGTCGGCTCTTCGGTGGCCCCGACCCGGGTCGACCCCGACTTCGCCATCGCGCGCTACGACACCGATGGCTCTCTCGACTCAAGCTTCGGCAACGGGGGTCTCGTATTCACGGACTTCGCGAACCACTCGGACGACACTCCTGTCGCAGTGGCGATCCAGAGCGACGGCAGGATTGTTGTCGTGGGCGACTCCAACCCTTCCGGAAACGACGACGTGGCCCTTGCACGCTACAATGCCGACGGGTCCCTTGATCCTAGTTTTGGCACCGGCGGCCTCGTTACGACGAACTTCAACGGAGGAAGTGACCGGGCGTACGATCTGGCGATTCAAGCCGGTGGGAAAATCATCGTTCTCGGCGCGACCGATAGCTACGGCGGCAGCTACTTGGTTGCCCGCTATAACTCCGACGGCACCCTCGACGCCTCATTCGGAGACGCGGGTTGGACCGATCTCGCTCTCGGGCAGGCCACGTCCGTGGGACGCCCCAGGGTTGCTCTGACTGACACCGGCCAGATCATCGCCGTGTTCACCAGCCCTGCACATGGAGGCGATTTCGAGGTGACGCGACTCACGAGCGGCGGCATTCTGGACTTGAGCTTCGGCAACGGGGGGGAGACGACGACGGACATCAACAACGACTCGCCGGATTCGGTATCCGCTTTGGGGATTCTGCCAGACGGGAAGATCGTCGTGGGCGGAACCACTCTGGCGAACACGGAAGGCGCACCGGGAAACTTTGCGCTCGCGCGCTACACGGGCAACGGCGCGCTGGACTCCTCTTTCGGTACCGGCGGCGTGGTGATCACCGACTTCGGCGGCAGCGACACCATGACCAGCCTCGTCATGCAACCGAACGGCGAGCTCGTGGCTGGAGGGGTGCTCACCGCCAACGGCCAGACTGACTACTTCGCCCTCGCTAGATACCTTCCTGGCGGTTCGCCAGACCCTTCGTTTGGCGCTAGCGGGCTCGTGTCCACCGCCTTCCCGGGCAGCTTGGGCGCCGTGATCGAAGCACTGGCCCTTCAAACTGACGGCAAGATCGTCGCGGCCGGGCTCGCATACGACTCGAGCCCCGACTTCGCCCTGGCGCGCTACCAGGCGTCCTCCTCGGGCTGCACTGCTGATGCGACCCACCTCTGCCTGACCGGCGGGCGTTTCCAGGTTTCGGTCCAGTGGACGGACTACAACACCAATGTCACCGCCGCGGCCACGGCCGTCCCTTTCGTGGACGAATCTGGCTTCTTCTACTTCCAGGACCCCGCCAACATCGAGATCATGGTCAAGGTGCACAACGCTTGCGCCGGATTCGGCCACTTCTGGTTCTTCTCCGCCGCCACCACCAACGTCGGATACACCATCACCGTCACCGACACCAAGACCGGACAGACCGAGACCTACTCCAATCCGGCGCACGTGCTCTCGGCGGCGGTGACCGATCAATCGAGCTTCGGTAGTTGCCCGTAATTCGAGGGGACGCTGATCTCGCGAGCCATCAGCCGCGAGGATCTCTCTAGAGGATCTCGGCGCTTTGCTCAGCGAGGAGCTCGCGGAGGACCGAGCGGTGGCAATGGCCCTCGTCCTCGCAGTAGCAGCCGACGGAGAAGTCGGTCCGGTGGGAGAGCGCGGCCAGCATTGCGATCAGTCTGGCGTTGTCGGCTGACGCCATCTCGCGCCGGTACTTGCGAACGAAGGCCTTCCACTCGACCGGCGTCTCCGCAGCCCGCGCCTCCTTAACGAGCTCGGCGCTCGGCGCCAGCTGCGGCAGCCAGACGTCGTACCAGTCGTCGGCGGCGAAGCGCTCCTTGGGAACGCCGCGCGGTGGCCGCCGCACGGTGCCGATCCTCAGGCCCTCCTTCACCTTTCGTTTCGAGCCCAGCTGGACGATGCGAATGCTCATCGGCCTAGCGTAACGTAGGTCAGAATCAAGTCCCCAGCGCCACTATCCATCCGATCAGCTGGCAAACATCTCCTCAAGTGCCGCGAAGACTCTACTCAAGACCGCGGTAGGTAACTTGCCCATTCGCCTGAGAAGCCGCTCGCTGTCGACGGTGCGCAGCTGGTCGAGGACCACGAATCCGCCGCGGCGCTGAAAGGTGCAGGGGATTCGCCATGGGTAAGCGCGTCCCGCCGTCGTCATCGGCGCGACCATGACGGTACGAAGGTACTCGTTCAGCTCGTCGGGGGAGACGATCAAGCAGGGTCTGGTCTTGCGGATTTCGCTTCCCAGAGTCGGATCGAGGCCCACGAGGTAGACGTCGCCTCGTTTGGGAGGCCGACGCGCTACCACTCCCACTCGTCACGTTCGAATCGCGTCTCCGTGGGCTGATCCAAGAGCCGGTCAGCGCCGTCTTGGCCCATTTGGGCCGCCAGTTCCGACCAGCCCGCCCGCGCTTCATGCGCCGCGGTCACGATCAGGCGGCCGGGCTCGGAATGAATCTCGACCTCTTCAGGCAGCTCCGACTGCTCAAGAAGACTCTTGGGGATGCGAATGCCGTGAGAGTTGCCTATGCGAACGATGTGGGCCTTGGTCGCCATCGGATATACATTGTAATTACTTATCTCGAGAAGATCAAACCACGCCTTCCGGCCTGGCACCATTCTTCTTCAGCCGGACCGACCTCACCGCTCGCGACCCCATCGCGACGCAAGCAACCTGAGCGCCTCGTCCTCTGGAAAGAGATGCGACTTGGGATCCCCGGGTCGGCGGCAGGGCACTCGCTGCAGCAGCGTTTCAACCGCGAGGAGGTCGCTTGCGCCCCAACGGTTCGGTTCAAGGTAAAGAGGAATCATGTGCGCG
>JBJKRB010000141.1:0-14421 GCA_046704885.1 Thermoanaerobaculia bacterium | reverse complement strand
GGCCGAGATCGCCAAGCTCTCTACCCTCCTCGACCCCGCGACCGAGACCTTCGACAAGGTCTCCATTCGCCCCAAGAAGAGCGACATCGACGTTCGGCTCCTCACCCTCGCGTGGACCCCGCAAGACAAGAAGACCGGCACGCCGCTCTGGCGCTAGCTCCGGCCTCGCGCGCCGGATGCCGCCTATCGGGCCGTAGCCGCTTGCGGCGAGACCGCTCTCCAGTCGTCCCGGTGACATTTCGCACAGACCCTCCGTGACCGGATCGTCGCCGCTTCGGCACGTCGATGTCGAGGTTTCGCCACCCCAAAGATCGAGACTATGCAAGCCGGAGATCGACATGGGGCCGCTCACCGTAACCCTGGGAATTCTCGCCGCGACCGCCCTGACCCTGAACGCGATTCTTGTGGTCACCACTTTGGTGCTGCTCCACCGCCAGAGACTGGCACCGTACGCAAGAGCCGGCGCCAGCTTCTCTCCTCCGATCTCCATCCTGAAGCCACTCAAGGGAACCAATCCCGACCTCTTCATGAATCTACTGGCCTGCGCCCGCCAGGACTACCCGCGATACGAGCTGGTCCTGGGAGCCGCCGACCCAAACGATCCCGCTCTGATCGTCGCCCGCCGCCTCGCGGCGAAGTTTCCTGCGATCCCGATGCGTGTGGTGAGTGGCGCGCCCGACATCGGTTTGAACCCAAAGGTCAGCAACCTCGCCCACCTTGCCCGTCATGCGCGCTACGAATGGATCCTAGTCTCCGACGCCGACGTACGGCCCGGCCCCGGATACCTTCGCGGCCTTGCAGCCGAGCTCGCGGACCCGCGCGTAGGGCTCGTCACGAGTCCGCTGTTCGGCATCGGCGAGCAGAGCTTTGGAGCCACGCTCGAGAACTTGCACCTCGGTACCTTCGTTTCACCGTCGATGTGCGCCGCAGAGGTCCTCGCCCGTCACACTTGCGTCGTCGGCAAGTCCATGCTCTTCCGCAAGTGCGATCTCCGCGCGCTGGGAGGATGGGAGGGCCTCGCGAACGTGCTGGCGGAAGACTATGTCCTCGGTCGTCGAATGGCTGAAAACGGCCGTCGAGTCGCGCTCTCGCCGATGCCCCTGCCGGTCGTCAATCGGAAACGCACGCTCCATTCCTTCCTCGCCCGCCATCTGCGCTGGGGTCAGATGCGACGCCGGATCAATCCCGCCGCCTATCTCGTCGAAGCTCTGCTCACTCCCAGCTTCTGGGCAGCCGCCTTCGCCGCGGCCGCTTGGCAGCACGACTCGAGGGGCGTCGCCGTCGCCGCCCTCGTTTCTCTTCTGGCGCTCCAGGTCGGGGGTCATCGATACCTCCTCCTGAAACTTTGCGGACGGCCTCCGGCCTGGCGCCATTTTTTTCTCCTTCCGCTAAAAGACCTTCTGGTCGCCGGGCTCTGGCCCATCGCGGCCCTGCGCCGACGAGTCTCGTGGCGTGGAACGAGCTTCCTTCTTGGCCGCGGCAGTCACCTGCGCCCGGCCGAGCCGTTGCCGGCCTCACCGTCCTCCGACCACCCGGAAGGTCTAACACCCGCTCGAGAGGCACGACGATGGGCCGCCGGCTGAGCACCAGGCAACAACTTCAAACTGAGAGACGATGAACCGGCTCGCCGCCTTCGATCGCACCCTGTTGCTCTTCATGGTGAGGATCGAGTCGGCGAGCTTGACCCGCTTCATGCGATCGGTTACCAGGCTAGGTGACACGGAGAGCTGGGTGGCGATCGGACTCGCTTTCGGGCTCAATGGGAGCGACGGCCTCCGGCGCATGGCCCTGCTCGCCATCAGCGCCCTTCTCGCCACCGCCATCTTCCAGCCCCTCAAACGGCTTGCACGGCGCTCGCGTCCTTCGGTGGGGCTCGCCGGTTTCTGTGCCCGAATTCACGAACCCGACGAGTTCTCTTTCCCTTCCGGTCATACCGCGGTGGCATTTGCCGTTGCCTGCGCTCTTGCCGGGGAGGGTCACCTCATCGCGGCGGTCTGTCTGGTGCTCGCCATCGGTATCGGCGTCTCACGGATCTATCTCGGCGCGCACTATCCCCTCGACGTCGTCGCTGGCGCCGCGCTGGGAATTGGATCCGGGTTCGTGGCGCGATGGATCGTGACGACCCCGATCCTCGTCCATCTCCTCACCGCGGTCGTTGGCTGACGGCTCCGCGACGCTGACCCATTCGCCTCCCTTGCTGCCGATGACCGAGGAGTTGCAGGAAGTCTGGCCGCGCCGGCCGGTGATCGCGGCGGCGGAGATGGGATTCGGCCACCTTCGAGCCGCGCATGCTCTCGCCGATGCGGTTTCGACTCGGGTCCTCAGGGTCGACTCGCCCCCCCTGGCGGGTCGCACTGAAGCAATGATCTGGAGTCTCTCCCGGAGCATCTATGAAGGCTTGTCGCGGGCGTCGCAAGGAGGCGCCTCCTCTTCTCTTGTCGCGCCCCTGCTCGAGTGGATCACGCGCATCGAGAACGCTGATGCCGACCGCCCCTCGTCCCTGGTCTTTCCCGAAGTTCAGGCCCTCGACTTTCTCGCCCGCTGCGGGTTCGCCGCTGGCCCCGCTCGAGAAGCGGCGGCCGCCCAAGCTCCATTGCTGACCACTTTCTTCGTGCCCGCCCTGGCCGCCAACTGCTTGCCCTACGACCGGACCTGGTGCGTCGTGACCGACGCCGACGTCAGTCGCGCCTGGGCGCCCTCAGAACCCGAGACCACACACGTTCGCTACCTCACTCCGAGCACCCAGGCGACCCGCCGGCTCATCAGCTACGGCGTACGCCCAGAGATGATCAAGACGACTGGCTTCCCCCTACCCGCGGAGCTGCTAGGTGGGCGTCGCTTGTCGCTCCTGCGCGAGAATCTCGCCCGCCGCCTCGCCCGCCTCGCTCGCGAGATGGATGGAGATTCCGACATCTGGAATCGAGCCGAAGAGGCGTTGGGGACGATCCCGCACACCTGTGATCAACCGGTGCGGATCACCATCGCCGTGGGCGGAGCCGGGGCACAAACCCTCCTTGCCAAGCGACTGCTTGAAGCCTTGCGCCCCGGCGTCGAGGACCGACGCTTCGAGATCGTCCTGGTTGCGGGCGTGCGAGAGGCGACCGCGGAACAACTCTCCGTGGCGGTACGCGCGGCCGGTCTAGAGTTCGAAGGAGTTCGCGTGCTCCACTCGCTCGACCTGACAACCTATTTCGCAGATTTCAACCAGTCCCTTGCCCGGACCGACGTTCTCTGGACCAAGCCGAGCGAGCTCAGCTTCTTCGCGGCGCTGGGCATTCCGCTCCTTCTCGCGCCACCGGTCGGCTGCCAAGAGGTCCACAATCGAAGCTACCTTCTCGCTCGTGGCGCCGCATTCGATCAGGGCGATCCCGCTCGCTTCGCGACGACGCTGGACCGTCTCCTCGCTGACGGGACGCTGGCGCGCCTCGCCTGGAACGGCTTCCGGCGGCTTCCGAAACGGGGACTCTACCGAATTCTCGACACCGTCTGTAACGATTCGGCGCGCCAATCGTGAGCGGGGACCCTCTTCCCCTCACCACCTAGCGGTGATGGCGCCATCGTTCGCCGCGATCGCGTCCCCGGTCACGGCCATGTTCACGGTCACGCTCACTGCGGTGACGGTATGCCTCGCGGCGCGAGAGCCCATGGTGTTCGTAATACTCCCGCCGCTCGCTTCGCGACCAGGCGCGGCCGCGCTCGCGCTGCCCATCGCGACGCCAGTCGCGGTCGCCGCGCGCCCCGTACCGGTCATAGCGGTCATACCGGCCGAAGCGCCCATAGGCGTCATAGCGGCTCCTGTAGAAGACGCCGCGCCAGATCGGGGGCGGAGCGTAAGCCTGGAAGAGCAGATCCGGCCGCTGGTGGTAGTAGCCGAGAAAACGCGCCATCGCGGAGCAGCTGGCGTCATAGTAGATGTAGGGACCCAGGCGGAATGCGTCCCGGCACGGGGGTACGAGGTAGCCGTAGCTGACCGGCAGGCGGTAGTAGTACCCGGGCGCCGCGCCCTCGAAGGGAGCGCCGAAGGCGAGGGAGAGGCTCACTGGGCCGACCCGGAACCAGCCTCCGACGGAAAGGCCGCCGTAGACCTGGGCCGCGGCCGGCTGCGCCAGGGCTGGCGCCAGCAACAGAGCGAGAATGAAGAGGGTCGAGGTCAAGGTTCGTTTCATGGTTCCGTACCTCCTGGGGCTCCTCTATTCCATGATCCATGCCAGACAACCGATCCGCTCGTAACAAACTGATAATGAATGATTTAAGAGAATCCTTGAGAGCCTCTATAGCCCGGATCGTCCTCTCATAAGGACGTCTGTAGCTACACCCCCTGCGGGCGCTTCTGCTCAGCGCGCGCAGAGACTTGGGCCCATAAACCAACTCCGAAGCGCCCACCACCACCATCCGCCGTGGGGCGTTTCCCAGGCACCTCGACTGCGCGATGCGCGCTGGATGCTTGATCCGGTTTCTCTTCTAGTTTCCCTGACCCGCCGCCTCGCGCGCCTCGAGATAACCCGCCTCGGAGTGCTCCCAGATCGACCGCAGCTCTTTGTAGGACGCCTCCGCCGCGGTACTCTCCCCCGCCGCTTTCTGGGCTCGCGCGAGGGCCAGAAGCGGCGCGGTGCGACGCGGGGTGCGCTTGATCGCGTCGGCGAGCGCGGCGATCGCCTGCTTGGGCCGCTTCTGGGCAAGGAGCTCCTCGCCCAGAAGCTCGTAGGGTGGCTTGTCGATGAAGGGCGGGCCGAACTCGTACGGCATCGAATCTTCGATCTTCGTCGCCTTGCGCAAGAGCTCGATCTCGGCCTCGGGCTTCCCCTCCTCCCGAGCTTGGAGCGCTTCGAGCTCGATCTCGAGGATCGCCACGCGTTTCTCGAGCTCGCTGTTCTCGGCGCTCGGCTCCGGCTCCTTCTCGAGAGCGACGGTCAGGCTCTTGCGATTCGCCTTGAATGTAGCCAGCGCTTCTCTCAGCCCTTTCCTATCGTGCCGTTGCGCCGCGGTAAAGCCGCGCACGAAGTCGGCGGTTACCCGTGCGGCCCATGCCTTCCCCAGATCGAAAGTCCATTCCACCTCTGGGCCGCTCCAATCGCTCGTATCGAGAATGTAGCGGGACCACATTCCGAGGGCCGAGAACATCCAACCACTGTCTGGGTCGGTCGCGTCCGTCGCGGGAGGCTGGCCCGCGGCCATCGCTTGATCCCGACAGGCGACGAGAACCCCTCGCGCCGCCGCCGGACGACCCTGCTCCAGATATCCGTACTCGAGCCAAAAGTTGTAATGGCCGCAATGGGCCGGGCTCTTCCCCGCCGCGGCGCGCTCGCGATTGACCACCGCCGTAGCGCGGAGATTGGCCTTCACCACGTCATTCCACATGCCGAGCGCGGTAAAGATATGGGATGTCATGTGCTGCGCGTGGGCGGCGTCCGGCGCGATCTTGGAGAGAGCCCGCGCCGCCACCAGGGCGCCCGCGGCGTGCGCCGGATCGTCCATTCCATGGATCCAGTAGTGGGCCGCTCCGGGACTGTCCGGATTCTTTTCAAAGACGCCCTTGGCGATTGCCGCTGCCTTCAAGTACACCGGGACGTCGCGTACCCCCTCGCAGCTCCCGAGGAGAGCGAGGGAATAGAAGAGCTGGGCTTGGTTGTCCCAGGGATACGCCCTGGCGAGCTTTTCCGTCACCGCCAAATACCGTGCGTCCCGTTCCTTCTTGGTTCCTTTACTCCAGTACAAGATGTCGAGCGACGCCAGGTACGCCTTCTCCCGTTCCGTGCCGGCCTTTGCGGCGCGCGCCGCTGGTGTCGGTCCGAGCTTTTCGAGCGCTCTTCGTCCCGCCGCGACGTCCACTTGGTTCCAGACCGGATGGTTGAAGGTCATCGCCTCGCCCCAGTAGGCCATGGCGAAGCCGGGATCGAGCTTCTCCGCCTTCTCGAACTCCCTGGCGGCGCGCGGGTACTCGAAGAGATGGAGCAGGAGCAACCCTCGGATGAACGTCTTCTGTGCCGCGGCCGACTTGGTCGAGGTCGGGAAAGCGGCAGAACCGAGACCGGGGACCGCGGTCAAGGAGGGTTCGGTGGTTGCCGCCAGGGGGCAGGCGATCGCCCCCGCCACGAAAGCCATCAGGACGAATGAGCTCAGACTAGACCGCGCTTTGAGCATTGGCACCCTTCCTTGATCGTTTCGTCCGCGAGCGGCATGCTCCCGGTTATCTAGGTGCGAGCTCATCCTACTATCACTGGCTCCCGCATACGTCCGAGCTCCCAACGCGGAGGCGCGTATACTCGCCTGCAGCAAAGTGGACAGCTAGGACCATGAGGAGGAATCGCGCCAGCCGGACCGCCGCCAAGGTAGCGGCCGCGGTCCTCTTCAAAGCGATGGATCCGGCCTATGGAGCATTGCTCCCGCCTGGCCTGGCCGCGGCGATGACAGAGCTCTTGCTTGCGGATGGAAGTCTGAAACCGCGGCATCTGTGGCTGGCGCGCCGGCGCTGGTACCGAGGCTTCATCGGCTTCGTCGAGGGCAAGATGGCGCCTGGTCACATCGCCTATCTTCTCCTGCGCAAGAGAGTAGTCCAGGACGAGGTCGACGAAGCGCTCGCCGCGGGCGCCACGCAGGTGCTGATTCTTGGAGCCGGACTGGACACGCTCGCGATGAGGCTCGCGCCCGTGCACCCCGAGGTGACCTTTGTCGAGCTCGACCATCCGGCGAGCCAGAAGGCCAAGCGCAAGGCGCTCGAACAGAAAGGCGCAACCCCGCCCAACCTCCGATTCATCGCCTTCGACCTCGAGGCCGGAGACCTCGGGTCTGCCCTCGCTGATCGAGCCGGTTGGAACGTCGATGCCAAGACGATGGTCGTGGCCGAGGGGCTGCTCGAGTTCCTGAAGCCCGAGACCGTGGATTGCATCTTCGCCGCTGTCGCCACCTCTACGGGCAAGGGCAGCCGTTTCCTCTTCACCTACGCTCTGGTTGATGAGAGGGGGCGCGTCAAGCTGGGCAAGATGGGCCGGTTACAGGTCGCTGCCCTCAAAGCGCGCGGCGAGGGGATGCTGTGGGGAGTGCCCGAAGGAGGGCTCGAGAGCTACCTGACTTCGTGCGGCTATCGCATGCTCGGAGAGCCCAGCCGTTTCGATCTCGCTGCCCGATACCTCACACTCGCAGGACTGAGCGGACCACTGGGCGGTGTCGAGTTCGTCGCACTGGCGGAACCAATCCGCGGCTGAGCTCGAGGCTAATTCTTCTTGGCGAGGTTGCGGAGCAGCTGGCTGTCTGGGAACTTGTGCATCGCCATGTTGAGGAGGCCGACGGCGCTGCGTGGGTCGCCCAGCATCTTCAGCCCCTTGACGGCCTCACCGTATGCCGCCGGTGATTCCGGGTTGGCCTCGACCATCTGGTGGAGAGCGTCGACAGCATCCTGACCTCGACCTTCCGCGGCGTAGAGTGCCGCGAGCCTCGAATAGGGCTTGGGATCGGCCGGATAATCCGAGATCTCCCGCTTGAACGCCGCTTCGGCCCCGGCACCATCGCCGGTTCGCGCCAGGATGTCGCCCTTCAACATATAGAGGCCGGGGAAACGGGGATGGGCCCCCGCCATCGCCTCGAGGTCCTGTTGCGCCTTAGCGACCGTGGCGAGAGCCTCCTTCAGGTGCCCCTCCTTCTGCTGCACCGCGGCAAGGGTTACCAAGGGGCCAATGCGCGAACCGCGCGCCGCGATCGCCGCCTTGGCCTGCTTCTCGGCGGTGGGCAGATCTCCCTGGGCCAGGGCGATTTGCGCGAGCATGTTGTGCGCCACCGAGGGACTGGTCTGGACCCCGAGCTCGACGTGCTTGCGCGCCTCGTCGTAGCGTCCCATATCGATCAGCACCGAGGCGGTGCCGAGCGCGATGTAAGGGGCCCCCTTTGAGATCTTCATCGCCTGCTCGAAGGCGGCGAGCGCCTCCTGCCGGCGCCCCAGGCGTTGAAGAGCGGTACCCAGATTCTCCCAAGCGTCGAGCATCAAGGGGTTCTCCTTCACCAGCTTTTGATACAGGGGAACCGCCGCCGCGAACTTCTGCTCGGTAAACAGGTGCAAGGCCTCGCCAAAATCCTTGAGCGTTCCGATCTGCTTCTTGGGGTCGGCAAGCGGCCCCGCGGTCTCGGTGAGCGCCGCGCCGCCGCTCAGGTATCCCAGAGCCTCGAGACGCCGCGTAGTCTCTGCATCGGAGCTCGACGGCGGCGCGAGTGGCGTCAGGTAGGGACGAAGCGCCTGGCGCAAGCTGGCCGCGATCTTTCGATCCTTGTGGATGAGGTTGTCGTGCTCCCCCGGGTCGGTCTTGAGATCGTAGAGCTCGGGGTCCGGTCCCCAGATCAGCTGGTAGTCGCCACGAATCATCGAGGTGAGCGGGCTCCAACCCATATGGATGCGCGGATAGTAGGTCTCGGAGTAGATGTCACGCGGCGCGGAGCCCGCTTGATCGAGCGTGAAGAGATCACGGCCGTTCTCGCCCTTGGGCACCTTGAGGCCGACCAAGCTCAAGACCGTCGGCGTCACGTCGCTGAGCTCCGCCGGTTCCGCGACCTTTGTTCCTGCCAGTTTCTCGTCGGGAAGCTTGATCATCAAAGGAACCTGAATCGCTTCGCGGTACAAGAGAATGCCGTGCTCCTGCTCGCCATGATCGCCCAGCCCCTCGCCATGATCGGAGAGCAGGATGACGATCGCCTTCCGGTAGACGCCGAGCTTCTTGAGCCGCGCGATGAGATCGCCGATGACCGCGTCGGCGGCCGCGATCTCCCCGTCGTAGGTCTTGCCATAGCGCGAGAGGAAGGGCTCCGGCGGATTGTACGGACGGTGTGGCTCGTAAATGTGGAAGAAGAAGAAGAACGGCTTGCCATCGCTCGCCGCCTTGTCGAGCCAAGGCTCGGCCACGGCGAGGGTCGCGGTTCCGGTACGCTGGCTCTCTCCGAGCGTTCCGCTCACCCGGACATCGATCGCCGACTGGTAGAAATCGAAGCCATGCGCGAGCCCCGTCTCGGCGCGCAGCACGAAGGCCGACACGGCGGCGCCTGTCTGATAGCCGTCGGCGCCGAGGAGACGCGGAAGATACGGCATCTTGTCGCCGTCGAAGTGGTAGCCGACGTTGTCGCGAATGCCCGTTTCCGTGGGCAACAGTCCGGTGAGAATCGTCACGTGCGACGGCAGGGTGAGCGGGATGTGGCTGTATGCCCGCTCGAAGAGCACGCCGTCGTGCGCCAGGGCATCGATCGCGGGCGTCGCGACGCCGGTGTATCCGTACAGGGGGAGGTGATCGGAGCGCAGCGTGTCGATCGAGATCAGCACGACCGGCGCCTTGATGAAGGGCCCTACCTTGGCCGGCCGTTTCGACCGGCAGGCGACCCCGGCGAGCATCGTGACCAGCAGGGCGACAACCAGAAGACGATGCGATCGCACTCTCAGCCTCCGAGGTGGGTCAGCGCTTCTTTTGCCTTCGCGATGTCCGGTCCGAACTGGTCCTTGGGCGCGGTGGCCACGAACTGGCGCAGGGCCTTGCGGGCTTGGTCCATGTGTCCGGTGCTCGCCGCCACCAGCCCCATGTTGAAGAGCGCGTCATAGAGGGTCGGGTCGAGGCGCACGGCCCGCTGCCACGCAGCGAGCGCCGGCTCCGCTCCCCCGGTTCTGAACAGGGCCACGCCCAGGGTGTTCCAGGCGTTCGCAAGCTTCGGGTCGAGCTTGACGGCGCGCTCCAGGTACCCGCGGGCCTCGTCCGCCTTGTCGAGCCGCAGGGACACGATGCCCAGATACTCCTGGGTCTGCGCCATTCTCTCGTCCTGGGCGAGGGAGCGACCCAAGAGCTTCATCGCCTCCTCGTTCTTGCCCGCGTCGGAGAGCGCCATCGCCAGGGTGTTGAGGGTCGGCGGCGCCCCATCCTCCTCCACCGGACGCAGAAGGGCGATCGCCTGCTCGGGATGGCCCGCCTCATCGAGGCGCTTCGCCAGCTGCTGGCGTACGAGCTCGGTGGCGACACCCTTATCCACCGCGGCACGCATGAGCTTCATCGCCTGAGCCTCATCCCCCCGCTTCAGGGCAATGCGGACCATGAGGTCGTAGGCCCCTTGCGGATCGCTGGAGAGCGAGAGCTCGGCATGGCGCTCCGCCTCGTCGAGCCTACCCATCTGATAGAGGAGCGTTGCCGTCGCGAGGAGCAGCTGCGGCGACCCATGGGTCATGGTCAGCGCCTTGCGGTAGGTCGCCAAGGCCTCCTTGTCCCGCCCCAAGCGGTGCTGAGCCGCGGCGAGGAAGCTCCAGACGTCGACCATCTGCGGGTCTTCCTTCACCAGTTTCTCGAGGAGCGGAAGAGCTTCGCCATACTTCTGCTCGTTGAGATCGGCGAAGGCCTTGTCCACGTCGGCGATGACCTTGAGCTTGGTGCGGGGATCGGGTAACGGCCCGCTGGTCTGAGCAACGCCTCCCAGATAGCCCAGCGCCTCGAGCTTGTGCGCGGTCTCCGCATTCGCGGGTTTGGGTGGCGCCCAGTTCTCCTGGAACTTTTCGAGCGCCTGATGCAACTGCACCGCCACCTTGCGGTCCTGGTGGGAGACGTCGTGCAGCTCTCCGGGGTCCGTCGCGAGGTCGAATAGCTGCGGCATGGGACCAAAGATCAACTGGTAGTGACCACGGATCATCGACGTCAAGTGACTCCAGCCGTAGTGGATCTGGGGATAGTAGGTTTCGGCATAGAGCAGGTGCTGAGGCGGACTGGGCGCCATCAGCGTGAACAGGGAATGGCCGTCGATTCCGCTCGGATCCTTCATGCCGAGAAGCTGACAGACCGTCGGAAAGACGTCCACGAGCTCGGCGGGAGCCGCCACTCGGGTTCCCCCGAGGTCGCCGCCGGGAAGCTTGAGGATCAGCGGCACCTGCAGGGTGTCGCGGTAGAGAAACATCCCGTGCTCCTGCTCGCCGTGCTCCCCGAGGCCCTCGCCGTGATCGGAAAGAAAGATGATGATCGAGCGGTCGTAGAGCCCCAACTGTTTCAGGTGCTTGAAGAAATCGCCGATGATCGCGTCGGCGGTGGCGATCTCACCGTCGTAGGGCGAGGCGAAGCGAGACGCGAAGGGCTCGGGAGGATCGTAAGGAGCGTGAGGCTCGTAGAGATGGAGGAAGAAGAAGAGCGGCTTCTGGTAATGCTTGTCAATCCAGTCGAGCGCCACCTTCTCGGTCTCGGTTCCCTTTCTCTGCACCGTTCCCAGGCTCTCGCCTTCACGCGGCTTCAAATTGCTGTCGTAGAAGTCGAATCCCTTGGCCAGCCCCGTCGCCGCGCGCAGCACGTAGGCCGAGACCGCGCCTCCGGTGGTGTAACCGTGCGCATGCAGCAGCAGGGGCAAGAATGGATGGGCGGTGACGTCCAGCGAGTACCCCTGGTTGTCACGAATGCCGTGATGGATCGGCAGCTGCCCGGTCAGGATCGACGTATGCGACGGGAAGGTCAGCGGCACCTGGCTGTAAGCGTGCTCGAAGACGATTCCCGATTGAGCGAGAGCGGAGATCGCCGGCGTCTCGACCTTGTGATAGCCATAGACCGGCAGGTGGTCGGAGCGCAGGGTGTCGACCGAGATGAGGAAGACCGGCGCGTCAGGAAAGGGGCCGACGACCGGCTCCTTGGCGGCCGCTGGCGCGGGGGATTTCGCCTTCGCCGCCGTTTGTCGCTTGCAGCCCAGAGCCAGGAGACTCAGGACCACGAGCAGTGATACCGACAGGGTGACAGGCAGGATGGCGGGAGGGCGCCGCAGAGTCATCCCTGGAGCTCCGAGAGTGCTTTCTTGGCGGTCTTGATGTCGGGCGCGAAGCGATCCGGTGGCGCGGTCTTGATGAACTGCTCGAACGCCTTGATCGCCCGCTCCCGATGCCCCAGGTGCGCCGCCACCAATCCGATATTGAACAGCGCATCGTACTGCTTGGGGTCGAGCTTGACCGACTTCTGCCAGGAATCGAGCGCCGCCTCCGGCTGACCCAGGCGAAAGAGCGCCACGCCCAGAGTGTTGAGCGAGATGGGAAGGGCAGGATTGAGGGAGAGCGCATGCCGCAGGAAGTCGCGCGCCTGTTCGACCTGATCTTGGCGTAGGGCCACGATCCCGAGATTCTCGTAGACCTCCGGGTTCTCGGTATCGTCCTTACGTACTCCCTCGAGCTCCTGCCTGGCCTCGGCGTTCTTGCCCGCGTCGGTGAGGGCCACGGCGTAGGCAAGGCGTGTCTCGATCGTACCGCTCTTGCGGTAGGGACCAAGAACCTCTAGAGCCTCCTCGGGATGCCCCATTTCATCGAGGGCCTGGCCGAGCTGGCGCTTGAGTGACTCGCTGTCCACTCCCCTCTTGATCGCCTTGCGCAGCAGAGCGATGGCTTCGTCATCGCGATTCATCTGGCGCAAGGTTAGGGCGAGGTCGTCGTAACCTTCCGCCATCGAGGGGCGCTCGGCGATGACCTCGCGTCCAACCTTGACCGCCTCCTCGTAGTGGCCGCGCGAGTACAGATCGATCAAGCGATGGATCTTCTGATCGAGCCCGATCAGAACCTTCGGATCGTCGGCGCGCGTGTACTTCTTGCGTTGAGGCGCCTCCTCCTGACCGCTCAAGTAGCCGAGGCTGCGGAGCTTGGCGAGAGTGTCCGAGGAGACCTTTGTGTTGCGCACCGCCGGCTCGAGCGCTTCGGCGGGGATCTCCGCCTTGAGCCGGGCGGCGACCTTCGGCTCTGCTTTGATGATGTTGTGATGCTCGTTGGGGTCGGCGGTCAGGTCATAGAGCTCGGGAATGGGCAGGTCGATGTACTTCGTGTGCCCCTGGAGAATGCCGTAGAGCGGCGCCCAACCTCGATTGAGGTTCGTGGTCAACGCCTCGAAGTACGAGAAGATCGGCCGCTTCGGCAATGGAGCGAGCAACGACCGGCCGGGCAGGCGTGGCGGAGCGGCCACCCCCAGCAGGTCGAGAACGGTGGGAAGAATGTCGATATGCCTTGCCAAGCGGCCGTCAACGCCCTTGGGAACCCCAGGTCCCCAGAGAATCAAGGGAACGTGAAGGGTCGCCTCGTAGGCAAAGAGCCCGTGGGTGGCCTCTCCGTGCTCGCCCAGGGATTCTCCATGGTCGCCGGTCATGACGATCACGGCCGGTGGCTCCTTGCCGTTCAGATACGGCTTGAGGAGCGGACCGAGAAAGGAATCCGTCGCCGCGACCTCGCCGAGATAGGGATGCTTCGCGTACTCCTGCTTGAAGGGGGGCGGCGGGTCGTAGGCCGCGTGCGGGTCATAGAGGTGGACCCACATGAACCGCTTGTGGCCGGCGTGCGCCTTCCACCACTTCAAGGCCGCCGCCACCGTCTTGTCTCCGCGGCGCTCGGGAATGACGAACTGGCTGGGGTTCGATCCACGGCGATAGTGGTCGTCGTAATCGTCGAAACCGCGATTCAGGCCGAAGCGCGAGTCGAGGGTAAAGGACGACACAAAGGCAGCCGTCTCATATCCGGCGGCGTGCAGTATCGTCGCCATCGTGGGCACCGAGCTCTTGAGAACGAAGCCCGTGTTGTCTCTCACCCCGTGCTGAAAGGGGTAGAGCCCGGTGAGGATATTGGTGTGCGAAGGCAGCGTCACCACGTTCTGCGCATGAGCGAAGGTGAAGTCCCGCCCTTCCGCCGCCAATCGGTCGAGGTTGGGAGTCTTGGCGATCTTGTTGCCGGCGTACTCGAGGGCGTCCGCCCGCAGGGTATCGATGGTGATCAGGATGAGGTCATCGCCGCGCGCCGGCGCCACTTGAGTGGAGGCGGCCGCGGCGACGCACCCCGTTCCCGGGCAAAGCCCGACGATGACCGTCGAAGCGACGGCGAAAGCAAGCAGGGCAATTCGTCTCATCTGATTCGATCCGGCGAGAGACTCGAACCTCACAGCGACTTCAGGAACTCCTTGACCTCGGTGGCGTGAGGGCCGGCGGGGGCGAGCGAGAGATACTTCTCGAGATCGGGTTTGGCCTTGGCGCTGTTACCCTGGGCCAGATAGGTGAGACCACGGTAGTAGTAACCGTCCGCCAGGCTCGCCTGGGAAGCCAAAACCCGATTGAATTCCGCCAAGGCCTGGTCGTACTTCTTTTCGTTGTAGAGCTTGATACCGATATTGAGCGCGGTGTTGGGATCGAGCGTGGTGCCAGCGGGGATCTCGTCCAGGTACTTCTTTGCTTCATCCTCGCGGTTCGCATCCACGAGGAGGGTCGCCATCAGCTGCAACGTCGCCGGGTCTTTCGGCTCGAGCGCCAGTGCCTGCTTCAGGGTCGCCAGCGCCTGGTCGAGGTTCTTCTCCTGATAGTAGGTCTGAGCGATGCCGCGGAGCACCACCGGCTTCTGCTTGTCGGGAAGCTGGGCGAGAGCCTTCTCGTACTTGGCCCGCGCCTCGGCGTACTTGCCAGCGCTCATGAGCTTGTTGCCCTCGT
>JBJKRB010000140.1:0-3725 GCA_046704885.1 Thermoanaerobaculia bacterium | reverse complement strand
CGCGGCCGCCCGTAGATGGCGTCGATCTGGGATCGGGTGAGAGCCAGTGCTTCCCAGCCGCCGCGCAAGGCCCAGCGCCAACGCCCCGTTCCCGCGGCCGGCGAGGACGCGACCGAGGCCACCAGTTTGAGGGCCTCGCCGTAAGCGGGCTCGAGGACGCCCGCAAGCCAGTGGTCGCGCACCCGCCGGGCCTCGCCGTGAAGACCTCCACTCTCGTCCATGCCCTCCTCGCTCTCCCCGCTCTCCGGAGCCGCTCCGCTGGCGAGCCAGGCGCAGAGCCCGGCCAGCGCCTCGACCTCGCCCTCTTCGATTCCGGAAACCCAGCGAAGGAGAGCGGCGGACAAGCGTGGCCCTCGCCGCTCATCGACAAAGCCGAGATCGATGAGATCGGCGAAGAGGCGCGACATCGGATAGGCCTTCGGGCCCGCACCATGCTGGACAAAGCCGTGAGCCACGGCGTGGATCGCCATTAGCTCGCCGCTCGGGAGACGAACCACTCCCTTGGGCCCTTTCTCGGCGAGAAGCCCGGCGGCGAGAATCTCCTCGAACGTGGCGCCGTGAACGCCCTCCCCTACCTCGGGAAGGCTGCGGTGTAGCTCGAGAGAGACGCCCAGCGGAGTGATGAGGGCGCTCGGATGATGCTCATAGCCGCGAACGCCCGAGGACCGGTAGCCCGCCGCGATCAGGTTCTGCTGCAAGATCGGGAGACGGTCCTCCGCGACCAGGACGTCGAGATCGGAGACCTCGCGTTCCCCCGGCTCGATGACCCCAGAGGCCACGAGAGCGGCGAACTTCAGGGGAACGAGGACCACTCCGCTCGCCTCCGCATCTGCGACCAGCTGCGCGAAGGCCGCTTCGACCCGGAGCCCGGAGGCCACGGCCTGGCGGTGCGACGCGACCAACCGTCCCGCCGAGGCTTCGCCCAACCAAGCGTCGAGCTCCTGGCGGGACCACCTCGAGACGATTCGTGCCGCCAGACGGAGCTCGAGCGCAAGCGCTGCAGCCCGATCTCCCGAAGGTGGTCGCTCGAGTTTCGTGGCGACGGAAGCGCTAGCTCCGTAAGCGCAACGGAGCACCCACGCGAGATCGCCATCGACGCCCATGCGCGGGGGCCGCCAACGATCGAGAAGGCTCACGAACGCGAGGATATCCCTTGCTTGCAGGGATCGCGTCGCACCCGAAAGGCCGCGAGGCCCGCGAGGACGACGAGGGCCAGCAGGGCGCCGAAGGCGTCGGCCGCGAGGTCCCCCCAGCTAGGGTCTCGCCCCGGCACCCATGCCTGAGCCAGCTCGAGCAGCCCGCCAAGGGCGACCGCGGTGAGAAAGATCGCGGCCAAATTGCGCCTCGCGTAGATCCTCTCGCCCGCCCCTGCGGCGAGCCCGGCCCAAACGAAGAAGAGACCGCAATGGACCAGCTTGTCGGAGATCGCGGCGAGGAGCGCCGGCACCCATCCGGGAACGGCCGGCAGGTCGCCCCCCGGCAACAGCAGGAGGAACACGATCACCGCGCTCCATGCAACCAACGCAGCGGACGAAAACCTGCGAAACCTAGACTTGGCCCGCATCCCTCATCCCCTGCCGTAGCGAGACAGAGGGAGCGCCCTCCAGATCGGACCAAGCGCAATCAAAACCAAAGCTCGATTACTATATGGTGAGATGCACGGCAGCTCGACAGAAGATTCCCGGGGCAAGGGCAAAGGGTCCCTGCGCTTGGGACTTCTCGCCTTGGCGCTGCTCCTTGCGGCTACGGCGTACAGCCATCGCGAGCAGCGGAGAAATATCGGCGAGGAGCTGCAACGGGACGCCGCCTCCACCGGAGCCGCTACCCGACACCCCGAGCTCGCGACCGATCTCGCGCGCGAGCCCAGCGCCGTCGAGGCTCGACTCCTCCTGGCGCGCGCGATCCTCGCCGACGAGCTCGACCCGAGCTGGGTCGGGCGGCTGCCTCCCGGCGAGCGGCAACAAGAGCGCAAGCGAAGCATCGAGCGCCTCGAGCTGGCGCGCCGCTTGGCGACCGACGCCATGGCTCATCAACCAGCTTCCTGGGAAGCGGCCATGATCCTCGGCGGTTCGCGATATCTCGAGGGGCGGCGCAAGGACGACGCGAACATCTACTATGACAAGAAGCCGTGGCTCGATCCGCTCGAAGCGTCCGAGCGCCTCGGTCCGGGGCAGCTCGAGCCTCTGCGTTTTCGCGCCGCGGCGACTCTCGACAGCTGGTTCTCCTTGACTCCGGCGGGGCGACGCGACGCCGAGGATCTCTTGCGCCGGGCCTTCCAGAATCCCGACACGTTCGACCTGCTCGCCGCCTCCTGGCTCGCGGCCGCTCCGAGCCCCGAGGTCGCCTACTCTCTGGTCCCCGATCAAGCCGAGGCCTGGAAGACCGTCGAGACCATCTACGCACGGGAGCGGGACTGGGCGAAGTACGAGATGGCGCGCCGCCGCTGGTTCGATGCCCTCCACGATCAACTGAAGCGGGATCTCGCCAAGGGGGAAGAGGCGCTAGCGACGGGTCGTAACGAGCTCGCCCGCGCCACCATGATGTCGATCGTGCATCAAGCTCCTCCCGACCAGCGGTTCGCGACGATCATCGACCTCGCGCTCAAGGAGGCGCCGCCAGGGCTCGCCAACTCCTCGGACGTGAAGGCTTTCAAGGGATGGCTCGATTGGACCCTCGATCAGTGTCAGATCCGTGACTGCCCGCTCTCCGAGAGCGTCATCGGACGCCTCGCCGCCGGGGTCGACGACCTCTCCATTCCTGAAGCCGCCTTCGCGGCTCTCGCCGCCGGCAACCTTCCCCGCGCCGAGCGCCTCGAGCGCCGGGCGCAATCCCTCTGGGGAGAGGGGTGGAACGCCTACTGGATCTTCAAGGCCGAAACCGCGGCCCGGCAGGGAGAGATGGGAACCGCGCACGAGGCACTGCAGCAGGTCGATCCGAGCCTCCAGAGCTCTCCAACCTACCGTCGCGCCACCCTAATTCTGAGAGAGGCGGAGCACCACGACGCCGGAAGAGCGGCGGCCCTTGGCGACATCGCGGCCCAGGCGTGGAACCCGATCGACTGGCGCTTCAAGGCGGGCAGGCCCTCGCTCACGCTCGTGACCGGAAGCGGAGCACAGCAGATCGAAATCTCCATCGCCAGTGCCCCCCGCAACTCCCTTGTCTCCTTCGTCTGGGATGGTCAGGAGGTCGCCGCCCGGCCCGTTCACTCCAAGGAAACCGTCACCCTAACCGTCGCCGTCGATCGCTACGAGCTTCACCGGCTGGAGATCCGGCCGCTCGCCGGCGGCAACGTCGTCCCCGGCGCCGTTCAACTGGTCGGCGCCTGAATCGAGCTCTATGTCATGGTGGTGATGGTGTCGCCTCCGCCTCCCCGTACTCGCTCCCAAACCGACACCAATGACCGCCAGCGCCGCCACCATCACCGCCGGCATAGTGAGGCTGAACGCCACCGCCTCGTGAAAGCCGAGTGCCGCGAGAACGCCGAAGGCGGCGAGGGCGGCGGCACGGTCCTCCGTGCGGCGCCCTTCGCGCACGACCTTCCATAGCCGGCGGACGGCAAGGACAAGACCCAATGCGACGATCGCTACGCCAACGAGCCCGGTCGTCATCAAGAGCTCGGCGTAGTCGTTGTGCGCGTGGAAGTAGGTGAGATCCGCCATGTTCGTCGGTTCGACCAAGGGGTAGAGGGCCCGGAAGCTCCCCAATCCCGACCCCAGAAGCGGGAA
>JBJKRB010000139.1:0-4175 GCA_046704885.1 Thermoanaerobaculia bacterium | reverse complement strand
AGCCGGTGGCTAGAACCGTCATCGCCACCGGCCGCAGACGCCGGGCTGCGGCGATCGCCCAGGCGCTTCTCGGAGTCTTGCCGCGCAGCAGCTCGAGTCGCGCTTCATGAATCACGAAGACCGAGTTCTCGCCGGCGATGCCCACCATCATGATGGCTCCCACGAAGCTGGTGATGTTCAGGGTCATGCCGCAGATCATCAGGGCTCCGAACACGCCGATCAAGACGGCGAGCGCGGTCAATACAGTCAAGAATGGCGCCCGCCAGTCTCCGAATTCGAAGAGGAGCACGACGCTGACCAGGAGGAGCCCGGCGAGGAGAACCACGAGGAGCCCCTTGAACGACTCCTGCTGTTGGGCATAGAGGCCGCCGTACTCGATCGACATCCCGGCCGGCAGGGTGAGCTTCTGCGCCAAGAGGCGCTTGATTGTCGCCACCGTGCTTCCCAGGCTGCGTCCGGAGAGCCGCGCGGTCACCCCCAAGTACGACTTGAGGTTGTCGCGATCGATCTCCGCCTCGGGGGGGCCGGTGGAGATGTCGGCGAGCGTCGCGAGCGGCACCTGGGTGCCGTTGTCGAGGAGGATGTTGAGATTCGAGAGATCGTGATTGTTCCCGGCAAAGACGCGGATGTCGTACACACGCTCGCCCAGGCGCAGATCGCCGGCGACGGTTCCGACCAGCGCCTGCTTGACCGCGTGGTCGAGGTCGCCGGTCGTCAGGTCGCGGCGCGCCAGCGCGGCGCGACGGGTCTTCAGGTTGAGCGGCGGGCCGGCGATGGTGATTCCGTTGAACACGTCCTCGACGCCGGGGATCTTCGAGATGATGGCCGCGATCCGGCGCGCCGTCTTCTCCAGCAGGGCGTGATCCTCGCCATAGACCATCACGTCGATCGGCTGCGGCTCGCCGCCGGTCAAGTCGCCGATGTCATCCTCGATCAGCTGTCCGAAGTCGGTGTGGATGGCGGGCTCGACCTTGGCGAAGCGCTGGCGCAGATCGTTCATCACCTCTTGGATCGGTCTTCGTTGGCCACGCGGCTTGAGGTTGATCACGTAGTCCCCGGTGTTGGGCTCGGTGATGAAGAAGCCGAGCTGCGTGCCGGTGCGGCGTGAGTAGCTGGCGACGTCGGGAAGCGCGTCGATCTGGCGCTCGGCGATACGCAGCATCGCGTCGGTCTCGGAGAGCGACGTCCCTGGTGGCGTCCAGTAGTCGAGGATTATCGATCCCTCGTCCATGGCCGGAAGGAAGTCAGTGTCGATGGCGCGATACAGGAAGTAGCCTCCGCCCAGGAGAGCGATGAGCAGGAGGGCGGCGAGCGGTCCCCAGCCCGTGATGTGGTGGAAGAAGCGAACCATGGAGCGCTCGTCATCCTGCTGTTCGGCGACCTCTTCCGGGTCCGCGACCCAGCGCCGGTCCATCCAGCGAACCACAGCCGGGAGGGCAAAGGCGGCGAGCAGGAAGGAGCCGATCAGAGACAGCGCCATGGTCAGGGCGAGCGGTTTGAAGAACGCTCCCGCGATCCCCGAGAGGAAGGCGAAGGGGAGGAAGACGACGATGGTCGAGAGGCTCGAGCCGATGAGCGCCGGCATGAGCTCCACCGTTCCGCTCAGTGCCGGGTGTTTCGAGATGGCGTTCTCGCGGTGGCGATGGATATTCTCCACCACCACGATGGCGTCGTCGGCCACCAGCCCCAGGGCTGCGGCGATGCCGCCCAGGGTCATCAGGTTGACCGTCTGACCGGTGGCGGCGAGACCGAGGAGGACCAGGGCGACGTTGATCGGAAGCATGAGGACCGCGATCAGCGTCACCTTCCAGTCGCGCAGGAAGAGAAGGAGAACGAGCGCGGCCAGGGCGACCCCGATCAGGATCGCGTCGCGCACTCCGGTCACCGAGTTGCGGATGAAGGACGCTTGGTCGTAGAAGGTCTGCCACTTCACCCCTTTGGGGATGAGCTCGGGGTGCGTGGCGAGCAGCTGCTTCACCCCTTTGGCGATGTCGAGAGTGTTGGCCGACGGTTGCTGGATGATGTTGACCAGCACTGCCTCATGGCCGTTGGCGGTGGTTCGCACGTACGAGACTGCGTCCGCCGCTTTGAGGGTGCCGAGATCGGCGAGGCGGGCGGGAACTCCGCCCGGCACCGGAACGTTGATATTGCCCAGCGCCGCGAGCGAGGTGGCGCGCCCGTCGACCAGGGTCAGATAGAGCTCGTGGTTCTTCTCCACCAGACCGCTCGACAGAATCTGGTTGTTGGCCCCGATCGCCGCCACCACGTCGTCGGGCTTGAGGTGCCGAGCGGCGAGCGCCGCCAGATCGAGGTGGACCTGAAACTCGCGCAACCGTTCGCCTTGGATCTGGATGCGCGACACGCCGGGGATGCGGATCAAGGCCGGCTTCAGGGTGTACTCGGCGAGCTGCGAGAGCTTCCACAACGGAACGGTGTCAGAGGTCAGGGAGTAGCCGAGGATGGGAAAGATGGTGGTGTTCATCCACTCCGCCTCGACGCTCGCGCCGGGGGGAAGCTCGGGGCGAATGCGCGCGACCTCCGCCCGCACGCGCTCGAGCGCCACTTCCATGTTGGTGCCCCAGACGAACTCCGCGCTCATCTCTACGGAGCCGCGGGAGGTCGTCGACAGGACACGGCGCATCCCGGGCACGCGATCGACGGCCTGCTCGAGCGGCCGGGTGACGGTGGGGATCATGCGCGCCGCCGGCTCCTCGCCGACGTCGGCGATAACCTTGACCATCGGGAAGGTGACCTCGGGAAAGATCGCCGAGGGGAGGTGAAAGGCCGCGTAGATCCCGCCCGCCACCATCAAGGCGACGAGCAAGTAGATGGCGGTGGCGCGGCTGTGCGCGTGATGCAGGAGGTTCACTGCTCGACCGCCAAGGGTGTTCCCTCGGGCAGGCCCACTTGCCCCTTGGTGACGACGCGAGTGCCGACCGCGAGCGCCGGCTTCACGATCTCGACCAAGCCGTTCTCGGCGAGCCCGGTTTCGACTACGACCCAGTGGAGCTTCGAGCTCGGCTCGATGATGCCGACGCGGGTAATCCCGGAGACGTCATCGCGGAGGAGAGCGGCGGCGGGCACCGCGGTCACGGCTTTGTGCTCGGAGCTGATGATGTGGACCGTGCCGAAGAGACCAACGGTGGCGCCGCGCGGGGAGTGGAGGAAGTCGACGCGGACCACCGCCGTGAGGTTGTCGGCCGCCGAGCCGGTCAAGAGGCCATGAACCTTTCCGGCGAGCGGCTGCTCCTGGCCGGAAAGCTCGATCGTGGCTTCCTCGCCCGGGTGAATTTGGGCGAGGTCGCTCTGCGACACGTCGGCGGCGAAGATGAGAGAGCGCGCGTCGGCCACGCTCACCAGCTCCTCGTCTTCCGCCACCCGGTCGCCGGGAGCGGCCGAGAGCGCCACTACGATACCGGAGACCTCCGAGGTCAAGGGAGTCTGGATTCGATTCTGTTCGGCCAGAGCCACCGCGCGCCGGGCATCCGCCCTCTCCTCGGCGGTCTTGGCGCTCGCCAGCATCTCACGGGCTCCGGCGAGGGCCGCCTCGCTGGCGCGCGCCACGATCGAGCCGATCGTTTCTCCCTTTGTCACCCGGTCGCCCTCGACCACGGTCAAGGCGGTCAAGGTCCCGGTGAACGGGGCGCGCACCTTCTGCTCGACGAGCGCACGGGTGTGCCCCGGGGCCTCCACCTCCCGGCTGAGCGTCGTGCGAACGACGGTCGCGGCTTTGACCGGGGTGGCGGTCGGTTCGGGCGGAAGCGTTTCGGAGCTGCTGTCGCTGGTCTTCGGCGAGCAGCCGGCGAGGCCGAGCGCCATGAAGCCGGCGATCGAGAGAAGGGTGAGCGCGGATCGGAATGACGAGGTTTTCGAGCTCAAGGCTGTTCTCCCCAACGGATCGCCAACGCTTGCGCGGTGCGCCAGGCCAGCTTGCTCTGGATGGCGCTCACCGACGTGTCGAGGGCGGCCGAGAAGGCGTCGATGACCTCGAGCGAGGTGCCGACGCCGCCCCGGTAGCGGCTCTCGGCTTCGAGGAAGCCGTCGCGTGAGGTGGGCTCGGCCGCGGAGAGCAGGCGGTACTGGGCCAAGGCGATACGCATCGCTCCGCGCGCCTGGCTCCACTCGAGCCGGGCGCTGGTGCTGACCGCTTTCACGCTCTTGTGGGATTGCTCGAG
>JBJKRB010000138.1:0-37845 GCA_046704885.1 Thermoanaerobaculia bacterium | reverse complement strand
GTCCTCGCTGCCCAGCCGTCAGCGACGTGAAGCAGAACGACACGACTGCTTGCGAGCTTCGCCAGGACCTTGACGTGCTCGATGATGGCACGATCCGTTTGCGTTCCCTCGAGGGTGACCAGAATCGTCTTGTACATCGGTAAACGCGCCTAAAGTTATCCGCCAATGATTACACGCCAGGCCTCTCCGAGGGAAGCCGGGAGGCCCCAGATATCCATCGCCGTGATCAGGATGGCACTGGTCCAGCTCGCGATGAGCAGCAGCTTGCCGAGCTTCCACTCACCCATTCGCTTGCGCGAGCTCGTAAAGTGGAGCAGTGGAAACATCGCAAAGGGAAGCTGGAGAGCAAGAACAACCTGGCTCAAGGTCAGGAGATCGTTGACGCTGCTGTCGCCTCGTAAGCCGATGATGAGAACCGCGGGGATGATGGCGAGCGAGCGCGTGATCAAGCGTCGTAGCCAGGGCTTGATCCGCCAATGCATGAACCCTTCCATCACCACTTGGCCGGCCAGCGTCCCGGTGATGGTGCTGCTCTGCCCGCTCGCCAGTAGCGCCACGACGAAGAGAAGGCTCGCGGCTCCCGTCCCCAGGAGCGGCGCCAGCGTGAGATAGGCGATCCGGATCCAGTCGCTGTCGGGGCTGAAGGTGACGATCTGGCCTCCGGCGGCGACCACGCTCGAATGACCGTAGAAGACGAGCGCGGCGAGCACCAGGATCGCGGCGTTGACAAAGAAGGCGATGGTCAACGCAACGACCGAATCGATGGTATTGAAGCGAATCGCGCTGCGTATCGAAGCTTCGTCCTTCTGCAGCTTGCGGCTCTGCACGAGCGCGGAGTGCAGATACAAGTTGTGCGGCATGACCGTCGCGCCGATGATCCCAATCGCGACGAAGGCCATTCCGGCCTGGGCGAGGCTCGGAGTGACGAGCGCCCGTCCCATCTCGGCGAAGCTGGGCTGGGTCTCCGGCAGGATGAAGATCTCGATGAAGTAGCAGATCGAGATGGTCGCGACCAAGATCAGAACCACGGCCTCGATCGTTCTCATCCCAAATCGCTGTAGCGCGAGGAGCAGCAGGACGTCAAAACCCGTGATGATTACCGCCCAGAGCAGCGGAATCCGGAAGAGAAGATTGAGCGCCACCGCGCTACCGAGCACCTCCGCGAGATCACAGGCTCCGATCGCCACTTCGCAGAACAGCCAGTTGGGCCAGCGGGTCCATCGCGGATACCAGTCACGGCAGCACTGGGCGAGGTCCTTGCCGGTCACCACCCCGAGCCGGGCCGCTACGATTTGCATGAAGATGGCCATCAAGCTGGCCAGAGCGACGACCCAGAGCAGGCCGTACTTGAATTGCGCTCCGCCCGCGAGATCGGTTCCCCAGTTGCCGGGGTCCATGTAGCCGACGCTGACCAGGATGGCCGGACCCACGAACGCGCGCCACTTGCGCCAGAAGCTGGCGCGATAGTGAGGCACCTCCACGGTCGCGTGCATCCCTTCGAGTGACATATGTCCCTCTTTAGGGATTGTCGCGGCCTCTAGGCCGTGGTCGGGCTTGCTTTGGGCTTCGACCTGCTCATTCGGCCTTTGCCCCTTCTCTTCGCTCATGATCCCCTTCTGTTCCACTCTGCAGCGCACACAGTGTAGCTTATGCTACACTTTCTGTTGAAAGAGTCAATTCCTCACAGTGTGCGAGGATGGGTCTCGATGGTGCAAGACAGATCGCGAATTCCCAAGTCGAAAGGGGTGCGAGGCCGCCCGAGCATGAGACATCAGGCGGAGAACCTCTCGAAGACTAGGCGCGAGCATGCGAGCGAAGTCGCCGAGGACTACGTCGAAGCCATCGCCGATTTGGTTGCCGAGACCGGCAGTGCCCGGGTCGTCGACCTCGCGAAGCGGCTCGGGGTGACGCACGTCACCGTCAATCGAACGGTAAACCGCCTTCAAAAAGCCGGCCTGGTGACGACGGAGCCCTATCGCGCGATCTTCCTCACCGAACGCGGGCGCGCCCTGGCCATGGAATGCCGCAGCCGTCACGAGACGGTTGTGGCCTTCCTTCGTTCGCTCGGAGTTCCGGAGCGCGTGGCCCAAAAGGACGCGGAGGGAATCGAGCACCACGTGAGCCCCACGACCCTCGCGGCATTCAAGAGCTCGATACCGGGCTCAGACGACTGATCTCGGCGCAACCCGACCTTCCGAATCAAGCAACATCCTCTGCCCTTCTACCGTATAAAGGACAATGAAAGTCGACCTGCTGCGCGTTCGCAGCCTCGCGGTCGCGCTCTGCCTCTTCGCATTCGTGACTGCGCTGTGGGCCGACACACCGGCGATTCCACCCCCCCTGTTCGTGAAGCGGGCCACGGGGAAGATCACCATCGACGGAAAGCTCAACGATCCTGGCTGGCGAGGAGCGGCTAAGGTCGACCGGTTCTTCGAGACCTTTCCCGGCGACAACACTCCGCCCAAGGTCAAGACCGTCGCCTACCTGACCTACGACTCGCATTACTTCTACATCGGCATCCACGCCTACGACCCTCATCCGGACCAGATCCGTGCCCCCTATGTCGAGCGCGACAACATCATCGGCACCGACGACAACGTGGCGGTCTTCCTGGATACCCGCAACAACCGCCGGTCCGCAATCGAGCTGCGCGTAAACCACCGGGGCAACCAGGCGGACGCCGTGTACGACGACGCCACGGGCAGCGAGGATTTTTCCCCCGACTTCTTCTACGACACCGCGGCGCGGATTACCAGCGACGGCTGGACCGCCGAATACCGCATCCCCTTCTCGTCGCTGCGCTACGACAAGAACGGGAAGATCGAGTGGGGCATCCTCATCTGGCGCAACTATCCCCGCGATCAACGCTACTTCATCCATAGCAGCCCCATTCCCCGGGGTTCCAACTGCTGGATCTGCCAGGCTCGTGAGCTCACCGGCTTCTCCGGACTTCCTTCCGGTGGACACTTCGTGGCCACGCCCTACCTCACCGGCCGCCAGGAAGGAACACCCAAGGCGGGCCCGGGCTCGGCGCTCGCCTACGGCTCGCCTAAGGTCGACGGCGGCGTGGACTTCAAGTGGACGCCAAACGCCAACAATGCGGTCGATGCCACCATCAACCCCGATTTCTCCCAGGTGGAGTCCGACGTCGGACAGATCGCCGTCAACAATCAGTTCGCCCTCTTCTATCCGGAGAAGCGAAGCTTCTTTCTGGAGTCGGTCGATCTTTTCGATACTCCCATCCAGGCCGTCTATACCAGGACCATCACCGATCCCAGCTGGGGACTGCGCGACACGGGCCAAATCGGGGCAAACACCTTCACGGTGCTTGCGGCTCACGACCGGGGAGGCGGAAGCGTCATCGTCCCCGGCCCCACCGGCTCGACTCTGGCGCCGCAGGATTTCTCATCCAACGTTCTTATCGGCCGCCTCCGCCACGACTTCGGCGGCTCCTTCGGTGGCCTCCTGCTCACCGCCAGAGAGATCACGGGCGGCGGATACAACCGGGTGCTCGGCCCCGACTTCGTCTGGCATCGCAGCGTCACCGATCAGGTCACTGGCCAGCTGCTGATCAGCGACACCGAGACACCTAACCGCCCCGATCTCGAGGCCATCTGGAACGGACGGCGCCTGATCTCCCACGCCGCCAACCTCGAGTGGTTACACACCGGGAAAGAATGGACGTGGCGCGCCACCTACCAGGACTACGGCGACGGCTTCCGCGCCGAGGAAGGGTACGTGCCTCAGGTAGGTTACCGACGCGCCCGCTACGCCCTGCTGCGCAGCTACTACCCCACAGGACGACTGCGGCGAGTGAACGTCGAGGGCTTCGTAAATTACGTGCAGGACACCAACGGCGGCCTACTTCACCGCGAGACCACGGCCCTGGTACAGCTGCAAGGCTTCCACAACCTCTTTGTACAGCTCCTCTATGCCCCCAACGAGGCCACCCGGGTCGGTGACCAAGTCTTGACGATCTCCTATGCTGAGATCAACTTCCAGGTTGATCCAGGCCGCCGTTTCTCACGCTTTGGCTTCAATGCCACCGCCGGTCAGCAGATCGATTTCTCCAACCAGCGAGTCGGCAACGGCGGAGACTTCGGCCTCTTCGGCACAATCAAGCCCACCGATCACCTCGCTCTCGACCTCAACAGCGATCGTCAGTGGCTCAACGTCACCTCGGGAACCAAGAACGGAAGACTCTTCACCGCTCAGATCGAGCGCTTGAAGGTCACCTACAACTTCACTGCCCGGGCCTATCTTCGCCTGATTGGTGAGTACCTGGCCGTGGAGCGCGATCCCGCGTTCTACACCTCTCCGATCGCTGCCAAGGGGGGTTCGTTCAACGGGTCCGCCCTCTTCGCCTACCGGGTCAACTGGCAGACGGTCTTCTTCCTGGGCTACGGCGACAACCGGGTACGCGACCCCTCGGGCAATCTCTTGGCCACGGACCGGATCGCCTTCGTCAAGCTCTCCTACGCCATCCAGCGGTAGCGCCCGGGACCGGGTCTCGCCTTACCCGGCAGTAACCCGGTGGGGCTCCGGCTCCACCTCTTCGGCCGCCGCGGCGGGCGATTCCTCAGCCTGAGCCTTCCCGACTTCCGTCTCCCCCCCGCTAGGCGCCGCGACGGGAAGGTGACGATGGGGTCCCGGCAACTTGTGGCGCAACCACTCCTGGAACTCCTCCATGTAGATGTAGAACACCGGAGTCACGTAAAGGGTCAGGAGCTGCGAGAAGAGCAAGCCGCCAACGACCGCGAGACCGAGCGGGCGACGCGACTCGGCGCCGGCCCCGATCCCGAGGGCGATCGGCAGGGTCCCGACCAAGGCCGCCATCGTGGTCATCATGATCGGGCGGAAGCGGACTAGCGACGCCTCATGAATGGCCGCCCGCGCGTCCTTGCCCTCGTCGCGCCGCGCCGAAATCGCGAAGTCGACCATCATGATTCCGTTCTTCTTGACAAGGCCGACGAGCATGATGATCCCCACGAAGGCGTACAGCGACAGGTCGGTGCGGAAGATCTCCAGCGTCACCAGAGCCCCGAAGCCAGCCAAGGGAAGGGCCGAGAGAATCGTCAAGGGGTGGATGAAGCTCTCGTAAAGAATACCGAGCACCATGTAGATCACCAGGATCGCCATCAGGAGGAGCAGCCCCATACCCGCGATCGAAGATTGGAAGGCTTGCGCCGTTCCCTGGAATCCGGTCGAGATGTCGCCCGGCAGAGTCGCGAGGGCGAGCTTGTCGACGGCCGCGGTCGCGTCACCGAGGGAGGTTCCGGGCGCGAGGTCGAACGAAAGGGTGACCGCCGGCAGTTGGCCGGAGTGGTTCACCGTCAATGGACCGATTCCACGCCGGATGTTTGCGACGGCCTCGAGCGGCACCAAGGTTCCAGTGGAGCTCCGAATGAAGAGCTCGTTCAAGGCCTCGGGATCATCCTGGTAGGCGGGCTCGAGCTCGAGCAGCACCTGATACTCGTTGTTGGGAGCATAGATCGTGGAGACCCGCCGCTCGCCGTACGCGGAATAGAGCGCATCCTCGATCTGGAGCGCCGAAACGCCCAAGGTCGCCGCCTTGTTGCGGTCGATGTCGACGAGCACCTGCGGCGACTTGAGCTTGAGGTCGGAGGTCACGTCGATGAGACCCGGGAGCTTCTCCATCTTGTCCTGAAGCACGGTGGACCAGTGATAGAGCTCCTTGGTGTCCGGGCCTTGAAGGGTGAACTGATACTGGCTCTTCGTGGGCCGTCCTCCGATTCTCAGCGGCGGTGGATTCTGCATGAAAACGTTGATCCCCGGAATCTGCGCAACCTCCGGTCGAAGCTCATTGATCAGCTGGTCGACCGACTTGTCACGTTCCGAGAGTGGCTTGAGGTGAAGGAATGAGAAGCCGGTCGTCGTTCCCCCACGAGCCCCGACAAAACTCATGAACTCCTCGACCTCAGGCTGCTTTTGGATAATCGCCATCAGCGCTTTCATGTGCTGCACCATGGACTGGTAGGAGGCTCCTTCCGCCCCCTCCACCTGGATGAAGATCGAGCCCTGGTCCTCGGCGGGAATGAAACCCTTGGGAATGACGATGAAGAGATACCCCGTCAGAACGAGGGTCACGGCCAGCACGACCATGGCGATACGCCGGTGATCAATGACCCAATCCAGGGTATTGCCGTACCCCTCGATCGTACGATTGAGGAACCTCTCTGTGGCCATGTAGAAGCGGCCGTGCTTCTCCTCGCCCGGGGGGCGAAGAAAGCGGCTGCACAGCATTGGGGTCAGGGTAAGAGAAACGAAACCCGAAACCAGAACCGCCGCCCCAATGGTTACGGCGAATTCGTGGAACAGCCGTCCGAGGATGCCGCCCATGAAGAGGACCGGAATGAAGACCGCGCTCAAGGCCAGCGTCATCGACACGATCGTGAAGCCGATCTCTCTCGCCCCCTTGAGAGCGGCCTGGAAAGGTGGCTCCCCCATCTCCATGTGGCGCACGATGTTTTCGAGCATGACGATAGCGTCGTCGACGACGAAACCGACGGCAAGGGTCAAGGCCATCAGGGACAGGTTGTCCAGGCTGTAGCCGAGCTCGTACATGACCACGAAGGTGCCGATGATCGACATCGGGAGGGCGAGCGCCGGGATGACCGTCGCCGACAGGTTTCGCAGGAACAGGAAGATCACCAGGACCACGAGACAAAGCGCCAGCATCAAGGTGGACTTGACGTCGTTGACCGACGCTTTGATGCTCTCGGAACGATCGTGCAGCATGTGCAGAGACACGGATGCCGGCAGCTCCTTCTGGAAGGTGGGGAGGAGCTTGCGAACCGAGGCTGCGACCTCAACCGTATTGGTTCCAGGCTGTCGCTGCACCGCAAGAACGACGGAGCGCTGATCGATGTACCAGGCGCCGGTCTTGTTGTCCTCGACACTGTTGACTACCCTGCCTAGATCCTCGAGGCGAACGGGCCGCCCGTTCCGGTAGGCAACGACGATCGGGCGGTAGGCTGCGGCATCGCGGAGCTGACCATTGGCCTGAACGGTGAAGGAGCGATGCGGGCCGTAGAGCGTGCCGCTCGGCAGATTCACGTTGGCGCTCGAGATCGCGGACGCCACCTCGTTGATACCGATACCCCGGCTCGCGAGTTTGTTGGGATCTAGCTCGACCCGAACGGCATACTTCTGCGCGCCGTAGACCAAAACTTGCGCGACTCCCGACACGGTGGAGATGCGCTGCGCCATCATCGTCTCGCCGTACTCGTCGAGCTGGGAGAGAGGCAAGGTCGGCGAGGTCAGCGCGATGTACTGAATCGGCTGCGCCGCCGGGTTCACCTTCTGGTAGGTCGGCGGGCTCGGCATGTCTTCAGGAAGATTGTGCTGAGCGGCGGAGATCGCAGCCTGGACATCTTGGGCCGCGGCGTCGAGGCTGCGGCTGAGGGCGAACTGAAGGGTGATCGAGGTCGACCCCTGGCCGCTCGTCGAGGACATCGAATCGAGACCGGCGATGGTCGAGAATTGGCGCTCGAGCGGCGTCGCCACCGACGACGCCATGGTCTCCGGGCTCGCTCCGGGCAGCGACGCCGAAACCTGGATCGTCGGGAAGTCGACATTCGGCAAGTCGCTCACCGGGAGGCTGCGGTACGCGACGATGCCGAAGATCAGGATTCCGGTCATGACCAGGGTGGTCATGACCGGACGGCGAATGAACAATCCGGAGATGTTCATGAGCCCTCCTCCTCACCGGTCGCGGAAGGGGTCTCCGCGGCACTCGGCTGCTTGATCGAGATCTTGGATCCAGGGACCAAGCGGAGCTGACCATCCGTTACCACCGTCTCGTCCCCCTTGAGACCCTTGGCAACCACGGTTTCCTGCCCAACGACCCGATCGACGGAGATATCTACCGAGTCGACGGTATCGTTCGGTTTGACGATGAACACATACTTGCCCTGCTGGCCATCTTGAACTGCCGCGCTGGGAACGACTACCGCGCCCGCCTGGGTCATCAGGTCGAGTGAGACGTTCACGAACTCGCCTGGCCAGAGCGTACGGTCATGGTTGGGAAAGGTCGCTTTGAGCATCACCGTGCCGGTTTGAGGGTCGACCGAGCTGTCGATGAAGCTCAAGGTCCCGTCTTCCTGCTTGTTGTCCGGGCCGCTCGCGAGCGCCGTGACCGCGAGCTTCCTTCCGGCGGCGCGCTGACGCACCACGTTGAGGTAGTTCTGAGGTACCGAGAACCGTGCCCGGATGGGTTCCATCTGATAGATCGTCACGAGCGTCGCATCGTTGGCCTTGACCTGGTTCCCGGCGTGCACCAGAAGACTGCCGGTACGGCCGTTGATCGGCGAACGGATCGCCGTGTGGTCGAGATCGAGCTGCGCTCGCTCCACCGCGGCTTTGTCGGCCAGGACGCTGGCCTTGAGCGAGGCGGCCTGCGAACGCTTCTCCTCGTACTGCTCCTGGGTCACAAACTCCTTCTTGACCAGACCGGCGTAGCGATCGGCGTCCTGCTGAGCGTTCGTGGCCAAGGCCTCATCTCTCGCCAGCTGCGCTTTCGCCTGATCGAGGGTCGCCCGATAGCTGGAGGGATCGATGGTAAACAGGAGCTGGCCCCGGGTCACGTCGTCGCCCTCCTCGAAGTGCACCGCAACCAGCTCGCCGGTCACTTGAGAACGAATGTTGACGCTCGAAACGGCCTCGACGGTTCCGACTTCCTGAAGCTCCACCGGCATAGCCTTCACGACGACCTTGGCCACGGTGACTGGAACCACGGGCGCGACGGGAGCTTGCGGCTTCGGCCTGCAGGCACCAAGCACAAGCCCGCCAACGGCGAGGAGGAGAATCGGCAAGCGAAAGAGGTCTCGCTTGCGGCGCGAAATGGAATGCTCATGGACGGCTTGAGGAGCTCTCATGATTTTCCTTTGAATCAGCGGACGGTTGTGGTTCGACCGCCGTTTGGGATGAAACGTGCGGACTCAATACTCCGGTGTCATGCGCTAGTTGCGCGACCGAAAGAAGCCAGTTGGAGCGGGCCGCGACGTCTTGAGCGCGAGCGTTTGCCAGCGCGGCTTGAGCGGTCAGCAGATCGAGGATGCTCCCCACGCCCTGCTTGTAGCGACCCTGCGATACTCTTTCCGATTCCTGCGCGCTCGCCAGCAGATCATTGCTGGTCGCGACCTGTTGCGCGGCCGTCTGAAGGTTGGCGTAGCTCGTCCAGACCTGGAGCATCACCTCGTCCTTCAAGGTCTCGGCCTGGGCCTTCGCCTGCTTGGCCTCTGCCTTTGCCTGCAACAGGTCGTAGCTGTTCTTGAAACCGGTAAAGAGTGGAAAGTGAAACAGCACCTCGCCGCTGTAGTTGTCGGCCGGCAAGGAGCCAGGCCGATGGTAGTAGTAAACGCGGCTGGCGTTAGCCGACAAGGTAATGCTCGGCATGCCGTCGGCCCGGATCTTCTTGACGTGAGCCTCCGCCGAGGCGACCCGCGCCCGGGCGGCGGCGAGGTCGGGCCGCATGGTGAGGGCCTTCTTGAGAATGTCGCGAATCTGCTTCGAGACGCCGGTGACCGTCACGCTCTCCGGCAGCGGAGCGGTTTCCACCGGCAGATCCGGCGGCAGACCCATCGCCGTCGCCAGACTTCCCCGGGTGGCCTTGATCTGGCCCTCGACCTGCTCGAGGTTGAGCCGCGACTGGGCCAGAACCGTCTTCGCTTGCAGCACGTCGGCTACAGTCGCGACCCCGGCATCTTGCCGGGCCTTGGCCGCGTCGAGATTCGCCTTGGCCTCGTCGATGTCCTTTCGGATCGCATCCCGCATGGCCTTGGCGTTCGAGTACTGATAGTAGGCCTGCTCGACCTCGAGGACGACGTTCTGAATGGCCGCGTTGTGCGTCCAGTTGGCCGCGATCAGCGCCTGGCGTGCATCCTCGGCGTCCGCGCGCGTACCACCGAAATTGAACAGCAAATAGGTGAGGCTGAGTGACGGCCCATAGGTCGACTGCTGAAACTGGAACAAGCCTCCGACCGCCGACACCTTCTGGCGCTGAGCATTCGCGTCGAGGCTGAGCTGGGGGTAGAGCGGCGATCGCTTGCTCCCCGCCGCGCCAGCCGCCGCTTGTGCCGCCAGCCATGCCTCACGCGTGAGAGGGTTGTTGCGCAGCGCGTAATCGACGATCTCCGGCAAGGTGACGGTGATCTCTCTGCCCTGCAGCGCCTCGGGGATCTCCAGATGCGGGAGCTTCTGAGGGGGAGTCTTCAGATCCGCGGGCGGGGTCCACGGCACATTGGGTGCGGTGGAGGGCTTGACCCTCGTCTCTCGCGCCGTCGCGCCTTCTCCCTGGGCGGCGAAGAGCAGGAGAAATACAACCAGAACAAGCTGAAAGCCTACGACGGGTCGGCCGCCATAGAGCAGGGAACGTGCTCGATTCATGACCTCTTTCCTTGTCGACACCCCTCCGGGAAATCCACCCTGGGCCGATCCATTCTTCCAATTACGCGGACGGAGCCGTGAAGTTCTGCCCCGATCCGAGAGCCAGGATGCCGGCGCGTGAGAATTTGCGAACATGCTCCATCGCGTCCGCGAGCGAAAACTGCCCCATCACCCGCACATTGCGGGAACGCGAACAGAGCCGATGGAGATTGACGAAATGAATCAGCTGGCCTTCAAGCGACTGAACGCAGAGAAGCGCCGAGGCGTCGTCGAGCTCGGGCACCACGCCCACGAGAGCATCGATCATAACCTCGTGCACGGGCTCGACCATTTCGGCGTGAAACATGCGAACCGGGAGCTGTGGATCGAGCAACTCGCGAGAAAGCAGGCGCAGCCAATGCCTCCCGGTGCTCTCCGCGATCAAAGGCTCGACAAAGGCGCTGACGAAAGCTTTGAGGAGGAGGTCCAGGCTGGCGTCATCGCCGGCCTCTTCCATGGTGCGCCTCACCCGCGCGATCCGCGTCTCGCGCATCGCGGCCAACCGGCGCCGAAACACCTCTTGGTAGAGCTTGGCCTTGCCCCCGAAGTGGTAGTTGATCGCGGCCAGATTGCATCCCGCCTCGTGCGTGATCACGCGAACCGAGGTCGCGCGGTAGCCGCGGTCCGCGAAGATGCGCTCGGCGACGTCGAGCAGCGCCTCGCGCGTTTGACTGGAGCGATCCGGATGCGCTTCCACTATCATTGGTGACACACTCGTCATCTTCCCTTCCTCAAAGGGAAGTATGAAACAAACGTTTTAATTGGTCAAGTGCCTACCAGCGCATCTCGAAGAAGTCGAGACGCTCATCGAGTCGTGGCTTGAAGTAGAGATCCGCATTGGCCGCGGAGACATCACGTCCGACGTAGAGCGGAATCATCGGCAGGTCACGCACGATGATCTTCATCGACTGCTCGAGCGCGGCGCGGCGCTGCTCCATCCCCTCGGTCGTCGCCGTCCTTTCGATCAGCTGATCGAGAATGGGATTCGAATAGCCGGAATAGTTGCCCCCACCGTAACCGGACTCCGGATCGCGGGTGTGGATCTTGGCGTCGAAGAGGTCGCTCGCGTCAGCGGTAGGCGCGAAAACTCCGGCCAGGTACATCGTCACCTCTAGCTTGCGCAGGGCGCGGAAGGTCTGTGGTCCGGGCGATCGCGTCACCGTGATCTCGATCCCGACTCTAGCCAGTTGTCGCTTCACCGCGTTCGCCGCGGCGGGAAAGTTGGAGTTGAGCGTCACCGAAAAGCCGTGCGGATACCCCGCCGCGGCAAGGAGCTTGCGGGCCTTCGGCAGGTCGGGCTCTATCTTCGGCAAATTGGAGTCAAAGCCGAAGACGTCACGGTCGACCATCTGGTTCGCCGGCCTGCCCATCCCATCCAGTACGTTGCGCACGAGCTGGCCCCGATCGATCGCGAGGTTCACCGCTTGCCGTACCCGGAGGTCCGAGAAGGGCGGGCGAGTGACGTTGAGCTCGATGTACATCACCAGTCGTCCGGGCGCGGTTACCACATTGAGCCCCGCGCGCTCGAGTGGGCGAATGCTCGCCGGCGCGACTTGGTCGATGAAGTCGACCACGCCAGACTCGAGCTCATGAACCCGGCTCAATTCATCGGGTACGTGATAGACCTCGATCTTCTTGATCGGCGGCCTACCCCGCCAGTAGAGGTCGTTGGCCACCAATTCGAGGCCCCCGCCTGGAAGCCTGCCGGCAAAGCGATACGGTCCGGTACCCATTGGAGGCTGGTCGCCCTTGGGCCATCCCTTGGGAACGATCAACGCGAACGCGAGCTTGTTGAGCAAGATGGGATACGGCCGCCGGGTCACGATTTCGACCGTGTCGATGCTGAGCGCCTTGACCCGCGAGACCTCGACGAGATAGCTGCGCATCCCGCTCGCCGGGGAATGCGCCACGCGGTCGAGGCTATAGACCACGTCGGCGGCGGTCAGCGGGCGGCCGTCCTGGAAACGGACGCCGTGGCGCAGGTGGAAACGCCAAGTGAGGGCGTCCGGGTTCTCCCAGCTCTGCGCGAGGACCCCCCTGATTCGCAAGTTCTGGTCGAAACCGGTGAGGCCCTCGCAGATATTGCTGAGAAAGGAGAAGGTCCCGATCTCGTTCTCCGCATGTGGGTCGAGGCTGAGCGGCGCCGAGTGGAGCGCGACCCGCAGGGGGCGCTCAGACGCTGCTCGCCGCTCCCCACGCCCACACCCAACCAAGAGGCTCAGAGCCACGAGCCCCAGTCCGGCACGGAAGGCGGCCGTCGCGCGCCGCCCGCTAAGCGCTACGATCACGAAAGGTACCTCCGTCTCTTTCTTGCGACGAGCCTATGCTCCTGTGGAGCATCTGTAAAGAAGCGGCGCGCTTGCCCGCCTCGGGCGCCTCCTAGGCCAGCGCCCGTTCACCGGTTGCCCGCTGGATAGCTTCCCGGACCCGGTCCCGCACGCGAAGGGCATCGGCCCATTCCTCTCCTTGCGGCGCGAGGGGTGGACAAATCTTCACCGAAACCGCCGCCCTTCTGGGAAAGAGCTCGTCTCCGCGCATCAGAGACCGCGTTCCCTTGACGCCCACCGGAAGCACCGGCACGCCGGCTTGAGCGGCGGTGACAAACGCTCCCATGCGGAATGGAAGGAGCCCGCCGGCGCGCGCGAAGGTTCCCTCTGGGAAGATCACCAGGGTCTCTCCACTCTTGAGCGCCTCGAGAGCCCGGCGAGTATCCGCAACTCCCTGCTCCGCGTCGAATCGCTCGACGAAGACGGCCCCGATGCGGCGCAGGAGCACCCGAGTGAAGAGATTGCTGTCCAACTCCTTCTTGACCACGAAGGCGACGTCCGCGGGGAGAATGGCGCACAAGATAAAACTGTCGAGATAGCTCGAATGATTCGAGGCGATGACCCTGGGTCGCTCCTCATCGAGGTACTCCCGCCCCTCGACGCGCAGCGGAGTTCGCGATAGCACGACGAGCGCCCGCGCCGCCCATCTCGTCAAACGACGGCGCATTCCGAGGCCGGGAAGAATCGCTAGAGCAAGCCAGAGAGGAAGAACGACGAGAATGGCGACCGTCCAGACGTAGGCCGCCCACAGATAGTCACCGATGGTCTGGATCCAGCGTCTGAGCTGCGGCCTCGCTCCGGACCATGCCAGGCGTACGATCTGCCAGCGAACCCCTTTTTGGCGGCGGAGCGCCCCTCCCCCTTCATGGATCTCGCGGCAAGCGGCCCTTCGGATCTTGCCGCTCGAAGTCTTAGGCACCGTATGGGGAGGGGCCAGGACCACTTCGTCCGGCGGAGTTCCGATCAGATCGAACGCGACCTCGCGAATCTCCGCTTCCAGCCGGCGACGCGTGTCGGGGTCGTCCTCACGGATCTCCGCCATGACGATGAGCCTCTCCGTTCCCGACTCGGGATCAGAGGTGCCGAAGACGGCGACGCACCCTCGCCTTACTCCCTCGAGCTCGCCGACGGCGCTTTCGATCTCCTCGGGGTAGATATTGCGACCGGCGCGAATGATCACGTCCTTGATGCGGCCAGTAACGAAGAGCTCGCCGTCGGCGAGATAGCCGAGATCTCCTGAGCTCAGCCAGCCGCCACGGAAAAGCTTCGCCGTCGCGTCCGGATTGCGGAAGTAGCCGGTAGTCGCGGCGGGGCCGCGAAACTCGACTCGGCCTTCCTCCCGGTCTCCAACTTCGTGACCGGCGGGGTCGACGACCCGCACCTCGTGCCCGGCGATCGGGAAGCCGCAGCTGACGAAACGCAACGGCCTCTCCTCGGCCGCCGACGCCGGCGAGGCGCGGCCGGCGCGCTGGAATGCATCGCGGTGGACCAGATCAACTCGGGGCCGGCGCTCGAGGGGCGAGAAGGTCAAGCCCAGCGAGTTCTCGGCCAAGCCGTAAACCGGCGTCATCGCCTCGGGTCGAAATCCGTAGGGCGCGAAGCGCTCGCTAAACCGTTCCACGGTCTCGGCGCTCACCGCTTCCGCCCCGTTGAGCGCCAAGCGCCAGCTCGAGAGATCGAGGCCCTCGAGTTGTGCGTCATCGATCTTCTGAACGCAAAGCTCGTATGCGAAGTTGGGCGCTGCCGAGACGGTTCCCCGGTGACGGCTGATCGACCAGAGCCAGCGGGCAGGACGGGTGAGGAAGCTCATCGGGGACATGAGGAGCAACGGCACGCCGAAATAGAGCGCTCCCATCCAGGCGCCGATCAAACCCATGTCGTGGTAGAGAGGCAGCCAGCTCACGATACGGTCCTGGCCTCCCACCGCGAGCGGGGGTCCCATGGCGCGCAGGCTCGCGAGGAGGTTGGCGTGAGTGAGGATGACGCCCTTGGGATCGCCCGTGCTGCCCGAGGTGAACTGGAGAAAGGCTGTATCCATCTCTTGCAGCTCTGGTAGCGAGATATGGAGGTCATCCTCGCTGAGCTCTTCTACGGTAACGACGCGCTCGAGGCTCGGAACCTGCGCCTTGACCAAGCGGGCCAGGGTCCGCACCTGAGGGAAGGTAATCAGAGTCTTCACTAGAGCCGTTCTGAGAATCGCGGCCTGACGGTTCAGATGGTCCTCGATCTGAGTGGGACGGATGGGCGGATAAAGAGGGACCGGTACCCCTCCCGCCATCAACACCCCAAAGAAGGCATAGAAGTACCCGAGACAGGTGGGAAGCATCAGGCCCACGGCTTCGCCCGCGACCAGGCCATGGCTCGACAGGGAGCGGGCCACGGCCTCGCTTCGCGACAAGAGCTGTCCGTAGGTGAGATCTTCGTGTGTCCCCTCGCTCGGTTCGAACGAAATGTGCAGACGGTCGGGGTGCCTGCGCTGATGCCAGAGGAGCGCGTCGACCAGGGTGCGAGTCGCTTCGGGAGCGGCCTCGCCGCTCTCCATCTCCTGCGCCGCAGGGCTCGATTCGGTCCCAATCGCGGTTGCCGCCTGCGCTCCGCTCAAAGCTCGCCAGAGGTCGCGAGGGGTTTCCGCGGCGGTGGCCAAGCCCTCTGAGAGACCGACTCCGAAGCGTCGTTCGAGGCGCACCAAGAGCTCGATCCGACCGAGACTATCGATTCCCGCCACCTTGTCGAGTGAGCTATCGAGGCCGAGCTTCGCCTCGAATCCGGGGTGAAGCTCCTGCGCGATCTCGCGCACGACCTCGACCACCGCCTCGGGCCGCACCCCGAGCTCTTCTCCGGGCGTCGTCTCGGTCTCTCGCCTCATGATGGGCTCTAGGCGTCACTCCTGGCCGTACGATCCTCCGACCTTCATGGGAACGGGTCCAGCGTGAATCTCGCTCAGTCCGGCCCGCTTGAGCCGGCGATTGAGGCGGGGGAGATCGTGGGTCTCAATCTCTCGCCAGCGCTGAAGGACCGGAGGAAGAGCGCTCACGACGTTGTTCACCGCTGCCTCTTGCGCCACCGTCGGCGTCACATCCGCCTGCCCCACCTCTCCATAGAGAGAGCCGACTTCGCCGTCGAGCTGATCGAGCCCGGAGCTGGGCGCCGCGCTCGAGCCCGAGGACCGAGAGCCGTCGAGGAGCTCGCCGACGGATTTCGTCAAGGCATCGATATGTCGCACCAGCCGGCCTCTCGCTTTGTGGCTCGCGACCTCGAGCTGTTCGCGAATCGCGCGGGCCTCGCTCACGGCCCGTGAGCTCTCCCCCATCATCTTGGCCAGTCGCATTTCTAGCTCGAATTGGCGCTCGAGGCCGGCGCGGGGGGTCTTGACGCGGGGATCCATGAGCACGGTCAGAGGCCGGTCGAGACTCTTGCCGGCCACGCTGAGCCGCACGGTGTAGTCGCCCGGCAGGACTAGCGGTCCCAGGGGATAGAGCGGGGTGTCGTGAGGAACGGCCGAGATCGGATAGCCATGCCTCGTCGACCGAGGCGGCGGATAGCGGAGATCCCAGACCCAGCGATGCATGCCCTCGGTCGCCGGGAGGATCCGTGCCGGGCGGATCCAGTAGAGCGGAATCAGCTGCTTGTCGAGCTCGGCCTGCCTGACGTCGGGGATGTCCGTGCTGGCGTAACGGCGGACGACGTTACCGCTCGCATCGAGAATCTCGAGCGCCACCGGCCCCGACTCAGGCCGCGTAAGGTAGTAGTCGATGATGGCTCCCGTGGGAGGGTTCTCGCCCGCCGGCTCGCCCGGTGGGGGCGGCGTATCGCTGTAGGTGTCCCGCCTCACTCTGTAGGCGGCGGCCGGCTTGAAGAGAAAGGAGCCGCCGTCCAGCACTTTTTGGCTTATCTGGCGCAAGGGGGTGATGTCGTCGAGAATCCAGAATGACCGCCCGTGGGTCGCCACGATCAGATCGTTGTCATGGATCCACAGATCGCGCATCGAGGTGTGAGGGAGATTGAGTTGGAGCGACTGCCAATGATCACCGTCGTCGAAGGAGACCCAGACGCCTCTCTCGGTGCCCGCGAAGAGCAGACCGCTACGCACCGGATCTTCGCGTACGGTGTCGACCGGAGCGTTGTCGGGGAGCCCGTTGGTGATGAGCTGCCAGGTGCTTCCGTCGTCGTGGGTGCGATAGATGTAAGGCTTCAGATCGTTGACCCGAAACCGGCTTACCGAAGCGTAGGCGGAGTGATCATCGTCGTGCCCAGCGATGATCTGCGTCACCTTGCTCCAGGGGGCGAGGCCCGGAGGCGTCACGTTCTTCCAGTGCTTGCCTCCGTCGTGCGTCACCCAGATCGAGCCGTCGTCGGTACCCGCCCACAGAGTGTCGACATCTCGAAAGGACGGCCCCAACGCATACACCACGCCGCGTTGCTTCTCCGCCTTGGGATCCTTTGCGGCCAGAGTGCCCAAGCTGGGAGGAATGCCGGGGTGCTCGCGCCCTAGGTCCGGACTTATGGTCTTCCAGGTGTGTCCGCCGTCGTCGGTCGCGAAGACCATATTGGCGGCGTAGTAGAGTCGGTGAGGATCGACCGGTGAAAAGATCAGCGGTTGCGTGCGGTCGACTCTGTACTTGCTGCCGAGAACCGGGATGGGAGTGACGTTCTGCGTCTGCCCGGTCGACCACTGGTAGCGGGTTACCTGGTTTCGGCCCGCACCATAAAAAATGTCGGCGTTGAGCGGGTCGGGAGCCACGTAGCCGTACTCGATCGTGCCCACGGGATGCCAGTCACGATACGTGACCTCGCCGTCGTTGCCACGGCTGGAGATACAGACCGAGCCGCTGTCCTGCTGACCGCTGCACACCTTGTAGGGGAAAGAGTTGTTGGCCTGTACGTGGTAGAGCTGGGCGGTCGGCTGGTTGTACCAGGAGCTCCAGGTGCGGCCTCCGTTGACCGTCACCACCGCGCCCTGATCGCTGGCGAGAAGGATGATCTTCGGGTTGTTGGGGTTGATCCACAGGTTCTGATAGTCGTCGCCGCCGGGAGCTCCCCGAATGCTCTTCCAGGTCTTGCCTCCATCGACCGAGCGCACGGTGACGATCGCGGTGCTGTAGACGACATCGGGATTCTTCGGGTCGACGGCCGGCATGGGGAGATCGCCGCCGCCGATTCGCATCAGCGGCCGCGCGTCGTCAGTGACCGAGTGCCAACTCGCCCCACCATCATCGGATCGGTACAGACCCATGTCCTTGTCCGACTGGTACGGGCTGCGAAGCGCGGTCGCCAAGATCGCATAAATGCGGCTCGGTTCGCTCGGCGCGATGGCCAGGTTCGCCTGGACGATGTGGTCTGGGAGTCCCTTGGTCAGCTGGTGCCAGGTCGTTCCTCCGTCGGTCGACTTGTAGATCCCGCCTTCCTCGCCCCCATACGCGTTGTTGTACTCCCACGGGCCTTGCCGCCCTTCCCACAGCGACGCGTAGACGATCTGGGGGTTGGAGGGATCGATGTCGACGTCATAGGCCCCGGTGTTGTCGTCTTTGTACAAGACCTTCTCCCAGGTCTTACCGCCGTCGGTGGAGCGAAAGATGCCGCGCTGGGGGTTGGGACCGTAGGGGTGACCGAGGACGGCGGCGAACAGGCGGTTGGGATCGTGCGGATCGATCGCCAGGGCCGGAATCTGCTGGCTGTCGCGCAGCCCCAAATGGGTCCAGGTCCTGCCGCCGTCATCCGACCTGTAAATTCCGTCTCCCACCGAGAGATCGGGACGTTGCAAGCCCTCGCCGCTCGCCACGTAGATCACCTCCGGATTCGAAGGCGCCACCGCGATAGCGCCGATCGACTGGGTGTCCTGGTGATCGAAGATCGGCTTCCAGGTACGGCCGTAGTCGTCGGACTCCCAGACCCCGCCGTCGACCTCCCCGATGTAGAACTTGTTGGGCTCTCCCGGCACCCCGGCGACTGCACGGGTTCGGCCTCCCCGGAAGGGCCCGATCATGCGCCATTGCATCTCCTGATACGTGGTTTCGGGAAACGGTTGAGCCTGTACCGCGGGCACTGCCAACAACACGCCGGCAATTACTGCCAGCAAGAAAGCCAGGAAACGAAGTCGCATCGGGTAAGTCCCCCTCTCAGTCCAAAGTCCACGCCTAGGATAATCCATTGGCGGCCACCAAGGAGAAGAGAACGCGGAGGCCAGCGTTGGCGGGAAGGCGGGCTCCCCCGCTCACGACGATGAAGAGTAGTCTTTGCTGAGGAGTCTTACGGCTTCCGCCCAGCCCCGAGGGCGGGCGCAAGGCCGTCGTACACCTGGACCCTCCCCTCGAACCCCTGACTGATATAGAGACGCCCGGCCGCATCGAGGGCCAGGTCCTGCGGGAAATAGAGGTATCCAGGAGCCAAACCGATGCCTAGATACTCGCTCAAACAGCGGTTTCCCGACAGGGCGCGGCGCTGGACGATCATTCGCTGCTGATCGAGGACGGTTACGACACCCTCCTGATCGAGAGCCGCGGCGACCGGGAAGGCAAGCTTGCACCCAGTGGAACCCTTCCTCCCGACCCACCCCTGCCTTTTCCCGTCCAGGTCGTAGATCCAGACCTCGCCCTTGGAGGGAATCGCCACGAGGACACGGTCGCCGTAGACGTCGACGTGTCCGAGCACGACGTCGTGCCGTTGTTTTTCGTCCGTAACTCCCGGTGCCAGATCCACCGATCCGATGACCGCGCCCTTGCGGTCGGCGATCCAGAGCCTGAGATTTGCCGTATCGACGAAGTAGAGGCGATCGCCGGAAGGCGACAGCGCCACGGAGGTGAGGTACGGGTGCGCCACACCAGCGGGCAGACCGGTAAGCGTCACCTCGCCCAGGAAGAGGCCGTCGAAATCGAGCTTGACGATCGCCGCCTGACGCTTGCGGTTGGCGACCACCACCAGGCGCCCAGAGGGATCGACGGCTAGATCCCGAGGAGCGCTGAACGTGTCACCACCCGGAATCTGGTCGCGGTAAAGGCCACGTGCATCGAATATGACGATTCGATTGCGGCGTGAATCGCAGACGAAGATCTCCCCCGCCACGGGATCGGCAGTCACCGCGTCCGAAGACATCAGAGCATCGGTCACGACGGGCGGCTCGAGCAGCATCAGATACTTGAGGACGGGAACCGTCTCCGCCCTCCCGATCAGCGGAAGCAGACAAGCGGCGCAGGCCAGCAGCGCGGCCAGTGCCCGACCGCTTCGGCCTCTCATTGCCCCTGTCCCGGCTGCATCGGACGAAAAACCTGTATCCGGCCGTTCCCTTCGTCCGCTACCGCCACACTTCCGTTGGGAAGCAAAGCGAGACCAGCCGGAAATCGCAAGAGCCCGGGGTCGAAGCCTTCCCGGCTTCCCTGCCCTACCGGCCTCCCTGAGGCATCGAGCACCAAGATCCGCCCGTTGTGCCGGTCGACGACGAAAACCTGTCCTCCCGGAGCAACGGCGACTCCGCTCGGCCAAGCAGGGACGGGACCAGATCGGGGGAGAGTCCAGGTCGCCTCCAACCCGCCGCCACTTCCGAGCTTGCTGATCGCAGCCGCGGCCGGCCGGGCAACAAAAAGGTCTCCCGCGGGTCCCGCCGCAAGCGCGTCGACATCCGCGCCGATATCCATCTCGCGCACCACCTTGTTATCGCTACCCGAGAGAACGACGATCTTTCCACCAGCGTAATCGTAGAGATAGGTGATCCCATTCGCGGCCGCCAACGGCCCCGGCACCACACCCTTGGGCAAGGCAATCCTTCGGAGGAGAAGATCGGCTCCCTCCACCGCCACCAGACCCTGCCCTTGACGCAGAGAGACGAGGTACCGATTCCCGGCACGTACAATGCTCACCGGTACGCCGGTGAGGGGAATCGACTTGAACAGAGACCAAGAGACGCCCGTCTTGCGGAAGACGAGGAGTCGTGCGCCGTGGGCATCGGCCACCGCAAGCTCGTCGTCCGAGGCCGCCGCTACAGCGACTGGCCAACGCGTCTCTTGCCCCTTGGCGCCGCGCCATGACTGCTCATAGACCATCATCGGTCGCAAGGCACTCTGCGCCCCGAGCCGAGGCGCCCCAAGCACGAAGAGACCTACCAGCAGGACCGCCGAGATCACCCAACGGTACATCCACCTCATGGCTTGGCTCCTTTCTCGAGGCCCTTGTGGCACCCGACGCATAGCTCATGGTCCGGGGAGCGAATCAAGTAGAACTTGTACGCGCCGTCGTGCAACGAGTGGCAGGACCGGCAGGTCATCGGATTTCCGTTGCGCGGATCCTTGGTCCCCTCTCCCAGCGGGTGGCTCGCCCCGTGCTCGTGCTGGTGGCACGAGCCACAAAGGTCGATCGACTCCTTGATAAAGAGCAGCGGTCGATCGCCCCCGTGAGGCTGGTGGCAGGCGGTGCAAGCCAGACCCTTGGCACCGCCATGCGACAGGAAACGACCTTGTTCACCGGACTTCGCTCCTCCCGGGTCGTGACAGGAAAGACAGAGAGAGTTCGTGTCCTCCTTTAGCATGGCGGCGCCGCTGCCGGTATGAGGATTGTGGCAGTCAATACAGTCGCCTCCTCCCGCGGGAACGTGCGGAAAGGCCGCATTCTTTGCGGCGGTCACGACGTCCTCGTGGCACTCACCGCAAAGCTGCCCCACCGGCTCCACGAGAGCAAAGGGCTTCGCCGCCTTCGGCCCCGCGTGGCAAGTTCCACACTCGCCCGCCGAGAAGGGAGGATGAACGGTCTCTCGAAAGAGGCCACGACGCTCCGACGAGTGCGGGTCATGACACTGCCAGCAGGCCGCCTTCTCCACCGGATATCCCTTGTGCGCTTTGCTGAAATCCGCGTCGCGGCGGTGGCAGGAAAAGCAGACTCCGCCCTTTGCGCTCACCAAGAGGGACGGCCCCTCGGAGCCGTGGGGCTCGTGACACTTGGAGCACTCGCCAAGCGCAAAGGGAGGGTGCTGCACCTTACGCCCTCGCCATTTGGCCACCTCGGCGTGGCAGCTAGAACAGAGGTCGACCCCCTTCTTCTTCAACAGCCCGGGGTACGCCGCCCCGTGCGGCGAGTGACAGGCGGTGCAGCGGCCTTCGGCTGCGGGCGCATGCACCACCGGTCTCTGGAGCTCCTTCCCGACCTTCGGATGACACTGCGTGCACAACGGCCCCGGACGCTCTTTGAGCAACGCGTCGAAGCGCGAGGCGTGAGGAGAGTGGCAGGCCGTACATTTCGCTTCGACCACCGGAGGATGTCGGACCTTGGACGCCATCGCTTGCGAAAGGTCGTGACAGGAGAGACAGACTTCCTTTTGATCGACCTTTGCGCCGGAGGCGCCCGGCAGGACCCGAGCGCCGAGAGCGGACGAAGCCGCCATGGACGCGACCAGCAGGACCAACCACGCACTCTTTCCAGGGCTTCTCACCGTCCACCTCCCTTCGGCGCGTTCGAGGAGCCGTGACACACGCTACAGTCGCCTTCCGCGAACGGTGGATGAACCTTCGGCAGCAACATTCCGGCCTGACGCGACGCGTGCGGATCATGGCAAGAGCCACAGTCCAGGGAAGTGGCTTGGAAACCGAGGTGCTTGCTGACGAACTCCTTCGACGTGCCGTCGTGACACTCGAGACAGGTGCTCGCTACGCTTTGTCGCAGCAAGCTCGGATAGCGCGTCATATGCGGACCGTGGCAGGTAACGCATCCGCCCGGCTCGGTCGCGGGTGCGTGCGCCTTCTCGCTCGCCAGCTGCTTACCGATGTCCTGGTGACAGGTCTCACAAAGGGGAGTCACCGGCGCCTTGAGCAGTGGCTTTATCGCGCTCGCGTGGGGCTGGTGACACGCAACGCAGTTGCCGCTAGCGGCCGGAGCGTGGGATGACCCGCCGGAGGAGGCCACCACGTCCACCTGGTGGCACTCGCTGCACAGCTTCCCGGGAGTAGCGGTCAACAGGGACGGAAACTCCGAGGAGTGGGGAAGATGGCAGGCAGAGCACTCACCATTACCGAAGGGCGGATGCTGCGCGATCCCCTTGGCTTGAGCAAAGAGTGACTGATGGCAGCTTTCGCACAGTTTCGGCTCCTTGGCCTTGAGCAGATTCGCCGGTCCATCGTGCGGGCGATGGCACGAGGTGCACTCGCCTCTTTCCACGGGGGCGTGGACCACCGGCCGACCAGAGCGTGTACCAACCCCCGCATGGCATTCGCCGCACAGGGCGTTTTGATCCGCAACGAGCAGCGCCGGCCGGCCGGTGCCGTGCGGGTTGTGGCAGGCTAGACAGTCGCCCTTGGCAGGCGGATGGATGGCCGGCTCTTTCGAGGCCGCCGGATCGTCATGGCACTCGACGCACAGGTCTCGAGCCTTTGCTCGGAGCAAGTGCGGCTGCTTCGAGCTGTGCCCGGCGTGACAGGTGGTGCACTCCTGGGCCGCCGGGTGCGAATGCTCCTTTGCCAGCGCGCTCTTAATGTCTCCGTGACAGGAGGTACAAAGGGTCTTCTCCGGAGCGCGAAGAAGCGGCTTGGTATCCGAGGTATGAGGATCGTGGCAGGTCAGGCAGTCCCCATCAGCGGCCGGCGGATGGACCGAGCCATGCTGAGAGGCGGCAGGAAGCTCGTGGCAGTCGAGGCAGATCTTCGCGCCGCCCGCTGGCGCCTTCGCCGGTCCCGTGCCAGAGTGGCAAGTCGTGCAATCAAGCTCGGGATGAACCGACCGCCTGAGAAGGTGTTTCCCAGCCGCCGAGTGCGGCGGGTGGCAGGAAGCGCAGTCGGCCCCGGCAACGGAGACGCCCTTGTGATTCGCGCGAAAGCCGTCTTCGGCGCCACGATGGCAACTGCCGCATAGCGCCTGCTGCGGCTCGCGCAAGAGCTCCGGTTGCGAGGATCCGTGAGGCTGATGACAGGTGGTGCAACTCTCGGCCGCGGGAGCATGTGAGACCTTGCCTTCGAACTCCGGCCCCTTGTGACAGCCCAGGCAGAGCTCGCGCTCGTTGTGCTTGAGGATCCCTTTGAAGTCCGATCCATGTGGATCGTGGCACTCGGTGCAGGTCTGGACCTGGGGATGGAGATGAGCCGAGTCCAGCCCCAGCTTCTTCTTGTCGTGACAGCCGTAGCAAAGATCCGGTTGACTCTTCTGCAAACGGAGAGCGCCGACCAAGCCGTGCGGTTTGTGACAGGAGGCGCAGTCTCCCTTGGCGACGGGAGCGTGAACCCGTTTGACTCCCTTTCCGATCGCGGCGTGGCAGTCGACGCAGTTGCTGCCGCTCTTGAAGCGCGCTCCGCGCTCCAACTGGCCTCGGGCGGGCCATCCGAGTGCCAAGACCGCAATCAGAGCGAGTCCAGCGACCAACCAGAGTGAAGCTCGCGGCGCCCCTGGTGCACGGCGCAACCCGACCCATCGCATGGACGCTAGCGGTGCCTTCATAGAAGAATCCTTCCCTCGTCCGTCAGTGACTGCCGTGCGGAGAAGCGGTCTGCCCGCTTTGCTCCAGTCGGCCGCCAATCTTGAGCTTGCTCAACGCTTGTGCATCGATCTGAATCTCGGAGTGTTCTCGCAGCTTGCGGATCGTCTGATCGATCATCTTCATCAGCTTGGCGCGAAAGACCGCCGTCCGCACATTCCCCGAGATGGCCTTCAAGGGATAGGGGCCGCGCTCTTCCCTAGCGATCACCCGATATACGGTGAACTGCTCCTTCTGCCCAAAGGGACCGAGTACCTGCCCTGGTTGTGCGGTCATCAGCTCCCGGTTGAACTCGTCGACCCCGACCTCTGGTGTTAGCCACCCACGGTCTCCCCCGCGCTCTTTGTAGCCATCGATCGAACGCTGGCTCGCTAGCCACGCGAGATCCGTGCCTTTGCGGAGGAGCTCCGCAACCTGCTCGGCTTCCTCTTTCGTAGCCACCGATACCTGTCCGAGATGCAGACGCGGCGTCTGGAGAAATTGCCCCTTGTGCTGCTCGTAGTAAGCCTTGATCTCCTCAGAGGTGATCTTGACCTCGGGTGCTACGACTTCGTTCAAGTAGCGCTGGGCCAGGAGCTCGGTCTCGTAAGCCGAAACCCGGTGGTTGACTCTCGGCGTATCGCCATAGCCCCGGGCCAGGGCTTCACTCGTGAGCAGCTCGTTTTGAATCATCCCTTCGAGAATGATCGGCGTGGCCGCCTTCGCCGCCACCTCGTTATGTACTCCCATCCAGCGCCGGGTCAACGCTTCCAAGAGCCGTTGGGTCGAGATCGAACGCTTTCCGATTCGCGCCACTGGCACCTTCTCGTCGCTGCTGCGAGCCACCAAACGCCCATCCGGAAGGCGCTCAGGATGCACGGCCTCGAAGGCCACCTGGTTGACCATCACGGGAAAGCGCTTGCGGAGCTTGACGGAGAGACTCGCCTCGAGGGCTTCGCTTCTGCGAAAACGAACCACGTCACGCAAGTCGCTTTCGACCTTGCTGAAGCGCTCCGGGTCGGCCTTGTCGAACTTCTCCACTCTGAGCACCGCCCATCCGATATCGGTGCTGATCGGCCCGATGAGCTCACCCGGCTTCGCTCGAAATGCAGCGGCTGCGATTGCCTGCTGCAGATCGGCGCGAGGAAGGCTCTCTACGAGCCCGCCCCGGAGTCTGTAAGGATCGACCGACTCCTTCTTGGCGAGCGTGGCAAAGTCCGCCCCGCCCTCGAGCTCTTTCAAGAGAGCCTCGGCATCCTCCTTCTTGTAAGCCGTCGCGACCCGTAAGGTAACGCGGCGATAGAGCTCTTCGAAAGCGGCACGCACCTCCTCGTCGCTTGCTTCAGCGGGCCCCCAGATCTCCTCCTGCTTGAGCCGCGCCACCGCGAGTCTTTCGCGATACTTCTCGAGCTTGGCCGGGATCGGCTCCTCCTTGTCCATGCCGATTGCCCGTGCTTCTTGGGCCAGCAGGATGTCGTTGACCACCTGAAAGGCGAGCTGGTCGAGGCTGAATCCGCCCCTCTGATGTGCGTTCGCGCCTTGATGAAGCGCGTCCAGACGGCGCTCGACGTTTTCCACATAGATCGGCTGACCGTTGACCCTGCCTATGGCGGTATTGGCGCTCTCACCATCGTTGGAGTCCGCGATCGATTTTCCTGAAGCGAGAATGGGTATCGAGGCTGCCGTGGCAAGCACCAGCATCAAACAGGGAATCGTGAGTCTCTTCATTTTCAGTGCTCCTTTGCCGCGGGAAAGAACTCGCCTTCGACTCCTGCCGTCTCCATGCGCCGGGTGAGGCGCTGGGCCAACTTCTCCGTCAAGGTGCCGCGCGAGTAGATACGTCCAAGATGAAAGAGTCCGGGCCGATCCCAACCCTTCTGGTCAAGACCGCCCAGCCACAGAATGCGACCAGACGCCGCGGAGAGCAGGCGGATGTAGATCGCCACATGCGGCTCGGGCTCGAGCTCGCCACCCCCGACCTCGAAGGCATCGACGCTCCCCGTCACGATCGCATCGGCACCCGCCGCCGCAAGTTCCCCGCGGACCTGGTCCGTCACTCCTCCCCAGCGCAATGATCTTTGATGCCTGAGAACGTTGCTGACCGTGTTGGGTGAAAGCAGCTTCACACCTTGACGGAAGAGCGCCGCTCGCAAGGCCTCACTTGCGGTCTCCGCGGCGTTCAGGCCACCCCGCGGGGTGTCGGCCTCGAAAGGAATGAGGGCGACGGGCTCGGTACCTGCGGGCAGTCGAGAGGAGGCGGGTCCAATACGCGAAGAAGTTCGATCCACCGGGTCGAACCGTGAGAGAAGCTCCTCCACCGCGAGGGGAGCAAGAGCTTTCAGATCGTTGACCACGCGCAAACCGAGGATCGTCCGCCGGTCCAGACCACTCGCCGAGGCAAAGCCGCACCAGATCATCTCCCCGGTTCTTGCCGCGTAGGAACGGGCCGACAGGGTGAGACGGGGCGTGCTGCGACGTTCAGCCTGGTGAAGAGTGACCACCAGGAGCTCGTCGGCTCCGAGCTTTCTTCCTAGCATCTGGATCGTTTGCGGCGATGCCTGGTCCAAGTCGCGGAGACGTTCTCTGCGAAGTTCGTCGCGCAGGGCCGCTCCTTCGATCACGTCGTGGCCCCGTGCAAGCTCCGCGACAAGTGCGATCTTGGTCGCGAGAGCGGCAGCTGAGTCTCCCGCCCGGTCCTGCAAGGGGAGCAGAGCCACCGCCGGAGCTTTGGCGGCCGCCACGAGCGGAGAGCCGACGAAGAGCAGAACGGTGAAAGCGCGGAGGGCTCGAGCTGGGCTCATTTCTTGCTCAGTAGGGTCGAGACGATGGCACGCACCGCTCGCCGGGTGGTCTCAGAGATCGGCTCTCCCGCTACACCCAGGATCTTCGCCGCCCAGCCGCTCCCTTTCTCCGTCACGCTCGCCGCCCAAACGGCAGCACCGGTGTCAGTCTCGATCATGTGCACATCGAGACTGACTACTGGAATTCCGACCAGACCGCTGCGGATCACCTCCGACTGGGTGACGCTGCCCTGGACCACGGCCTGAACCTTGAGCTCTTTGCCCAGAGTTACGATCTGTTCACTGCTCGGAGTCGTGACGCGAGCTCCGAACTTGTCGAGCGCCGCCTGGACCTCACCAGGTTCGACGACGTCCACGGCGCCCGTTGCCAGCAACTGAGTGATCATCATGCGCGTCGCGCGAGGGCCGGCTTGGATGTCTTGAGAAAAGTTGGCGAAGGGGAGCACGGCTACGCGCTCGACGTAAGAGAAGTTGAACTTCGGATTGATGAACTTCGTGGGTACCGTGCCGCTGGCACAAGCACCGAGTGCGACAGCGCTCGCCGCGAGTATGACTGCGAGGAACCGTTGGCCTTTGTGCATCATCGCTCTCCCTCAAAAGAACAGTCCGCATCCGAGGCGCACCGAAGCGATGTCGGTGGAAACCCCCTGATCATCGAAGGCGGATCGGCTGCTTATTGCGAAAACGTTGAACCGCGGATTGAGGCGATAGGTGATGTTGACGGACGAGCTCACGGTGGAACGCAAGAACTCGTCCTCCAACTCGTCATAGCTGGCCGACAAGGAGAGCTTAGAGCTCGGGGAGTAGCTGAAGCTATACCTCTGGCGCAAGGAGCTTCGGTCGTTGTTGAGGCTGTAGTCCCAGCCTCCAGAGAGGGTGAGCAGCGGGCTCGCCGCCCAGGTGGTCCGCAACTCGAGCTCCTCTCGATCGAGCAGCCGTCCATTTCCCACCAGCTCGTAGCGCAAGCGCGCATAGCCGCCTGCGATCGTCCAGCCCTCCGTCGGACGCGCTTGCAGGCTCTCGCGCCATACGAAGGTGGTGCGTCGCTCTCCGGCTAGAGCCTCGTCGATTTGCGACCGCTCGAGGGCTGAGACGAGACGCAATCCAGGGAGAAGCTCGCTCAGTACCTGCAGACGTGCGGTGTCGATCAGGCGAATCCTCTGGTCCCGGTCGAGCTCGTCCTGCCGGGTAACGGAGAGCACCGACTCCAAGGTCGTCAGGGGCTTCCAGGAAAGACTCGCGTTGGCCCGCTTCTCGGTGCGGGTGAGGACCGCCGCAACGCGATCCTCGAAGTCGTAGTAGTCGAATGCCAGGTGCAAAGCCATGCTCGCGGGCAGACGGGCCTCGACGCGCGCGGTGGCGTGCCGGTCCCTGAGGTCGCGTTGGGTGAGCGCTCCGGTCAAAGACGAGTCGCGGCTCGCCCCAACGTTGACCGTCGTCGACAGCCTCGCGTTCGGCCGGAAGGAAACGGAGAGATTGCTCCGGAAGTAGTCGACGGTGCTCGAGCCTTGAGAGCCCTCGGCCCGGAGGTTGACGAGAGCTCGGATCTCGGTCACCCGGACCAGCGTGGTTACGGTGTTGACCGAGACATTGACCGCTTTGAAGTAACGGTCCGACGTCGAGGGAAAGCGAAGGATATAGCGATAGGTGTCGGGGTCATAGGTGGCTCCGACCCCGCCTACTTCTTGCCAGATCAGATTGTCAGAGCTGTGATACACCTGCCAGATCAAGCCCGCGCCGGACGGAGCGTCCACCGCGATCTCGAGCTCCGCTACCGGACGGTTGAGGCTCAGGTCGAGCCCCAGATTGCGGTACGTCTTCGCTCCATCGATCTCGATGCCGGGGACGGGAGTCGAGAAATTGCCGTCGATCAGGCCCGGCGCGGGCGCCAGCTCCCCCACCTCGGGGCTCGTATCGATCGCGAAGAGGCCCCCGGTTGCCGGAACCGGATCGCCGATCTCGCTTCCCGCCGGCACATCGGTGCGCCGCTCTGATCGCCTCAACCAGGAGTCGAACGAGACACGCAACCGGTCTGCAAAGAAGGAGCGATCGGCATCGAGCTGAACCTGATGGCGGTCCTCGCGCAGCGCAAGACCAGATTCCACGCTGTCGAGATCGAAATGTTGGAACGAGTAGCCGACGCTCCAGTGGGGTCGTTGATACTGCGTGTCGAGGCCGACGAGAAGCGTGTCGGTCTGGCGGCCGAAGAGGGCCATGTCTGCCACGTTCGATTCCTTGCGTAGCTTCAGGGCCCAATTGGGGCCGCGGCTTGGCTGCCAGGAAATGTTGCCGATCAGGGAACGAATATGGAATCGATCACGGTCCGCGCTCCCCCAGGTGGCTCGATCCTGGTACGACAGATCTCCTGAAATTCCCGGCCGATTGTAGAGGAGCTCGAGCCTTGGCGTCCGGCTACGATTCGCCGCCTGACCACCGTCCCGATAGTCCGTCGTCAGATCGAAGTACTGGTGTCCGAATCGAAGCGTCAGGTAAGGCGTCAAGCGCTGGAACAGAGTGAACGAATACTGTTGATCCAGGAGATCGCTCTTTGTCCCGTTCACCTCAGTGGCAGCCTTGGAGAACCTGGCGTTGCCAGTCACTTCGACGGCGCCACCCACGGCCGCGCCAAACAACAAGAACGCAAGCAAAGCCGACGGCAAGTGCGAACACGGCTTGCGGAGCTCTCCTCGCTGGTGCATCGATTACCGCATCCCGATTCTTGGAGTCGATCTCTGAAGTTCCGGGCGAATCACGGGGGCTCGATTCACCACTGCCGGCGCCCCCGGGATGAATCAATCACGTCCCTGCCAGTTTCTAAGGATTCAGGCGCGCCTACGCCATGTCAGCGGGTGGCCCCCCCTGACGCAGGGGGAGGGGAAAGCAGTCCCGCCCGGCGGGGTGGGAAGGAGTGCCGCGGTAGCGAAGAAGAGAAGCGCCCGGGGATTTCCCGGGCGCTTGATCGTCAGCGAGATAAGACGCCCCTACGGAGTAGCTCCAGCTGGCAAACGGTCGAACTCGTCCTGAGAGTGACACTTGTTGCAGAGCGAGCGCTGGTTGGCGTCGTACGGATTCGGTAGAGCGTAGGAGCCCGACTCGACTCCGTCCTCATCCAAGAGGGTGACGTTGAAGTCCCAACGACCGGCGTCCGGCCCCGAGGTCGCATGGGCGCGATGACAGGTCAGGCACATCACTCTGCTGTTCGAGGTCGGCCCCGCGGTCGAGGTCGTGGTATTCGCGGGATCCTCGAAGGGAACCTGTGCCAGATAGGCCGTGGTCTGGATGCCGGTACCGCAAGGCAGGCCGGCCGCGGCGGGCGGATGATTCACACAATCGGTCGTGCCGTTGTACGCATTGTAGGTCGCAGCGATCGTGTTGCCGAGTGGCGTTCCCGAGGGATGAATGAGAGCCGCCACGTTGTTGTGGAAGTCCCCATGGCAATTGGCGCACCAGGCGCTCATGCCCGCCTTGTAGGCGGTGTGATTGCTGTTCGACTCCGCCGCTCCGAAGAGATTCACGCCCTCGGCGTCGGGCGCCGCATTGGCAAATACGTAGGTGCTACTGTTGGTCCTGACGAGCCTGTTAGCGCCGTAGAGTATGCGGAAGGAATCGGTGCCATGAGGGTCGTGGCAGCTCGAGCAAGCCAGGTCAGCGGAGGGGAACGTCCCACCGGGCGCCGTTGCCAAGACTGGATCGGTTGAGATCCCGTGACCGGGCGCATTGATGTTGTGGCCCGCCGCGTACCCTGGGATGGGCTCGATCGCGCCGTTGTGACCGTCATTGATGTTGTCTTCGGTCAGGAAGATGAAGTCGCCCGCGCCCTTTTCGGGCTTGGGGGTCAACACGCTGGTGCCCATGACGCCATATCCCGTGTCAGAGCCGGGAGCTGCATGGCAGATGAGGCAGGTGTCGCTTGGAGTAGCGGCTTTGAGCAGGTAGACGTTGACACCCTGCCCCGGACTGCCACCATCAGCCATGATCGCGCCGTTCTGGCTGTTGTGCATCGTGTGGCAGCCGTTGCAGTGGGCGACGCCGCCATCGTGGAACGCCGCCGCGGGGGCAGCGAAGAAGCTGACGACGACCGCCGCCAGCAAGACTACCGGTAGCGCTCGGATCGCTGTTCTCATTGCAAGTTCTCCTTAGCTAGTCTGTTGGGTCCCCTCTTCGAGGGGGCTCTAGCGCCCGAACGGTGGCTTCGGAAGCGCTTGTGAAAAATTTCACAAACTCTTGTGATGATTGCTCTTATCGATCGGAGTTCACCTCCTTGGTGGCTATTGTGTGGGCTATGGGATCAAGTCTTCGCTCGTTACACTTCGTGGGCGGAGCGAGTGCGTCCAAATCAAGATGGTGACAGCATGGTCCAGCTTGAAGATCTACCGAATACCCTCGCGGGCGGCGGTCCGAACGCCGCGGGGTGGGACGCCAGGCCGGCTTTCGGGGTAGGAATGGGCCCTCTCTCCTGCTGGTGCGAAGTCGTGCTTGTCGCGATATTTTGACAGCGAAAGGAGAAGGACCCGTGAACGATTGGACCCAAAGAATCGGCTCCCTCAAGTTGACTGTTGTCCTCTTGGTGGGGCTTCTCATTGCTCTCGCCGTCGGCACCGGCATCGAGTCGGCCCGCGGCACGGAGATGGCCGGACAGCTTGTCTACCACGCACTGTGGTTTCGCTTCTTGCTGCTCGCGATCGCGATCAATACGATCGCCGCGTTTCTGGTGCGCTGGCCGTTCAACCGCTTCCGCATCGGCTTCGTCATGACCCACCTCGCGCTCCTGCTGATCTTGGTTGGCGCCCTGGTGACCGCCCATTTCGGGGTCGACGGAAACCTCGCCCTCTGGGAGGGACAGCAGGGAAATCGTTTCGTGGAGAACGTCGATGGCAAGCAGGTCTACGCCAAGCTCCCATATACCGTGAAGCTGGACTCGTTTCAAATCGATCATTACCCGGGAACCCAACGCCCCTCGCAATACCGCAGCCGCCTTACGGTGATCGACCCGGCCACCGGAAGATCCTTCCCGGCCGTGATCATCATGAACCGGCCGTTCGTCTACCGCGGCTACGAGCTCTACCAGAGTAGCTATCAGCAGGCCGGCGGGCGACAGATGTCCGTTCTCCAGGTCTCCCACGACCCCGGCCGCTGGATCGTCTTTCTCGGCTACTTCCTTCTGCTCGCCGGCATGGCAACGGTACTGACGACGCGAATCATCCAGGCTCGTGCCATCGCCGAGCGCGAGCGACAACGCGTGAAGGCTCCTACGAGCAAGAGCAAGTCGAAGCCTGTCGGGGGCGCGGTGGCGGGAGCTTCCGTGATCCTACTTCTCGCCGGTCTGGGCTTCGGGACCCGGCCGCTGTGTGCCGCCACCGCCCCTCTACCCGACAGTCAACAAGTCGACGCGCTCCGCACGCTTCCCGTGCAACATGACGGGCGGGTGATGCCGCTCGATACCGTAGCCCGCGAGGCCATGTGGGAAGTGAGCGGCTCGCGCTCAGGGTGGCACGGCGCCGATCCCGTCGCGGTGGTTCTCGGCTGGCTCTACGACTCGAGCAACTGGGCCCAGGAACCCATCGTGAAGATTGGCGGAGCGGGGCTCGCGCAAGCGGGCGGTCTGCCCCCGGGTACGCGCTACGCCTCCTACTCGCAGATCGTCGGGAGCCCAAATCTGCGCGCCTTGGTGAGCCAGGCGGCGACCCTGCTCGATCAGGGCAAGCCGCTGCCGCCACAGCTCAAGGCCGTCTGGAAGCTCGACTCCCGCGTTGGCTGGCTCAACAGCTTCTTTACCGGGAGCATTCTTCGTGCTTGGCCGGTCTCCTCCAATCCGTCCGCGGCCTGGTCCGTGCCGCCGGCGAACGTCAATAGCGCCGCGTCGCTCCTCGCCTGGTACAAGCAGTTGCGCGCCGCTCCGCCCAGCGGCTATCCGAGCGAACGGGCGATGGCGCGCGAGGTCCTCTACAACCAGGTGAACCCTTCGCGGATCTCCTGGTGGATCTTGGCCTTCGCTACCGTGGCGTCGCTCTTTGCTCTGCGCAAGGAGAGCCGCCTGCGCGACTGGATCGCGCTTGGCGCGCTGATCGCCGGAGTCGCCGTCATGGTGTGGGGGATCGCCATGCGCTGGGAGATCGCCGGCCGCATTCCGGCGTCCAATATGTATGAATCGATGCTCTTCCTCGGGTGCGGGGTGGGACTCTTCGCCTTGATCGTGGCTCCGATCTTGCGCAATCGTCTGGTGATCTTCAACGCCGCCGCGATGTCCGCCCTGACCATGGGGCTGGTCAGCTATCTCCCCATCGACCCTTTCATCCATCCAGTGACCCCGGTGCTCTCCGGCACTCCCTGGCTGGCGATCCACGTTCCGATCATCATGGTCGGCTACGCGGTCCTCGCTCTGGGTCTGCTGATCGCCCACCTGCAGATCGGCATCGAGATCTTCCGACCAGCCAAGCGCGAGTCGGCGCAGCGGATGAACGAGCTCCTCTATTGGTACATGCACGTGGGCTCGATCTTCCTCGCGGCCGGAATCATCACCGGGTCGATCTGGGCCGCCTCATCCTGGGGGCGGTACTGGGGTTGGGACCCGAAAGAGGTATGGTCGCTCATCGCCTTCGTCGCCTATATGGGAATCCTGCATAGCCGGTTCGACCGTCAGATCTATGCCTTTGGCGTCGCGGCCGCTTCGATCGTGGCTTTTTGGACGGTCTTGATGACCTACGTCGGGGTGAACTTCGTGCTCACGGCGGGACTCCACTCGTATGGTTTCGGAAGCGGCGGGGTCCTTGGTTGGGCCACCCTGTTCGGAGTTCTCGAGATCAGCTTCCTGGTCGCGGGATACTTCGCCAACCGGCGCAACACCGCGCGCTTCGGCCCCATGCCGGCCGGCGGGGTCTGACGCCTTCCCTTCCGCGGGGACTCGGATTGCCTCCGGGTCCCCGCCATCGTCCCCCGATTGCCCGCGTAACGGCGGGACCACCCGCCACGCCGGGCGCACAATGTGAGAAGCTATCGGCGGACACCGGATCGACCTAGCCGGCCGGTAACCTCCAATTCGAAGACCTCCAGAAGAAAGGAACGATAGATACCAATGCCAAAAGAACCCGAGGTGGCCTGGCTAGACGGTGAGCTGGTGCCCGCCGCCGACGCTTCGGTCCCACTGCTTACGCACACTCTGCACTATGGCCTGGGAATCTTCGAAGGGATTCGCAGCTATGAGACGGCGGATGGAAAGGCGGCCATCTTTCGCCTCCAAGACCACATGAAGCGCCTCGTCGACTCGGCGAAGATCTGCTCCCTCGATCTTCCGTATGGGGTCGACGAGCTCTGCAATACGGCCGTAGATCTGGTCCGCCGCAACGGCTTCCGCTCCTGCTACATCCGTCCCCTGGTATTCCTGGGGGTGGGAAGCAAGGGGCTTGGAGCTACCGATAATCCCGTTCGCACGGCAATGGCGACGTGGGAGTGGGGAGCCTATCTCGGCGAGGACGGCCTCAAGCGCGGGATTCGCGCCAAGATCTCGAGCTTCAGCCGAGGCCACGTCAACTCGAGCATGGCCAAGGGCAAGATCGTCGGGCAGTACGTGAACTCCATCTTCGCGAAGTGGGAGGCCAAGCGCTTGGGCTTCGATGAAGCGATCCTCCTCGACACCACCGGATACGTTTCGGAGGCTTCGGGGGAGAACGTCTTCGCGATCACCGGTAAGACGCTTTGGACTCCTCCCGCGACGGGAACGATCCTCGAGGGAATCACGCGGGACACGATCATCGAGCTTGCTCGAGAGCGTGGCTACCAGGTGCGCGAGGAGCGCTTCACCCGAGACTTCTTGTGGACGGCGGACGAGGCCTTCTTGACCGGCACGGCAGCCGAGGTCACGCCGGTCCGCGAGATCGACCACCGCCCGATCGGCGAGGGGACCGCAGGCAAGATCACGCTCGAGCTGCAGGAGGCCTACTTCGATGCGGTGCACGGCAAGGACGCCAAGCACCGGGAATGGCTGACCGAGATTCCGAGCTAGGCGAATTACGACGGATGAGCAGCGAGATTCGTAGACATCGGATGTGGTGCCTATCGTGACTGAGGCCTCGGCCGCAAAGTCGAGCAGCAAGCCGGGACCGGCGCACAGCCGCGCACTCGAGGCCATTCGGCCCGTCGAGATCTTCGAGCACCTGCACCAAGGAGTGCTGGGGCAGGATCGGGCGCTGCGCTTCGTGTCGGTGGCGGTCTACAAGCACACGACCGGCAAGGTCTCTGGGAACCTGCTGCTTGTCGGCAACTCGGGAACGGGCAAGACGACCATAATGAACAACATCCAGCGCCTCTACGATCAGGTGCCGGAGTACGAAGCGTTCCGGGTGGTCACTATCCTCAACGCGAACCTCCTCGTGGACAGCGAACGGACCGAGTTCCGCCCCGACCGTCTCTTCACCTCCATCGAGCAGAGGGCTCGGGCGCTGCTGGGGAGCCATTTGAGCGCCGCCGAGCTCAAGGCGGCGATCGAGCGGGCAACGGTCTGCGTTGACGAGATCGACAAGATGACGACCATCGTGGGTGGCAAGCCCAACCCCATCGGCGTCGTGCTGCAGCAGGGCCTGCTGACCCTGATGGAGGGGGAGCGGGTCGCTCACCGCACCATGGCCTGGGAAGGTGAACGCGAGGTCACGGTCGATCTGGAGATCGACACCTCGCACATGATGTTCGTGTGCGGCGGGGCTTTCGAAGGTCTCTACGATCAGGTCTACAATCGCGTGACCCAGCCGGGAAGCGGCGAGCGCTTGCGCGCCGAGACGATCCACACCGCCGAGGGGCAAGTCCGCATCGAGACCCGTTTCGCCCTGGCCGACTATCTCAAGATCAAGGATCTCTTCACCTACGGGATGGTCCCGCAATTCATTGCGCGCTTCGACAAAGTCGTGTTGCTGAACGATTTGTCGACCGCCGTGCTCAAGCAGATCCTCCTCGAGGCACACGACTCGCCATACGTCCGCTCGAAGAAATTCTTCGATTCGATCGGAATCGAGCTGGAGATCGAAGACCTGGCTGCGGCCTTGATCGCGCAAGAGGCGACCAAGGAGAGCCGAACTGGCGCTCGCGCCTTGCGTGAGCTCTTCAGCGAAATCATCAACCCCTATGAATTCGATCCGCTCGATTCCGAAGATCTCGATGACAGCCGCAAGCACCTGCTGATCAACGCCGACATTGTCCGGCAAAGCCTCAAGTAGGGAAGGGAGATTGGAGAGCTCGAATGGGAGGACGGAAGATGACCCACATGATTGCCGCCAGCTTCGTTCTTGCTTCCTTGATCGTCGCGCCTCTCGCCGCCCAGACGCCGACCGCCTATCGCAAACAGATTGAAAAATGGCGGCAGGATCGGATCGCCCGCCTCACCGCTCCCGACGGGTGGCTGACCTTGGTCGGCCTCTACTGGCTCGAACCGGGGGTGAACCGCTTTGGAACGGCCTCCGACAACGACGTCATCTTCCCCACCTCGACGGGCGCACCGGCGCACATCGGGCAGTTCGACCTCGTCAACGGCAAGGTTACGGTGAAGATTTCGCACGGGGCGGTGACTGAGGACGGAAAGCCGGTCCGGACCCTCGCCCTCGCCTCCGATGCGGATGGGAACCCCACCGAGCTGCGCCTCGGGCATCTCCTCTTCTACGTGATCGAGCGCGGCGGCCGGCTCGGGGTGCGCCTGAAGGACAGCCAGGCGGAAGCGCGAGTTCACTTCAAGGGCATTAAACACTACCCCGTCGAGCCGAAATGGCGCATCGTCGCTCGTTTCGAGCCCTACAATCCGCCCAAGGTGATCCCCATCGCGACCGAGGCGGGCACCGTCGCCGAAGAGCCGTCACCGGGCGCTCTGGTCTTTGAATACAACCACAAGAGCTACCGTCTGGATGCCCTCACCGAGGAAGGGACCAAGGACTTCTTCATCATCTTCCGTGATCACACCTCAGGGAGGGAGACCTATGGCGGCGGCCGCTCGCTCTACGCTCCCCCACCGGGGCCAGACGGCACCACGATTCTGGACTTCAACAAGGCATACAACCAGCCCTGCGCCTTCACCCATTTCGCCACCTGCAGCATCCCGCCGCCGCAGAACGACCTTCCCTTCCCGGTCACGGCGGGCGAAAAAGCCTACCCGATGCCTTGAGGCGCCATGAAGCTGACGGAGCCGGCCTTCGAGCTCAGAAAGTCGGTTTCCAGATCCAGTGGCCGTTGGTGCCGATGTAGCCGTAGCCCTTCTTGTTGAGTTGCACGGCGGCAACGCCGTGGTAGAAGGAGTCGGCGCGGTCGAACTGGGGCTGGATCTTCATGTCCCCCGTGGTGTTGACGTAGCCCCACTTCGAGTCTGGAGGCTGAACCGGCGCCAAGCCGTCGGAGAACTTGCCGACGAAGTCATAGGCGGGCTTGACCACGACCTGGTTCTTACGATCGATAAAGCCCCAGTAGGCCCCCACCCGCACGGCAGCGTAGTCGCCGGAGAAGCTCTGCGCTCCATAGTAGGTCGCGGGAATGATGAAGTTGCTTGTCGGGTCGATGAAGCCCCAGGTTCCATCTTCCTTTTGAACGGCGGCCAAGCCGCCGTGAAAGGAGTAGGCGGCCTTGAACTGAGGGTCGATCTTCCAGTCCCCTTGGGGATCGATGAATCCGCGCTTCCCGCTGTCGTCGGCGGCCACCGCAAGCCCCTGGGAGAAGTCGCGGGTAAACGAGAACTTGGCGGGAATCGCCATCTTCCCCTGGGGATCGATGAACCCCCACTTGTCATCCTTCTTGACCGCGGCGAGCTTCTCCGAGAACTTGCGCGCCGCCGAATACTGCGGCTGGATGACCCACTTCCCGGTCCGGTCGATGTAGCCGGCCTGGT
>JBJKRB010000137.1:0-50567 GCA_046704885.1 Thermoanaerobaculia bacterium | reverse complement strand
GGAAGGGGATGAAGACTAGGAGCAACGGGCTACGGAGGAAGCGAACTGCCAATCGAACTTGGTTTCGCATACGGTCTCCTTTTCTTCATGACTGAAATTGCACGTATCACGCCAGGGCTCGATTCGCTCAGCAACGAACGGCGAAGACCCTTTTACTCCCCGGCTAGCATTGGGTCAAATGAGCCGGCGGCGTGGCATCACATGGACGAAATCGTCCGCAATCAAGGACAGCGGGACTGGTCCCACCCCTTCTCGTTCGAGCCAGCCTGCGGAGAGTAGGGGGAGCCAAGCTGCTGCCGGCCCGTCGAAGGTGCTCGGCACGGCTTGGGAAAAGGTGTCGGCCGCGCCCCCCAGGGAGGTCGGGGGGACGCGGCCGGCAATCACACACTCACTTCACTTGAGATCGAGACTGGCAACGGCAACGCCGACCTCGCCGACCTTGGGGTCGTAAGCGGCGACGCCGATTCGCTGCTTCCCGCGTTTGAGCGCGATGGTCGTCTGGTAGACCATGACCGAACCCTCGGGCGGGCGGCCGGGGACCTTCGCATGAACGGGAAGCTCGGCGACCACGCTCTTTCCGCCACTTTCGTTCTGGGCCCGAACGGCGATCTTGAAGCTCGAGGTATAGCCCCTGCCACTCGCCTCTGGAGTCACCTCGAGAAGGCTCCACGGCACCTTGATCGTGAGGGGAACGCGCAGCTCGCCGTGTCTTGCGGCGGTGATCTTTCCGGTCTCGATCGAGACCCCACGGTCTCTGAGCGGCGTTCCGACCGCGAGCGCGTCGGCCAGGGCCAGCTCAGGGCTCACCTGCTCGGGGGCCTGGACCAGCTCGCGCCGGGCCCGCACCGTGAGGCCTGGGCGTAGAACCTCGACCTTCACCGAGTGCCGCACCGCACGGTCCTCGGAGGGGAGCTTGAAACCCAGCCGGTAATAGGTGGACAGATCCATTACCGCTCGTTTCAGGGTCGAGTCGGCATTGCCTTGGAAGAGGGCACGGCCGCCCGTCGCGTGCGCGGCGAAGACGAGACTGCCTTCCACGTTGAATAGACGATCGCGCGAGCTCAACAGCGCTGCTTCGTTGTCGCTCACCTGCCTCAAGCCTGCGGGGCTTCCGATGTTGCCCGGAGAGGGGTTGGCGCCGTAGACGACGTATCCCAAGAGATCCGCCGTGTCGGTCAGCGGACGGAAGAGGTCCTCGCCTCCATAGACGTCATCGGGCGGGAAGAAGACCGGCAAGGGCAGGTCGAGGCCGCGGGCGGGAATGGAGTTCTCGCGCACCTTCTCCGTCGAGGCGAGGCCGCTGTTGGCGCCCATGTCGTCCGGAGAGATCGCCTTGAACTTGCCCCCGGTCGAGACGGCGGTCGATGAATGAGGACTCGAATTGGCGAGGTAGCTGTAGGGATTCTCCGGCCAGCCGCCGGTCACGAGCACCAGCACCTTCTTGCCGTTGCCGGGATCGAAGCGCCGCATGGCGGAGGCCGACGCGAGAACGCTGTGCTTGATCGCGGTCACGAACCGCCCGTACTGCGTCCGGTCGGCGCCAATCCTCGTGGGTTGCTGAACTGAATCGAACTGCGCCATGAAGGTGATCCAGGTGACGCCCTGCGGCGGAGTCGCCTCCGCCTTGGCGAGCGCCGCGCGAACGGCGGCGGCCGACCCCGTCCACCCGGTCAGCGTCTCGAGCTTGTCGTTGTTGTAAGCCACGACCGCGACGCGATCTTGCGGGCCGAGCGCACTGAGCTCAGAGGAGAGTCGGCGAAGGAGCGGATTCCTGTAGGCCTCCGTCAGGAAGGCGTCGTCGATGAAGATGAGGAAGTTGCGGGGTACTCGCTTCACCGCGGCCGAAGCGCCGCTCGTCCCGCTCTGCGGCGACCCAGCTCCCGTGATCGAGGCTGCGCTCGCCGGACCGACCTCCTCGAAGAGGTCGACTTTGACCGGCGATCCATCGAGCAAGACCTTGAAGTCAGACACGGTCAGGCCTGAAACGGGGTTGCCATCCTTGTTGGTGACCACGGCGTCCACCTCTCCCGCGCGCACCGTCACGCTAGAGGAAAAGTCGCTCGCGGCCGCCGGGGCCGAGTCATTCGCGGGTGTCGCCGGGGCGGCGAAGATCAGGGACGCGGAGAGCAAGAGGGGAACGAAGAGTAGCGGGCTGATTCGGAATCGGGAAGAGGGTCGTGTGTGATCTGGCATGGGATCTCCTTTACGCATCCTCCAAAGGCACGTTGCACTTTTCGCGCCAAGCTCGAATCCGTCGAGTGCCGACGGAGCAGCACCAACCTCCTCTCCGCCATCCCGGGTCGACCAAACGGTCAGGTATATCGCGATGGGGACAAAGCTGTCGGATCAAAGAGACGAGCGCCGTCCCTCCGCTACAATGCTCGTCGAATCGTCAAGGCCGAGAACACAGTTTTCAACAAGGATGAAGCTACGCTCCCCCCGCGTTCGGCCTGCATCTCGGCCGCAAGCCGCGACCCAGACCGAGCCTAACTCTTAGACCCGGCACCGACGAGCTCGCAGAAGGCGGCGAGGTCGATGTTGCCTCCCGAGACGACGGCGACGGCCGGACCTTCGGCGCCGAGCTTGCCGGTCAGCGCGGCGGCGACGGGCAGTGCGCCCGCGCCCTCGGAGATCACCCGGGCGCGATCGGCCAGGACCCGCATCGCGTCGCGCACCTCGTCGAGAGTCACCACCACCGCGTCGTCGACCACCTTCTGGAGCCGTTCCCACATGCGCGGGAAGACGCTCTTGCCGCCGGCGCCGTCGATGAAGGTCGGGCGCCAGTCGGGAAAATCGCCCGCCTCGCCGCGGGCGAAGGCGCGGGCCGCCGGCGCCGCCGTCTCGGGCTCGACTCCAACCACCCGCACGTCGGCGGCCAGGCCGCGCACCGCGGCTCCGATGCCGCTGATCAGGCCACCACCGCCGATGCCCGCGGCGATCGTCTTGACCGTAGGCAGGTCCTCCAGGATCTCGAGCGCCACGGTCCCGTTGCCGGCGATGAAGTCGTCATCGTCGAAGGGATGGATGAAGGTGCCTTCGACGCCGGGAAACTCGCGCGCCTCCATGGCCTTCCAACAGGCGTCGAACGGGGCGGGAACGAGGCGGGCGCCGAGCTCGCGCATGCGCCGCAGCTTGGTGTCGGGCGCGGTCTCGATGACCACCACGGTGGCCGGGATCCCCGCCGCCCGCGCCGCGTACGCTACCCCTTGCCCGGCGTTCCCGGCGCTGATCGTCCACACCCCGCGCTCACGATCCTCGGCCGGCATGCAGGCGATGGCGTTGGCGGCGCCACGCAGCTTGAAGGCGTTGATCGGTTGCAGGTTGTCGAGCTTCAGCCAGACCTCTGGATTCGAGGTCCCCTCGAGACGAAGCATCGGGGTGCGGACGGCGCTTCCCGCGATGCGGCGAGCGGCCGTCTGGATCTCTTCGAGCGACGGAATGCGGGGCGGATCGAGATGGCGCATGACCCCGGATCATACCCAACATGAGTCTCTTGCTCCGCCCTGTACTAGGCCCCGGGCGGCCGAACGGCCGCGGTAGACTGAGCGAGTCGTGCCGCGAGAACAGACCCAATCTCCGCCCCGGCCTTCGGCCCTCGATCGCTGGGAGGAGATCGCGCGGCTACTGAATGGAAGGATGCCGGCGGTCTTCCTCGACTACGACGGCACCCTGACTCCGATCGTCGAGCGGCCCGAGCTCGCGACCCTCTCCAAGGAGATGCGGCAAGCCCTGCGGCAGTTGAGCGAAACGTGTCCGACCGCGGTGATCAGCGGGCGCTCCCTCGACGAGGTGCGAGAGATGGTCGGGCTCAACGGTATCTACTACGCCGGAAGCCACGGCTTCGACATCTCCGGGCCCCAGCCCGAAGGGCTCGAGCATCACGTCGCCGCCGACAGCCGGCAGGCAATCGAGGAGGCGACGGCCCTTCTCACCCAGGCCGTGGGTGAGCTCCCCGGAGTCCAGGTGGAGCCCAAGAGCGCCGCGGTGGCGGTCCACTACCGTAGGGCCTCGGCCGGGGACGCGGCCGCCGTTCTCGCCGCGATCGACCGGGTGGGCGCGGAGGTCGAGGGGCTCCGTCCAAGCTCCGGGAAGAAGGTCGTCGAGCTCCGACTGGCACGCGATTGGGATAAAGGGAAGGCCGTCGCCTGGCTTCTCGATCAATGGCGCGGCAAGACGCCGGACCTAGTGCCGGTCTACCTCGGGGACGACGTCACCGACGAGGACGCCTTCCGCTCCCTCCAGCAAACCGGCGTGACGATCTTCGTGGGCGAATCGGAGGCAACGAGCGCCGCGCGCTATTCGCTTACAGACAGCGATGAGGTGCTGGAGCTCATCCAGCACCTCATCGATCTGCGAAAACGGCAATCTTGAGGGATCTCGGGCCCGTCTCAGCTGGGAAGCGACGCGACCACACGCTCGAGCGCCGCGCCAACCTCCTTCGCTACCGAGGCGAGTCCCGGGGCCTCGATCAGACCGAGGACCTGCTCGGGCTTCATCGCCCGCACCACGGTCTTGTCATCCTCGACCGAGACCGTGACGTTGCAAGGGAGCAGGACGCCGACGGCGGGAACCTCGGACAGCGCCTGGTGGGCGAAGGGCGGATTGCAGGCGCCGAGAATCAGGTACGGCGGCACGTCCAAGCCCAGCTTCTTCTGCATCGTCGCCTTTACGTCGATCTCGGTCAACACGCCGAACCCTTCCTCTTGAAGCGCTCTGCGGCAGTGCGCAACGGCCTCGTCGAATCCGAGGCTGGTGGTGGTTTCGAACGCGATTCCGCTTGCCATTTTCCCTCGCTTTCGTGGCCGGCTTCCAGCCGGCCCTCAGACCGCTCAGGTGAAGCCGCCGGGGCCACAACTCGCGCCGCTGGAGCGCGAGCTACCCCCCGATCCCGCTCCCGCGGCGAAGGTCGAGAGCTGGCGATCGACCCGCTCGCTGTCGCACTCGGGGCAGCGAACGCCCTTGCTCCCTTCGCCGATGCGTTGCAGGACCTCGAAGCGGTGACCGCAGTCGGCGCAAACGTATTCGTAAAGAGGCATCTTCGGTTCTTCCTTCCATTTCCGCCGGTGCCAGCACGGCACCGGGCTTCGACCGTCAACATACGCAACCCGGGACAGGATTGCAACCACCCTCCGGGTGGCTGCTCCCCACCCCAACACCCCGGCTCGACTGCGACGCGGCGCAACGACCGTCGCCTCGGCGGAGACGAGGAACCGTGAGCCAACCGTTCTCGCCCGAGCCTCCGAGCCGCATCTCGCTCGCCTACTTCGCCTTGGCGCACGCAAGCTTGGCGGCGGCCGCCGCCATCATGGCTATGGCGCCTCACAGCCTCGCGGGGTTCTTCTACCGGCCCCGGGTCATCTCCACCGTGCACCTGATCACCCTGGGCTGGATCTCGAGCTCCATTCTCGGCGCCCTCTACATGATCGCCCCCATGGCTCTCCGCACTCGCCTCTCGGTTCGAGCCACGGACTGGACCGCGTTCGTTTTCTACGCGATCGGGCTCTCGGGAATGATCAGCCACTTCTGGATCCATCAACCCGCGGGAATGCTGTGGAGCGCGGCCATGGTCGTGCTCGCCGCGGCCTGGGTGGGTGCCAAGACGATCTACAGCATCGTCTCGGCCCCGATCGAGCCCGCCTCCCGGCTGGCGATTGCGCTCGCTTTCTTCAATTTCGCCCTAGCCGCGGCGGTCGGCGGGTTCATGGGATGGGTGCAGGCTCATCCGAGCTCCGGCGGCCTCCAATTCTCCACCCTTGCGGCGCACGTCGAGCTTGCAGCCGTGGGCTGGGCGGTAATGATGATCCTGGGCGCCGGCTACCGCCTCCTCCCCATGCTCCTCCCCTCCGCACCGCCCCCGCGGCTTTCATCCTTGACCTCGGTAGTGCTGCTCGAGGCCGGAACGCTCCTCCTCGCGGCGCAGATTCTGGCCCATAGCCGGGCTCTAATGGTCGGGATGATCGTCTTGGCGCTTGGCATCCTGCTCTTCTTGAGCAACATCGTCTGGATGCGAGCCCATCCGCGCCGGCGCGCCCGCAATCTGCCGCGCTGGGACCCCGGCCGTTTGCAGATCTTCGAAGCCGCGCTCTATCTCCTCGTGGCGCTCGCCCTGGCGCTCTGGGTGGCATCACCGGCACGGAGCATCGGCGAGATCTACGAAGCTTTCCCGGCCCTCGTCGCGCTCCTCCTCGTCGGTTTCGTGGCGCAGATGATTGCGGGAGTCAGTGCCCGCCTCTTCCCGCTCTTCCTATGGATCCGATCGTTCAAGATCACGAGTGATCCGCCCCTGCCTCCTCCGCCCGGAAAGCTTCCATCACCTCTGCTCGCGACCCTGGCGCTCGGCGCCTGGACGGCAGCGGTTCCTCTTCTTGCCTACGCTCTGGCGCGGCACGACCCGGCAGCAATGCGGATCGCGGGCCTTCTGCTCCTCGTCGCAACGCTCGCAAGCGGCTTGCAGAGTCTTGCCGTCGGGCGCCGAATCGCCGCTGCTCGCCGGAGCTAGAGGGAGTTGCCCCCCCGCCGGAGATGACCTGGGCACGAGAGCACCGGCAACGGAGGGTAGCGGCGGAACCGGCGATCCAGATCGGCCCGGCCGCAGCGCAGGAAGACGCTCCGCGGCGAGGCGAGAAGACGTGCATGCACGCAGTCGCCGCAGAGACCGGGCTCGGCCCCCAAACGCCTGGCGAGATCCCCGTCGGAGGGGGCCGTATCGTCTCGCTCGCTCGTCATACCCATTCCAGATGAGCACTTCGCGGCCCCGGGAATAAACCCCGCGCCAGTTTGTTCCGTATATATGGATGCACGCCGGGAAGCCACTGGTCACGTCCGTGATCGGTACAGCGCTTCCCACCGCGGGGCCGAGTGCCCCGTCCCGTCTTACCCCCCACCGACCGCATGAAAACTGCGGTCCGATCCGACCAAAACTCGAGGGGGCCGGCAAAGCCGGCCCCCTCGCCTTTCATGGAGAGGCCACGAACGGCCCTTCTACTCATAGCGCAGCGCCTCCGCGGCGCTCACCCGGCCCGCGCGCCGCGACGGGAACCAGCAGGCGAGGAGGGTGACTCCGAGGGCAAAGACGATGACGGTAACGACATCTTGCGGAACGACCTTGAAGGTCACCGAATTGACGAAGTAGATGGCGGCCACGTCGGGCCCGAAGCGGATTACGCGTAGAACGGTCATCAGCCAGGAGGCGAGGGCTCCCGCCCCCGCTCCGATCAGGGTTCCGGCGGCGCCGAGCAACGCTCCGTAGAGCAGGAAGACGCGGCGCAAGCGCCGAGGCGAGAAGCCCAGCGCGGTCAAGACCCCGATGTCACGTATCCGCTCACGCACCAGGACGACGAGGGTCGACGCGACGTTGAAGGTGGAGACGACGACGATCAGCCCCAAGATCAGAAAGAGCCCGATCTGTTGCAGCTTGAGGGCGGTGAAGAGAGGGCGGTTGAGCTCGCGCCAGTCGGAGACCAGGAACTGATCGCCCAGGGCCTTGCGAACCTCGTTGGCAATCTCCCCCGTGCGCTCCGCGTTCCAAACCGAAATCTCCAGCAAGTCGCTCTTCAGGCCGCCCCCGCTCAGCCCTTCGATCAGGCTGCGCGGCAGCACCGCCCACGAACGATCGAACTCCGAGAATCCGCTAGCGAAGGTTCCGGCGACGGTCAACGTCCGATAGCGGAACCCCGGTCTGTCGTCGCTGAAGCCCAGAACCATAAGGCGAAGGGAATCCCCGACCCGAACGCCCAACCTCTGCGCAAGCTCTCGCCCGAGCACCACTCCGTGTCCGGCGAGCGCCGGGTTCGCGAGCAGCTTGCCGGCCTCGCCGAAACGCCGGTCTCGCCCCCCGGTGCCCCTGAGCGTTACCTCGACGCTCTGTCCCTCGGGTCGCCTCAGACTTCCTTGGGCGAACGCGACGCGTTCGACTCCGGCAACCCCCGGGATCCTCGAGACCTTCTCCTCGCCCGCCTTTTCTTGAACCTTGGAGCCCAGAGGGTAGGCGACGATCGCCGCATTGCCGGCGATCAGCTTCTGCTCCAAATCGGCGCGGTAGCCGCTCATCAGCGCCATGGCGATCACCATGGCCATGACCCCCAGCGCGATCGAAGCGAGGGCGGCGCGCGCCGTTCCGCCGACGACGCGGCTGCGCCGGCCCCGGAGGTAACGCAAGGCGAGGGACCAGGTGAGCGAGCTTCGCGCCAGCCTGCGCGAGGTCATCGCGATCCCGACCGGCGTTCGACTACCGCCGCCAGGTATTCATCGAAGAGAGCGGAGGACTCATGCGGACCGGGCGCCGCTTCCGGGTGATACTGACAGGAGAAGATCGGCTTGGCGGAGATGCGCATCGCCTCGAGCGTTCCATCGTTGAGATTGATCTCGGTCGCGACGCAGTCGTCGGGAAGCGAGTCGCCAGCGATCGCGAAACCGTGATTCTGGCTGGTGATGCGCACCTTGCCGGTCGCAACTTCGCGCACCGGCTGATTGCCGCCGTGATGGCCGAACTTGAGCTTGAAAGTCTTGGCGCCGAGGGCGAGCCCGAGGAGCTGATGGCCGAGGCAGATCCCGAGGATGGGAATCTCGCTCGCCGTCAACCCACGGACCGTTTCGATGATCTCCCCCAGGGGCTCTGGATCGCCGGGGCCGTTGGAGAGGACGACCCCGTCAACACCGGCCGCAAGGCACTCCGTGGCGGAGGTTCCGGCCGGCACAACTGAAATGCGGGCGCCGCGCGTGGCGAGGGATCGGAGAATGTTGCGCTTGACCCCGAAGTCATAGACCGCCAGGTGGCAGCGCTCGATACCCTCCGGGGCCACCTCGTACGGACGCTTCGTGGTGACTGGCTCCACCAGAGCTTTGCCGCTCATCGGTGGAAAATCGCGAAGCTCGGAGAGCAGCGCCGCGACACCGCTCCGCTCGCTGGTGATCACGCCACGCAGCGCTCCCTGTTCCCGCAACCGTCGCACCAGAGCACGGGTGTCGATCGAATCGAGCGCCGGCAGCCCTTGCTCGCGAAGCCACGAGGGGAGGGATCCTTCCGCCGAGTGGTTGGAAGGCGCACGCGCCAGTCGCCGCGCCACCAGACCCTCGGCCCAAGCTCGCGAAGACTCCGCGGCCTCGCTCGAGACCCCGTAGTTGCCGATCTGTGGCTGGCTCATCACCACGATCTGGCCGAAGTACGAAGCATCGGTCAGGATCTCCTGGTACCCGGTCATGGCGGTGTTGAACACCACCTCCCCGAAGCGGGTGCCGGGGGCGACCGCCCTACCCGGAAAGAGGGAGCCGTCTTCGAGCAGCAGGATGCCGCTAGCGTCGGTGGAGGGGCTCACGTCAGCGGCCGACGAGGGCGGGCAAGCGACGCTCGACAACCGGGGCGAGCAGGCGGAGCTCGTCCATCAGAGCCTCGAAATCGGACGGCAGAAGCGCCTGGTTCCCGTCGGAGAGCGCGACCTCGGGGTGATCATGCACCTCGACGATGAGCCCGTCGGCACCAGCGGCGATGGCGGCGCGCGACAGGGGCCGCACCTTGCTGCGCTTGCCGGCCGCGTGGCTGGGGTCGGCAATGATCGGCAGGTGGCTGATCCGCTTTACCGCGGGGATCGCCGACACGTCGAGGGTGTTGCGGGTTTGGTCGGCAAAGGTTCGAATCCCCCGCTCACAGAGGATGACCCGCTGGTTCCCCTGGTCGAGCACGTACTCGGCGGCGAGAAGCAGCTCGGTCACGGTCGAGCTCATGCCGCGCTTGAGCAAGACCGGCCGGCCGCAGCGTCCGGCCCGTTTGAGCAGGCTGTAGTTCTGCATGTTGCGGGCGCCGATCTGGACCACGTCGGCGTACTCCGCCACCTCGTCGAGAACGTCGATGTCGACCGCCTCGGTGACGACCGGCAAGCCGGTCTCGCTGCGCACGCGCGCCAGGATCTTCAACCCCTCGAGACCGAGGCCTTGGAAGCTGTAGGGACTGGTGCGCGGCTTGTAGGCGCCTCCCCGCAGCATATGGGCGCCCGCCTCCTTGACCCGGTGAGCGATCCGCAAGGTCTGCTCGTAGCTCTCGACCGAGCAGGGGCCCGCGATGATCACCAGATCGGGACCGCCGATCTTGGCCCCGCCGACTTCGAAGACGGTGTCTGAGGGGCGAAACTCTCGGGAAACGAGCTTGTAGGGATGGCTGACCTGAATGACCTCGAGGACGCCATCCAGGGTCTCGAAGAGCGCCGGCTCGACCATCCCCAGATTACCGGTGATGCCGATCGCCGTGCGCTGGGCCCCGGGAATGGGATGCGCCTTGAGCCCGCGGCCCTCGACTTGGCGAACCACCTCGTCCACTTGGTGGGCGGTGGCGTCCATCTTCATTACGATCAGCACGTTACCCTCGAGCGGCCAGGGGTTCTCAATAACGTCCGGCCCGGCCCGCGGTATCATAGCAAAGTAGTCTGTTCGATTTGCCGCGTTGAGCGGCCGAACGGAGGCCCGTATGAAACGACTGTGGACCGCGACGGCGATGCTGCTCCTGCTCGGAGCCTTACCCTTGAGCGCTTACACGATCTACCTCAAGGACGGCTCGCACATCATCGCCAAGGAGAAGTACCGCGTCGAAGGAAAGCACGCCATCATCACCTTGCCCTCGGGCACCGAGAGCTTCCTCGATCTCGCTCAGATCGACATCGCGAAGACCAAGGCGGCGAACCAGAACGACTATGGCACGGCGTTGGTCCTGAACAACGGCGAGCTAACGACCACCAAACCCGCTCCCCCGGCTCCCAAGGGACCGACCCTCGGCGATCTGATCGAAGAGCGAAAGGTCGGACCCGAGGTCGGGGCAACAGCGCCGTCGCGAACCGTGGCGCCGAAAAGGACGACGCCCAGCCCTTATCCGAACACGGAGATCGTCGACCGGATCACCAGCTTCTTGAGCGCGCAGGGTTTACAGCAGGTTACCGTCCTTCGCGGCGAGCAGCTCGAGCGGCCACGCATCGACATCGTCACGGATTCCGAAAGCGCCGTCTTCCGGTCCCTCGAGGCGGGCGCCAAGCTTCTGGCTCAGCTTCGCCAGGATCATCCAAACGCGATCCTGGCGCTGTCGCTCCACCTTCATACGAGCACCGGCGGACACGCCGGGGACTTCATCCTCACGCCCGAGCGCGCCTCCGAGCTCCTCGGTGGCCAGGAGGAGGTCTCGGAGTTCTTCGTCCGCCACGTGCAGTTCTGACGGGCTAGCCTTCAGCCTTTTCCGTCGCTCCCCGCCCCGGGCGGCTGCGACAACTCGATCAGCACGCCGCCACTGCTCTTGGGGTGGACGAACTGCACCCAACAACCGCCCGCGCCGCGGGTGGGTTCGGGGCGCAGCAAGCGGAAGCCCGCGGCGCGCAGGTTGGCGTCATCGGCCGCGAGATCGTCGGTCGCCAGACAGAGGTGATGGATGCCCGGCCCCCGCTGCTCCAGGAAGCGCTCGATCGGCGAGCCATCGGTGATCGGTTGGAGAAGCTCGAGATCGCTGTCGCCAGTTGGTATCAGGGCGACGCGCACGCCCTCCTGGGGTACGTCCTCGATCGCCGCGACCCGGAGCCCGAGCGCCTCGTAGAAACGACGCGCCTCGGAGATCGACCGAACGGCGATCCCAACATGCGCAATCTTCAAGATCACGAGGAGCCTCGCTTGGCGCGCGCCGCTTCGACCACGCCGGCGAACAGGCGATCGGCAAGACGGTAGGGGTCGACCCGCTCGGCGTAGCCCCGCTCGATTTCACGCTCGAGCCCGGCGCCCTCGCGGGCGGTGTCGAGCACTTTCTCCTTGAGAATGGTCTCGACTCTGAGGCGAAGGTGGGCGAGACGGCGGCGTTCGAGCTCGCCACTCTCCTCGAGCCAAGCTCGATGCGCCAGGAGCTCGCGATAGAGGTCGTCGATTCCACGGCCCAGGCTGGCCGTGGTCTTGACGATCGGTGGCGTCCAGGCGAGATCCTCGGCCATGGCGAGCATCGCGGCGAGATCCCGCGCCGCGCGGTCCGCGCCCTCGCGATCGCTCTTGTTGATGACGAAAACGTCGGCGATCTCCATGATCCCCGCCTTGATCGCCTGGATCTCGTCGCCCAGGCCCGGCAGCGTCACCACCGCGACGGAGTCGACGGTGCGAACCACGTCGATCTCGTCCTGACCCACTCCGACCGTTTCGACCAGAATCCACTCGAAGCCGGCGGCGTCGAGAACGTCCACGGCGTCGCGCGTCGCCCTCGCCAATCCGCCCATCGCGCCGCGCGTCGCCATCGAGCGGATGAACACCCCGGGATCGGTATAAAGCGCCTGCATCCGAACCCGATCACCGAGCAGAGCGCCTCCGGTAAAGGGACTAGTGGGATCGACGGCAAGCACCGCCACCAAGGCGCCGGTCTCCTTGCGCAAGTGGCGCACCAGCCGGTCGACCAGGGTGCTCTTGCCCGCGCCCGGAGGACCCGTGATGCCGACCAGGCGCGCCCGGCCGGTACGCGGGTAGAGCTCGCCGATCAAGCGCGCGCGATCGGCCCCTCGATCCTCGATCACCGAGATGGCCCGGCCCAGGGCCCGGGGCTCGCGATCGAGGACGCGCGGAACCAGAGTGGCCAGGTCGACGGCCCGGCGAAGGAATCGGCCTGGCCCCGCGTCGCGCACGTTCAGCGCTCGCCCAGGAGTTGACGCGCGATCACCAGGCGCTGGATCTCGCTCGTCCCTTCTCCGATGGTCGTGATCTTCGAATCGCGGTAGAACTTCTCGGCCCGGTAGTCCTTGATGAAGCCGTAACCGCCATGGATCTGTACGCCGCGCTCGGAACAAAAGACGGCGGTTTCGCTCGCGTAGAGCTTGGCCTCCGAGGCAACGCGGGTAACCTTGCCACCGGAGTCCATGGTTCGTGCGGCGGCGAATACCAGGGCCTCCGCCGCGGCGATGCGGGTGGACATCTCGGCGAGATAGAACTGCACGGCCTCGAACTCGGCGATCGGCCGGCCGAACTGCTCTCGCTCCTTGGCGTAGGCCACGGCGGTATCGAAGGCGCCGCGGGCGATCCCGAGACCCAATGCCGCGATGGAGATGCGGCCGCCATCGAGGATGGCGAGGGCTTGGGAGAAGCCCTCGCCACGCTCCCCCAGGAGATTCTCGTCGGGGATGAAGCAGTCCTCCATCACCACTTCCGAGGTATCGGAGGCGCGAGTCCCGAGCTTGTTCTCCTTCTTGCCGGCGCGAAACCCCTTGGTCCCACGCTCGATCGCGAACGCCGAGACGTTGTGATGACGTGCCCCCTCCGGCTCGCTCACCGCGAAGACGACGCAGATGTCGCCGACCTTGCCGTGAGTGGTGAAAGTCTTAGCGCCATTGAGGACCCAGCCCCCATCGACCTTCTCGGCGCGGGTGCGCGTCCCCGCAGCATCGGATCCCGCCCCGGGCTCGGTGAGGCTCCAAGCCCCGATCTTCTCGCCCTTGGCCAGAGGCACCAGCCAGCGCCGCTTCTGCTCCTCGCTGCCGAATTTGAAGATGTGGTTGGAGCAAAGCGAGTTGTGCGCCGCGACCGACAGACCGATCGACGGGTCGATGCGCGAGAGCTCGACGACAACGATCGCGTATTCGACGTACCCGAGACCGGCACCGCCATACTCCTCGGGAAAGATCACGCCGAGAAAACCCAGGTCCCCGGCCTTTTGCATGACCTCGAGGGGAAAGTGCTGGCTTTCGTCGAACTCCTCGACGATCGGATCGATCTCTTTGAGCGCGAACTGGCGCGCGGTCTCGGCGATCGCTTGCTGCTCGGGTGTGAATGAAAAGTCGATGGCAAGATCAGCTTCCGCTGGAGTCGTCGTCATTGCTGTCCTCGGTAGATTGAAGTCCTGCTCACCCCTAGGCCTGCTGGGTGCGATACCCCTCGTGTCGAGTCGGCGTGGGCGAGCCCCCGCGATGGTATCGTCCCCGGACAGAAGAGCGCAATCTCAGCCTGCGAGAGGTCTCTGACGGGGGCCATGAGCGGAGGCCCGCGCCGCCCGGCGGGCGGCGGCTGTCAGCGGTCGGTCCAGTGGACTTGGGTGAGCTCGACCCCTGTATAGTAGTGGTGCAGGATCTCCTTGTAGTTGCGTCCGCGCAGGGCCATGCCGTAGGAGCCGATCTGACACAGCCCCACCCCGTGGCCCCAGCCGCGGCCGGTGAACAGCCAGCCGTGGGCGCCGTGCGCCGGGGCGAGGCGTTTGGCGGTGAACAGGGTATCGGGGAGCTGGAAGGTCCAGCGTATTGCCAGCCCGTCGATCTCGACCGAGCGGCCGCGATCGCCGAATAGCTCGAGGCGGCCCACGCGACCGGAGACTCCGCGGCTCAGGATCTTGAAGCTCTTGAAGCCCAGGCCGGGGTAGCGCTCGTCGACCAGGCTGGTGAGCTCTTGGTCGCTGCGGAAGCGGGTCCAGGAACCGACGTGGCTGGTGCGATCGAAGCTGGCTCCGTTGGGGTTGACCGTCTGGACTACCGCCAGCAGTCTCCCCGCCGTCGAATAGAGCGCCAGGGGATCGCCGGGAAGAAGGGAAAGGGTCGAGGCGGTCGGCGGTCCATGGTAGCGGCGAAAGGTGGCGAGATGACCAGGTATGGCGAAGCTCGCGCTCTTGGTGCCCTGGCGCAGCTCGAGAGCGCCTTGCCCCATTCCGAGATAGGTCCCGCGCTCCTCCTTCAAGACCCGAACGTAGAGCGCTAGCTGGATCACCATCTGATCGAGCTCTCTCTTGCTCAACGGCGTGCCCAACTGGCCGTCGAGAAGGTCGCTCTTCACCAGGTAGGCGGCCAAGCGCAGATCCTTCTTGCCCCAGTCGCTGGGTGGATGATCGAGCAGGTACTCGAGGTCCGCGTTGGCGACGAAGAGTCGGCTGTCGAGAGCGAGGTCGAAGAGAGAGGAGACGAACCGCTGCACCTCGCGACGCCTGAGCGAGATGAGATGGTCGTGGCTTGGCGGCAAGCCGGCGAGCGCGGCAAGCGCCCTCAGCCTCGCGGCCAGCACTTGGCGCTCGCCTTCCGCCCTTACCGGAAGCAGGCGGTCGAGCAGCGTCTCCTCGAAGCTCCTCCCCGAAGCCTGATCGCCCGCCAAGCGGTCGACCCCCGCCTCCACGCAAGGCACGCCTTTGAGATAGGGCTCATCGGTCTTGAGGGGAAAGACGACCTGGACGTCCTCGGTGTGACCCCCGCATGTGGAGCTGTACAGAGCGTCGATCAGCTGGCCGTGGTAGACCAGCACCTGGCCCGCGGTTTCGCGGACCGCCTTGTCCGTCAGCGGCTGCTCCGCGTCCATCCCACCGTAGACCTGGCAACGTGGCGTGGCGCAGATGTCGTACCCTTCTTCGCTGAACTCGCCGAGATTGCGCAGGGTGTAGGTGCGAGCCGCCACCGCTTGCGCCTTCAGGGCCTCGATCTGGTTGTAGGTCGCCGGACCCATCTCGCTGGGGACGACGCCGCGCAGGTAGTCCTCGACCGGAAGCTCGTTGATCACGTTGAGCGTGCCCCGGTCGTTGAGATAGATCAAGATGACTCCCCGGTAGCGCCCACCATCAACGCGGATCCCCTGACTGCCGACGGCTCTAACCTCGAGCCACCGGCCAGGCACTCGCGTCTCCTTCCCATGCCGTTCGAGAAGCAGGGCGGGATTGACCATCTTGCCCGCCGACTCGCTCACCACCCAGGTATCGACGAGACCGAGAGCGGCGAGATGGCGTTGCTCGCTCTCGGCCGCGGCCCGATCCTTGAAGCCCCCGATCCGCACCCGGTAGAGGTCGCTGCCCGCGTCGAAGACCACCCCTCCGGGGACGGCGAAGCGCGCGCGCAATCGCTGCGCTAGGCCTTTCGCCTGCCCCTCGTCCTTGAGTGCCGCGACCTGCACCCGGTAGACGACCTCCGGTGTCGCGCCGGCGGCGGGACGCACGACAACCGGTCCCAGCGTGGCGATCGTTCGTCCGTCCGCTTCGGCGCTGACCTCAGCGTCGCAACAGGGTAGGCGAACCGAGTGTAGGTCCGTGGCGAGGCCAACCCTTATCAGGCGGGGGGCCGAAGGCTCGGCGGCGGTCTGCGCTTGCGCCTGCGCCGCTGGCGCGGGCTGGCGTGCGGCGGGAGTGTGCGGACGGGGCGCGGGTTGAACCGGAACGGTGACGACGCGGGGCGGCAGGGGGCCCTCAACCGGTGCGCTCTTTGGCGCCGGCGTGCCGCCAGCGCAGGAGAGCGCGAGCGCCAACGCCAATAGAGCGAAGGGTCGGAGCCCGGCGCTGCGACCGTTCATCGCTCCTCCGCGACCGGAGCCTCCGCACGCGCCAACGCCACGACAGAGCCATTGAACCAGAGGGAGAGCAGGGCGAACGCGGCCACCTCAACGATTGCCTGCGCCAAGGTCGTCATCCCTTGCGCTAGCAAATCGCCGCCCACCAGTCGGGCGAGGGATACGTTGAGCGCGAAGAAGCAGACCAAGAGCGCAAAGGCGAGTGCCGCGATCACGACCACGAGCAGGAAGAGGGCGCCGAAGCGGTTCCCGAGCAGAGCGAGCGCCTTCATGGCGGCGCCCCCGACGGTCGATTCCTCGCGCCCGGCGTCAGCGCGCGCCACCGCCACCCAGATTCGGCTGCCGACGAGAACGACGACGAGAACGAGGACCGCGGCGCAGCCAACCCCGCCAGCGAGCGCGGACTTGCCACCCTCGTACGCCCACTCAACCGCGATCGCCATGCCCGCGGTCAGCGCCAGAAGCAGCATGATGACCAGCGCGTCCAGGTTGGCAAGCCAGAAGTATCGCCCCCACAGCCGCCCTCCCCAGCCGCGGAAATCGCTTCCCGAGAAGGTGCGGAACCACGCCCTGGGGCGCCCGCTCCCGGGCAATGCTTGGCGATCGGCCCCAACAAGAGTGCCGAAGGTGCCACCGCGGAGAAAGCAGCTAAACAGGAAAGTGGCCGTGGAGATCACGAGCCACGCGATCAGAATCAAGATGAGCCGCTCAGGATGAAGCTCAATCACGTTCGCCAGCCGCTCGCTCCACGCTCCCGCCGCAAGGAGAGCACCCGGCGACAGGGTGGCGAATCCGGGATCGAGCAGCACGACGATCGGAATGACGCCCGCCATGGTGCCGATCGTCACCACGACCACGCGCAGGAACTCGATGGGAACGAGCTCCCAGTTGGCCACCACGCTGGCCCACCCTCGGCCGAGGCAATCGAAAGCAGAGAGTTTCACGACGAGCAGCCTGAACCTTCAGAGCCGGTGCTGATACATCTTCTGCACGCGGAAGTCATCACCTTCGATCACCACCGGCTGAGCCATCTCGCGCAGGCGGCTGACGATCGTCGGCGGGATCCGTTGCGACAGCGAACCGCTCGCTAGAGAGGGAGCCTGATCGAGGTACGAATCCCGCTCGTCACTCTCGAGGCGATAATTGCTCGTAAACAGCGTCGGGCGACGCTCGCCGTAGCGCCGATTGATGATCAGATAGAGAATATCCGTCACCCACGGCGTCGGTTTCTGCGCACCAAGCTCGTCGAGGACCAGGACCTCGGCGTCGATCACTGGATCGAGGACCTGGTGCTTCGACTCCGCCGTGCTGACGTCGAAGGTCGACTGGATGTGGTGGAGCAACGAGGTGAAATCGACGAACAGACCGCGCGCCCCGTAGCGTTCGATGATCTCGACGAGAATGCCCACCGCGAGGTGAGTCTTGCCCACGCCCGGCGGGCCGATCAAGAGGAGCCCGGACTCGCGAAAACGGCCCATTTCGCCATCCATGAAGCTATCGACGTAGCGCCGGGCGATGCTTCGCGCCTGCACCAGCTGGTCGGAATGAGCGGGATCCTGATGGCTCGTCTGGAAGTTCGACACCCGGCAATGGCGATAGCGGTCCGGGATGCCGGCAAGCGTCAGCAGGCGCGGCGCCAGCTGCCTTCGCTGGCATTCACACGGGCGGGCGATCGCGGCGTTCCCCTCGCCCTCGACAATCCACCCGCGGCCGCCGCACACTTCGCAGAGCGCCGCCTCCTCATCGACTTTGAGCACCTGCAAATGCTAGCACGCTCGTGTCCGCGAAGGAGGGATTTCGCCGCGCCGGACTGAACCTGATTGGGGCTACTAGATCTTGCTCGGGGGACCGCTCACGAACTTGACTAGAGCGTGATGGCGCGCGATCCCCGCGCGTCGATCGCGCGTCTCCTGTTCGAGCTCGTCCATGACCCGTTCGAGCTCCTCTTGCATCTCCAGAAGCTGCTGCTGCAGGTTGAGAACGACTTCGACGCCAGCCAGGTTGACCCCTAGATCTCGAGTAAGGGTCAGGATCGTCTCCAGTCGCTCGAGCGAGGACTGATCGTACAGGCGGGTATTGCCCGCGCTACGCACCGGCTTCAGCAATCCTTGGCGTTCGTAGAGGCGCAGGGTCTGAGGATGAATGCCGTAGCGCTCGGCGACGACACTGATCATCACGTATTTGGGATCGCGCTTCACTCGAACCATCGCTCTCTCTCCCTCGCGCGCACCTGGTCCCGCCGGAAGCGGGACCAGGTGCAACGCCAGCGGTCGCTAGATACGACGGAGGTCACGTGAGTCGCTCTTCAGTTGGCGCTCTCGTCCACGACCTCGGCGTCGATCACGTCCTCATCCGCACCAGCTCCGGCTCCAGCGCTGGGACCGCCCGGTCCGCCGGCTCCGCCGCCCTGTCCGGGCGTCTGCTGGTACATCGATTCCGCCAACTTGTGGGAGGCCTGCGTGAGGCGCTGGATCGCCTGCTCCATGGTGCCCAGGTCATCGGACTCGAGAGCTTTCTTCGCTTCCTCGAGCGCTGTGTTGACCTCTCCCTGCACGCCGGCGTCGAGCTTCTCCTTGTTCTCCTCCAGGGTCTTCTCGGTCGTATAGACGAGCTGATCGAGCTGGTTCTTCGCCTCGACACGCTTGCGCCGATCCTTGTCCTCCTCGGCGTGGCTCTCGGCATCCTGCACCATCTTCTCGATCTCCTTCTCGTCGAGACCGCTCGAGGAGGTGATGGTGATCTTCTGCTCTTTGCCGGTCCCCAAATCCTTCGCCGACACGTTGACGATGCCGTTGGCGTCGATGTCAAAGGTCACTTCGACCTGGGGCATGCCGCGCGGCGCCGGCGGAATGCCGACGAGATGGAAACGGCCGAGAGTTCGGTTGTCCTTGGCCATCTCGCGCTCGCCCTGAAGAACGTGGACCTCGACCGAGGTCTGATTGTCCGCCGCGGTGGAGAAGATCTCGCTCTTGCGCGACGGGATCGTCGTATTCCGGTCGATCAGCTTGGTCATGACGCCACCGAGCGTCTCGATGCCCAACGACAGCGGAGTCACGTCGAGCAGCAACATGTCTTTCACGTCGCCGCGCAGCACTCCACCTTGAATCGCGGCGCCCACCGCCACTACCTCGTCGGGGTTGACACCTTTGTGGGGCTCCTTGCCGAAGAACTCCTTAACCAGGTTCTGGATCGCTGGCATTCTCGTCTGGCCACCGACCAGCACCACCTCGTCGATCTGCTGCGCAGATACCCCGGCATCCTTGAGGGCGCGCTCGCACGGCGGAACGGATCGCTTGATGGTCTCCTCCACCATCTGCTCCAGCTTCGAGCGACTGAGCTTCAAATTGAGATGCTTGGGGCCCGACGCGTCGGCGGTAATGAAGGGGAGATTGACGTCCGTCTCCTGCGTGCTCGAAAGCTCGATCTTGGCCTTCTCCGCGGCCTCCTTCAAGCGCTGCATGGCCATCGGGTCCTGAGAAAGATCGATCCCCTGGTCCTTCTTGAACTCCTCGAGCAACCAGTCGATGACCCGCTGGTCGATGTTGTCGCCACCGAGATGAGTGTCCCCGTTCGTCGACTTGACCTCGACCACGCCCTCACCGACCTCGAGGATAGAGATGTCGAAAGTGCCGCCACCGAAGTCGTAAACGGCAATGAGCTCGTCCTTCTTCTTGTCGAGCCCGTATGCGAGTGCCGCCGCGGTGGGCTCATTGACCAGCCGCTCGACCTTGAGGCCCGCGATCCTACCCGCGTCCTTGGTCGCCTGCCGCTGGGCGTCGTTGAAGTAAGCCGGGACGGTGATCACCGCCTGCTCGACCTTCTCACCGAGATAGTCCTCCGCCGCCTGCTTGAGCTTCTGCAGAATCATGGCCGAGATCTCGGGGGGTGAGAAGAGCTTGTCCTCCACTTTGATGCGCACATCACCGTTATCGGCGCGCATCACCTCGTAGGGGACCATCTTCATCTCCTCACTCACCTCGTCATAGCGGCGCCCCATGAAGCGCTTGATCGAAAAGATGGTGTTCTTGGGATTGGTTACAGCCTGCCTCTTGGCTACCTGCCCGACGAGCCGCTCTCCTGTCTTGGAAAAAGCCACGACCGAGGGCGTCGTCCGGTTTCCTTCGGCATTGGGAACGACTTTGGCCTCGCTCCCCTCCATCAGGGCCACCACGCTGTTGGTGGTACCCAGGTCGATACCGATAATTTTGCTCACGATGGTTATCCTCCTTGATTCGATTCCGCTGATTCTGTTCGCGCTGGCTCAACCAGGCTCACTGTACATACCCAATTCGAGCACTGTCAACCACGCCTGCAATACTTCTGACAATATATTGCTCATATTTATTCCCATAATACGAGAATCATCGTCCCGAGACTGACGATTTTGTCTTGAGGCTCAAGAATGCTGCTTGAATAGGGCCTTGGTGCCGGGAAACGAGCCCGCTAGTCGAGAAGAACCAGGGGCGGTGCTTGCGGTTCCTTGCTCTTACCCGCGAACTGCGGATCGAGAAGAAAGTTGCCCGTGATCGCTTCGCGGGTCGTAGCCGAAGAAGCTCCTGAACCGGAACGGGCCAGATCGTAGCTCTCGTTCGAGGCGTGCAAGACGAGCCGCAGCCCATTGGGATCCACGAGATCCGCCTTGCCGAGGAGACCGCCACTCACCAGCAGCTCGAGGCTCTCGGGAAAGTGGCCATGAAGGAGGTAGAAGGTCTTCGCCGCCCGATCCACCTTGAGCTGAGAAGCGCGCAGCGCAACCCCCGAAAGCCTCGCCTCCAGCTGGTGTTGCCACGGAAAGGGCATGAGGATCGCGCTCGTATTGAGGAACAAGGCCACCACCAGGACGATCAAGGCCGTCGAGGCTAGGAGCGCCGCGCCGATTTGGCCTTCGCGACCTCTGAGCCCTCTCGCCTCTTCATCAGTTTCGAAACTGTAATCGGCGAGGTAAAGACCGGGAACGGAGGAGGCCTCGGGGAGCTCGATCTCGGGCTCGATCTCGGGCTCAGGCTCGGCCTCGGGCTCGGGCTCGGTGGTCTCGCGGCGCTGGATGAGTCCCGCCCGTTCCAGATCCAGCAGCCGATAGAGCAAACGGTGCTCGGACCAGCTCAACTCTTCCTGCAGTTCCTCTACCGAGCGCTTTCCATCAATCCTCTTCAGCAGCTCGATGTCATCGGGTCGGAGGGTCTGAGGCCCGGGGCCGGGAGCCCCAGCGCTCGTGTCGCCAGCGTGCTCTCGTTCGAACACCGCGGACGGCTCCGCGAGATTGGCCGCCAGTGGCCCGTCCCGACCGAGATCACGCGTAGCACGGACGAGAAATTCGTCGACCGCGATTGGCTCGATACCGAGCTCGAACGTAACCTCGTCGGCGGGATAGAACTTGTAATCGCCCTTCTTCCACGCCAGGACGCGCAGCGCGGAGTGGTAGATCATCTGGCGCAGCGCGTTGAGCAGCGTTTCGCGCTCGAGCAGGCCCTGGTCGGCGAGCAGATCAACGAGCCGCGCTCCGGTTCGCCGCTGCTCCTCGAGAACCTGCGCGAAATCGCTTGGACGCACGAGATTCTGCGCCACGAGAAAATCTCCGAGGCCCTCATCGACGCTCTGGTTCAAGGCATCCGTCGATACCAACGAACCGTTCAGGAACGACATGGCAACGATGTCGCGCTCTCCCTGGACCGTGAGAATTCCGCTCGCCCGCTGTTCCGCCAGGTTGGACAGGACGTCAGAGAGCGCAACCGGGCCCAGCTTCCCCTCGAGCGGTCGAGGGCCGCGGTCGTTCCTGGGCGCGTCAGGACTCATGGAACAGCACCCCCTCTCCGCCGTACGACCGGCGACGACGCCAGCGGAGGGCGCTCAACAGAATCATCACGACGGCACACAGACCGGCCAAGGTCCATTGCAACCCGGGGCCGGGGTCGAAACCCCAGGGTATGCGAAACGTGATCCGGTTGGACCAGAGCGTGGCCGCGATCGCTGCCACCAAGAGCGCTTCGATCACCGCGCGAATGACGCCTCCGGAGATGAGAGGCGCCGATACCGGCAGGGCACGCCAGATTCCCAGAATCTCGCCTTCGTCGTCCTCCTTGTCGCCAGCAATCCACGCCAGGCGCCGAAACACCAAGGACAAGAGATAGGCGGCGAGAAGGATCGGCAGCACCATTCCGAGCATCGCCCAGCGACGCCATGGAACCCACTGACTGCGGGCCTCCTCGCTGCCCCCCCAGAGCGCCTCGAGCTCGGACGCGATCTCGTCCACACGATCGAGCCCTCCGTCCACCGTGACCACGCGATCGTTGCTGGGACGTTGCAGCCACTCGCTGACCTGCCGGTCGTTGACGGCGCGCGCCTGATCGAGCGCACGGCGAGACTCGTCGAAGAGATAGGACTCAGAATACGCCTGGCTCAGATCGAAGTAGGCGATGGCACCTTCCTTCCCGGTCGCGGCGGCACGCTTGAAGAACTGCACGGCGGTGCCGAAGTCCCCTTTCTTGAAATAGAGCGCACCGAGATCGATGAGCGCTGCCGCGTTATTGGGCTCGTTCGCGATGACCTGCCGATAGGCACGGTCGGCGCGGTCCCACTGACCGATGGTGCGGTCCATGTCCGCGATGAGTTGCTGGACCGCCGGGCTCTCGGGAAGCACCGCTACCAATGCTCCCAAGTCGGTAAACAACGATCCCGCCAGGCGATGGTCACGCAACGACTCGATCGCCCGTACCGGGGGCGAGAGGGCGAGCTCGGCGCGTGCACGGATCGGCTGCAAGAGCAAGGGTAGGGCTCCAACCAGAAGCCAGAACGCGAAGATCAGGACCCGCTCTCGGCGGCGACAGAACCCCCAGATGAGAAGGGACCACCACAGGGGAAGGGCAACCGCTCGACCCGGGAGGAGAACGGGCCAGAGGGTCGCGAAAGTCAGGATCAAGCCCGCCATCGGGGGCGAAAGGGGGTCGCGCCAAGCGGTCCAAACGGCAGCAATCAAGGCTGGGCCGCGCAATGCCGCCAGAGCCAGCACGATGAGGCAAAGCCCCACTTCGAGTGTCCATAGTCCGGCTACCGCCATCCCCAAGAGCGCCAGCTGGCGCTGCAGGGGCTGATGGAGAAGGCGCGTGTAGCCCCGCGCTTCCGCCGCGATCGCGGAGCCGAGTCGGTGCTGCCTCCACGCGATTCGGGCCGCCGCGAATGCCGTGGCGGGGCGCCCGGGATCGAAGCGCTCGGCGGCCTCGAGCGCCCACGAGGCGCGCTTGAGCTCACCCCTGGCGGCGGCTTCCACGGCGTCCGTCGCCGCGCCGATACTGAGGTCGGGAAGGCGCGCCAGGCCCAGTCCATGAGCTTCCGCCATGAGCCGGGTTGCCAGGACCTGTCCTCGTTCTTGATTCCCCTGATAGAAGGCGGCGGTCCACTGAACCCACCCGTCAGCCATCCTGGCTAGAGAGCGAGCCACGCCAGGCGAGAGATCGACGCCGGTAAGGCGAGAAGAGGGAGGCGAGCTCTCGGCGAAGAGCCGAGGCGCCACACACAGGGCTAGCAAGCTCAGGCCGAAAGCGAGAAGGACGTCTCGGCGGAAACGGCGGCGGCCACCCTCTGGCTCATCCCCGTTTCTGCACATAGCGCATCTGGAAGCGATAAAGGAGGTCGTCGAGTAGGGCCTTTTCGTCGGCGCTCAGGTTGCCCGCCGTCTTCTTCTGCAGGATCTTCATGAGATCGATGTGGAGGCGCGCCAGCTCCAAGTTCTCGACCGACTCCCCTTCCGCGAGCTGGGCGTCGCCCAAATAGAGGGCGACCGGCTCCGCCAGCAGCGCCACTAAATCGTAGAAGGAAGGCTCGCCTTCCTCCGCAGCACCCGCTTCGACAGAGGCCGGTGGCGTGGGAGCCGGCTGCGGGCGCACCTCGCTCGCCTCCCCCTGGCCAGCGGAGAGTTCTTCGCCGGAAGCGCGAGCCGGTGCCGCCTTCTCAGTGGACGGCTTCTCCTCTTGCTCACCCTCGAGAAAACGAAACTCCTCGCGCAGCTCCCCCTCGGCGTTGAACATTCTCTTATCGGTAACCTTCATTCCGTCGTCGTTCACCGCGCCTCTACCTCCGGACCCTCCCTGTCTGCGGGTCTATCGAACTTGAGCTATCGTAGCAACCGCCGTCCTTCCCCGGCAAGCCATGCGGTGGAGCATGACGATGAACGACAACGAAGACCTCGCCCCCGCCGACCTCGAGCGGCTCGTCCGCCTGGTCCGTCGGCTCCGCGCCCCGGACGGATGCCCGTGGGACCGCTCTCAGGGACTGGGCGACCTGCGCGCCTATCTCATCGAAGAAGCGCACGAGGCGGCGGCGGCCATCGATTCCGGCGACTGGGGGGAGATCGGCGAGGAGATCGGTGATCTCCTCTTCCAAGCGGCCTTCATCCTCGAGCTCGCCGGCGAAGCCGGCGCCCTCGGGGCCGGCGACGTGGTCGACGCCATCGAGGCCAAGATGGTGGACCGCCACCCCCACGTATTCGGAGGCTCGCGGCTCGAGACCGCGGCCCAGGTCGCGCAGCGCTGGGAACGCAGGAAGCTCGCCGAGGACGGAGCGGCGGGGACGCTCTCGGGCGTTCCGGCTTCGCTTCCCGCCCTGGTCGCGGCTTACCGCATGGGACAGAAGGCGGCGGGCGTCGGATTCGATTGGTCGGCGGTCCCATCGGTGCTCGCCAAGCTCGACGAAGAGGTGGAGGAGCTCAAGGAGGCTCACGGCGCGCCCGCCACCGATCCCGGGCGCGCGGATCGTCTGAGAGAGGAAGTGGGGGACGTCCTCTTTACCGTCGCCAACGTCGCGCGGCATCTCGAGATCGACCCCGAGGCGGCATTGGCGGCGGCCAATCGCAAGTTTCGGCGCCGCTTCGAGGCGGTCGAGAGAGCTATTGCGCAACGCGGAGAGAAGCTCGCCGAAGTCCCCAGCGAGCGGCTGGAAGAGGTCTGGCAGGAGATCAAGAGCACCGAGCCCGACGCCTGAGGCTCAGCGCGTCGCGCAGGCGGGCAGCTTCCGCACCATCTTCTCGAGGAGAGGCAGGACATTGCCCGCCGCGAGCTCCTGCCCGCGGGCGGTTGGATGAATTCCATCCGCTTGATTGAGTGCGGGAATTCCCGCCACCCCGGCGAGGAGGAACGGGACGAGCGGCACCTTGAGCTCGCGCGCCAAGCGAGGATAGATGTCGTCGAAGCGACGAACATAGTCTGGGCCGAGGCTCGGCGGCACCTTCATCCCCACGAGGAGGACGCACGCTCCAGCCTTTCGCGTCCGCTCGATGATCTGTCTCAGATTCGCCTCCGTCCCCCGGGTCGGCAGCCCTCGGAGGCCATCGTTGGCGCCGAGCTCGAGGACCACGATCGCCGGCTTCTGGGTCAGAAGCCAAGAGAGTCGGGCCAGGCCACCGGCGCTCGTATCGCCGCTCACACCAGCGTTGATGACGTCGATCGGAAGGCCCTTCTTCGCCATCGCGCGCCCCAGCACTTCGGGGAAGGCGAAGCGGCCGTCCAGACCATGTCCCGCGGTGAGGCTGTCGCCGAGAAAGACGACGCGGGGTCCCTTCGGCTCAGGTGGGGTTCGATCGACACTCGTAGAGACGTCCCCTGCTGTCTCGCCCTGCTTCGCCTCCCGTCCGGGTCGGCATCCGCCAAGCGCGAAGACCACCGCCGCTATCGCCAAAATCCCGAGAAGCCGGTGCCAGCGTCGTGTTCCCACCGGCCGATGCTAGCAGCGACTTGGGAGATCTGCGGCCGCCCTACCAACCGGCCGTCCGCGGGGCCCCAATGGATCAGGGCACGATGCCCTCGATCACTCCGGAGCGGGTGAGAGCCGGGAGATCCAGGCGGCGGATATCCTTGACGCCAGCCGCCTCGAGCATAGCCGTGATCTCGGCACCCGAATACGCCCGCCCACCGTCGGTGCTCAGAAGCATGTTGAGAGAGAAGAGCGCCGAATGAAGCGGACCATCTTTGGCGTCATCCAAGAGGAACTCGTGCAGCAGGATCGTGCCGCCGGGCGCGAGCGCCCCCACCGCCTTGGCGATGACCGAGCGGGCGTGCTCGGGGCTTTCGGAGTGCAGGATCTGCGAGAGCCAGGCGACGTCGAAACCGTGGGGCAAAGGATCATCGAGGAAGTTGCCGTCCACGAAGCGCACCCGCTCCCCGACCCCGAAGCGCGCGATCGTCTTCTCGGCGAACGGCCGCGTGGTCGGAAGGTCGAGGACCGCCGCCTCGAGCCCGGGGTTGTGAAGGCAGAACTGGATCGCCCAGGTTCCCGGACCACCTCCGAGATCGAGCAATCGCTTGCGGCCGCTCAGGTCGATGTCCGGGACGAGGCGCGGAGCCAGGTTGATGGCGATGTTGAACATGCCCATCAGAAAGTGCTCGCGTCGCTCCGCATCGTCAAAGGAGGCGCGCCGGCGCACCGGCCCGCCCTTCATCACCGCCTCGTCGAGCATGGCCCATCCGGGCATGAGGTCCCGATGATGCAGGACGATCGAGCGAATGGAGCGCGCGGAGCTCTCGGAGAGAAGATCGACCGCCACCGCCTCTGCCACGTAGCGGTCCTCCTTCTTGGCCACGAGCTTCATCGCCGCGAGGGCATCGAGAAGCATCGACAGGGCACGCTCGTCGGCGCCGATCTGGGGCGCGAGCTCTCCCACGGTGCACTCCATCTCCCCCATCTTCGTGAAGATATCCAGTTTCACCGCGGCGTGAAGGGCGCACGTCTGCCAGTAGCCGCCCGAAAGCTCCATAACTCTTCCCACGTTCCAATCGTCATCGCTCATCTGCTTCCTCCTTTCCCTCCCCCCTTCGACAGGGTACTACCACGGCGGCCCGGCGGCGTAGCCCGCCGGACGCGCCTCCGGTGCTAAGCTCGCTGCGCCCGATCCGTGACGCGATGACTCCACCCTCCACCGATTCCGCCTCGACCGCATCCCAAGGAGCGACGGGCATCGCGCCCGCTGGCGCCGCACGGGTCGAGCTACGCCAACTCAGCAAGCGATTCCGCTCTGGAGAGACCTGGCTCACCGTTCTCGACGAGGTCGACCTGACGATCGCGGCGGGCGAGTTCGTGGCCATTCTCGGCCCGTCGGGGAGCGGCAAGTCCACGCTGCTGGCGCTTACCGCCGGCCTCGAGCCTCCGACCAGCGGCGCGGTCTGGATCGATGGGCAACGCCTCGCGGACCTCGACGAAGACGGCCTGGCGCTCCTGCGCCGCCGCAAGATCGGCTTCGTCTTCCAATCCTTCGAGCTCTTGCACAACCTGACCGCGCTCGAGAACGTTCTCCTCCCGCTCGAGCTCATTCGCGCACCTAGGAGCCAAGCGCGCGCTCGAGAGCTCCTCGCCGCGGTGGGCTTGAGCGAGCGCTCGCACCACTTCCCGGCGCAGCTCTCGGGCGGCGAGCAACAGCGGGTCGCCTTGGCACGCGCCTTCGCCCCGGATCCCATGATCCTGCTCGCCGACGAGCCGACCGGCAACCTCGACAGCGCCACCGGCAAGACCGTCCTCACTCAGATCATCGAGCTCCAGAGGGAGCGGGGAAGCACGCTCATCTTGGTCACTCACGACCACGCCATTGCCGCCGCCGCGGATCGCCGGATCCACCTCGAGGCGGGACGCGTCGTCGCCGTCGACTCGAACCGGGACGACCAGGGATGAGGCGCTGGTGGTGGCGGGTGCTCGCGCGCGAGCTCTCCGGGCACCTTGGACGCGCCGTCTTCTTCATCTCTTGCCTGGCGGTCGGTGTCGGCGCGGTAGTCGCGGTGGGCGCCGCCCGCCGGACCGTCGATCAGGGGATCCGCAGCCAGGCCCGCACCCTCCTCGCCGGCGACCTGGCGATCTCGAGCCGCCAACCCCTTCCCAAGAGCCTGGAGCCCATCCTCGCCGACGTGCCTCACTTACGACGGAGCGATCTCACCGAGCTCGTCACTGTCGCCGCCGCGCCCGCCGCGGGAGACAAACCCGGCCCCAGCCAGCTAGTGGAGCTCAAGGCCGTCGACCGAAACTATCCGCTTTACGGGACCCTCGAGCTCGACCCAGCGCGGCCGCAGGGCGCCCGCCTCGATGACAAGAGCTGCATCGTGGCGCCCGACCTCCTGAGCCGGCTCGGTCTTCACCACGGCGACACCCTCCTCATCGGAGGCAAGCCGTTCCGCATCGTCGCCACGATCCGCGGTGAGCCCGACCGCCTGGGATCCCTCTTCTCGATCGGCCCCCGGGTCTTCATCTCGCTCGCCGGTCTCACCCGGACCGGCCTCATCAAGTTCGGCAGCCGCGTCGACTACGAAACCATGCTGGCCCTGCCAGCGAGCGCTCCCCCGGGCGAGATCGAGTCGCTCGCCTCCCGCCTTCGACACGAGATCGGCGGCTTGCGCCGGGTGCGGATTCACACCTATCGTGACGCGCAGCCCGCGGTGGGATCCGCCATCGACCGGGTCACCCGCTTCCTCGGTCTCGTGGCGTTGCTCACTCTGTTGGTCAGTGGCGTCGGCGTCGCGCAAACGATCCGCGCCTGGCTAGCCCAGCGCCTGGACGCCATCGCCCTGCTTCGCTGTCTCGGGGTACGCCCACGCGCGACGCTAGCCCTCTACTTGACCCAGGCCGTGACCCTCGCCATCGCCGGGGGCGTGGCCGGGGCCGGCCTCGGCCTCTCGACCCAGCTGCTCCTCCCCCACTGGTTGAGCGGGCTCGTTCCCGCCGGCTACTTTCATTTCTGGCAGCCGGTGGCGGCGCTTCAAGGGCTCCTCCTCGGCCTCGGCGTGACGCTGGTTTTCTCCCTCCCGACGCTGGCGACCGTTCGCCGCATTCCGCCGGTGCGCGTCCTGCGCCACGACACCGAGCCGATTCCCTTGCCCCTCGCTTGGCGCCTGACATACGGCGCCGGGCTGGTCGCCACGGTTTGGGGGCTCGCCCGGTTCGAGGCGGGCTCTCCGCGCCTCGCTCTCTACTACACCGCCGGCCTCGCCGCGACCGCCGCCGTCCTCGCCCTGGCTGCCATTCTTCTCATTCGTCTCATCGCCCGGCTTCCCCGCCAACGCGCGCCGTTCGTCGTCCGCCACGGCGTGGCCGCCCTCGCCCGCCCGGCGGCACCCACCCTCGCCGCGATCATCGCGCTCGGCATCGGTCTGCTGGTGATTCTCGCCACCCTGCTCGTCGGCCACGATCTCAACGGGCGCCTGTCGAACGAGATGCCAAAGAATGCCCCCAGCGTCTTCCTCATCGATATCCAGCCCGGCGAGTGGCAGACCGTCGATAGGTTGCTGAGCGATGCCGGCGCTACCAACGTCCACTCGGTGCCGGTGGTGACGGCGCGCCTGGCATCGATCGACGGGCATCCCGCAAACGAGCTCGCCGCGGAGGCGCCGCGCGGGGACCGGCGCCACTGGGCCCTGTCGCGCGAGCAGCGCTTGACCTACCTCGAGCACCTGCCCAAGGGGAACGAGATCACCGCCGGCTGTCTCTGGTGTAAGCCGAACGTCAACGAGGTCAGCGTGGAAGACGATTTCGCCCATGACCTCAAGCTCCATCTCGGCTCTCGTCTGGTCTTCAACGTTCAGGGCGTCACGGTTCCCATGACCGTAACGAGCTTGCGGCACGTCGATTGGGGGACTTTCGGCATCAACTTCTTCTTCGTGGTCGAACCCGGGGTTCTCGACCACGCGCCCCATACCCGGCTCGCCACCGCCGAGCTGCCGCCGCACAATGAACAGCGCTTTGAAGATGCCCTCGCCGCGCGCTATCCCCACATCACGCCAATCCGCGTTCGTCAGATCGTGGACAAGGTGCGCGGCGTGCTCTCGCGCATCGCCCTGGGCGTCCGTGCCCTGGGCGGAGTCGTCGTCGTCGCCGGCTTGCTGATCCTTGCCGGGGCCATCGCCGCGACCGCCCTGCGCCGCGAGCGGGAGGTGGCGCTGCTCAAGACTCTCGGGGTGACCCGGCGCCAGGTGATGGCGATGCACGCGGTCGAGTACGCGATCGCCGGGCTCGTGGCCGGCATCATCGGCTTGGCCGGAGGCACCCTCATCGCCTGGCTGGCGCTGGTCAAGGGAATGGGCAACGAAGCCTGGAGCCCGTCACCGGCCATCCTGGTGATCACCCTGATCGGAGGCGTCGTGCTCAGCTCCCTCGCGGGACTGCTGGCGAGCGCCCGGGCGCTCGCGACACCGCCCGCTCGCGTCCTGCGCAACGACTAGATCGATCCGCTCTATTCGGGCGTGGCGCTACGCGTCAACAGGTAGCTCACCGGAACGAACTCGTAACCCGCCGCCACCGCTTTGGGAACTTCCTGGCGCAGAATCTCCATCGTGATCGGGTGGGGGTGGGCGATCGCGATGGCGGCGCCGTCTTCTCGCGCCAAGCGCAGAAGTCGTTCGAACTCCTTGACGATCGCTGAGCGCTCCATGTCCGGGTCGATGAAGACCTGGCGTTTCGCCGCGGCAATGCCGAGCGAGCGGGCGACCCGATAGCCGACGCTCGCGGCGCTGGTCCGCGAGTCGAGGAAGAAGAGCTTGTCCTTGCCGATAACTCCGAGAATGACACGCATGGCGCGAGGATCGGCGGTCAGCTCGGAGCCCATGTGGTTGTTCACTCCCACGGCTCCTGGAACCGCGGCGATGGCGGCTTCCGTCCCGCGCCGGAGCTCCTCCGGCGACATCGTCTCGGTGAGGGCACCGGGGCCGGGATTGGCGTGTCCCGAGGGCTCCATCGGAAGATGGCAGAGAATCTCGGCGTGGCGGCGGAGAAGGTCGGCGACGACCTCTCGAGTATGCGACTCGAACGGCAACACCGAGTAGGTGAGCGGAACGCCCAACGCTTCGAGCTCGTCGACCTGGCGGACGCTGCGCCCGAGATCGTCGATCACCAAGGCCACGCGTCCTCCATGGCCGGGCGGTACCGGGCTCGGGGCCGGGACCTCCACGGCGGGCGCTTGGCGTTCTGAAGGGTGGGATTCCGTCGCTCGAGCCGGGTGCTCGGCCCGCGCATGCGGCGCCGGACGGCCAAGGCGAGAGGTCAACCAGGTGGGGAGTCCGCGGGTGCCGACGTAGACGCCAGCAGCGAACAGGGTCACCCCGATGACGCCCAACGCCACCCAGCGCAGGCCCTTGGGAGCGCCAGGACGGCGCTGGCGGCGACCTCGACTTCGGCGACGGGCCATCAGGAAGCCGCGCAGCGCGACTCAGGCCGCCTTTTTCTGCTGGGGAGCGCCGGCGGAGGACAAGGCTTTGAGGCCGCGCTCCAAGATGAGATCTTCGATCGACTCGTCCTTTTCCGCGAAGGTGCGCGAAGCAGCGGTCACTCTCTCGTCGGGCTCGACGCTATCGTCGATCGCTTTGCCGTCGGGGCCGCTGTAGTAGGCGTCCGTATAAAGCAGCTTGCCGCCATCGCCCACGTTGGCGAGCGCTAGCTGGCCAGCGTATCCGAACGTCGACTGTCCGATCAGCTTGGCGCCGGCCGCCTGTTTGAGAATCGAGGCCAGGATCTCAGCCGGCCCCAGGGTGCCGTGGTCGATCAACACGACGAGCGTGCGCTGGCGCGGATTGCCATGGGAATCGAAGCTCTTGACCGCGTTGTCCCGGACCAGGAGCTTGCCGAGGTTTCCGTGCGCGAAGAGCCCACCGATCGAGTAGGCCGCGGCGTCGTCACCGCCCGCGGTCCCACGCAGATCGATCAGCAGCTTCTGCTCCCCCTTCTTGCCCAAGTCAGCGACGAGCGACGCGGCCTTGGCGGCGGCATCGGCGTTCATCACCGGAATGCGCAATACCGGGAGCCCATCGTGCTCGGTGACGGTGGGCGCGGGGGGCGTGTAGTTCTCGAACTTCAGCTTGAGATGCTTGGTGGTCCCATGGCGCAGGATCTCGATCGGCACCTCGCTTCCGGTCGGACCGGCGAGCATCTCTTCGATCTTCCACACTGGCGAGCGCCGGGTCGAGGCTTGGTCCACTTTCGCCACCACGTCTCCCGCCTCGAGCCCCGCCTTGGCCGCCGGGCTGCCGGGCACGGTGGCCACCACGAACGCAACGCCGCCCTGGCGTACCAGCGTCAAGCCGGTTCGCCGATTGCCGATGGCGCGCGCGGCGAGGAAACCCTTGACCTGATCGGGAGGAATGTACGTCGAGAAGGGATCGAGAGCGTCGGTGGCGCCGTCGAGCGCTCCCGCCATCAGGGTCTCAACCTTCGTCGGCTCGACATAGCTCTGCCGTACTAGGCTGAGGATTTCGGTGAACACCGAAAGGTACTTGTAGAGGGAATCCTTGGCCGGAGGCTTACTGCTGTGACGGGCGGCCGCGGCAAAGAGACCCCCGCTCAAAATGGTGGTTACCACCAGGAGCGAGATGGCGAAGAAAGCGATGCGGCCGCGAGTCATTCAGGGCTCAAGAGTCGGCGGTCGGTTCAACGTAGCCAAGTGGTCGGATCCTCGGGCCGGTTGGCGACGCGGATCTCAAAGTAAAGAGTGCCGCTCGCGGTTCCGAGCGGCTGGCCCAACGATACCACATCGCCTTGCTTGACCTCGAGAGCTCGCAGACCGGCATACAGGGAGAGAGCGCCGCCGGGATGGAGGAGGACGACGGTGGGACCGTAGCCTTGAAAGGGAGCCGCAAAGAGGACGCGGCCGGGATAGATGGCCTTTACCGGTTCCCCAACGGTCGTTTCGAGGTCGACCCCGTTGTGCGGCACCTCGGTGCGGTAGGTCGGGTCGATGCGCGGCCCGAAGGGCACCGTCAGCTTGCCCGCCGCGGGCCAGTCGAGAACGCCTCGAAAGCGCTCGATCGGCGTGCCTGCGAGCGGCTTCTTGGAGCGGCCGTAGAGAAAATCGAGCAGGCGTGAAAGCTTCTGCGCCTTTTCGATCAGCTCCTGGGCGCGTGAAGCCAGCCTCTCCTTCTCGCGCTCGGTTTCGGCGAGGAGCCGCGCCTGTCGTCTCTGCAAATTGGCCAGCTGCCGGCGGCGGGTCTCTTCCCGACCGAGCCAGGCTTCCGCCTTTTGCTGCTCGTCAAGCTGTTCCTGGTGCTCGGCGTCGACTTGCGCCTGTAGAGTCCGATAGCGCTCGAGCGCCTGGCTGTCGCGCCAGATGAGATAGCGCAGCCACCGCACCGCCGAGAGAAGGTCCTCGCGCGAGCGCACGGTCAGGAACAGTCGCACGTATCCACCTCTCCCTAGCCGGTACAGGCCCACGAGACTCGCCGCCAGCGCCTTGTGGGCGGTCGCGAGCTGATCGTTCAGCGCGGCGATCCGCTTGCCGGTCTCCGCGAGATTGTCCTCGACCAGACTTCGCGCCGCCTTCGCCTCGGCAATGCGGTGGCGTTGTAGCTCGAGCTCGAGGTTGAGCTTGTCGAGCTCGCCGGAGAGGCCCTCGGCCTCCCGGTTCTTTTCCGCCAGGCGGACCTTGAGGCCCATGATCTGATCGCGGATCGCCGCGAGCTCGCGTTCCCGCACCTCGGCTTGTGCCGACGCCTCCGGGGCGACCGCGCTCGAGCCCTGCGCCCGCGCCGTCACGGGCAGGCTGCAGCCGAGGAGAAGGAGGACGATCGAGAGCTTGACGAGGAGGATTCGCCGAGGCGAAGGGGGCGGCACTCTCGTGGGCGCCGCCCCCGGCAAGGCCGAGCCTGGGGGCTGGTGCGGACGCGGCAGAGCCCGTGAAGAGATCTCCGCCCGTCGCGGGGACGTCGTCCGGGCGCCTCTCGGAGGGCGCCGCGACGCCGGCGTAGCGGGGCCTAGGTCGAGGAGCCGCAACACCGCGAGAGGCGATGCGGGGGCGCCTGGAGTAGGGACCGAGATTCCTTCACAGGCTCTTAGTTGAAGGACGCCAGCGCCTCGTCTTCGGTGTCATAGACCTCGAAGACGGTGACCAACTGCGTAATCTGAAGAATGTCGTGAACCTTTGGCGGCAGGTGCACGAGCTTGAGCGCTCCACCACGATTCTTCACCGAGGTGAAGGCCGATACGAGCTCGCCGATCCCCGAGGAATCGATGGTCGAGGTGCCTTCGAGATTGATCAGCATATTTTGGGCGCCGTCTTCGAGCGCCTTCTGCACCGCCTCGCGCAGTGCGATGTCGCCCTCGCCGATCGTGATCTTGCCCTTTGGGGCGAGAATCCTCACGCCTTGGCGGTCTGACGAATCGATCTTCATCGCTCTTCCTCCTGGTCGGCCGAACCCGAGGCAGGGACGGTCAGGCGCTTGCGTAGCGTCACCCGCGTCCCGGCCTCTGGATCGAAGTTATAGTCAATCGCATCCATGAAGCTCTTCATAAAGAAAATGCCCCGCCCGTTGGGGCGCAGCAGGTTCTCTGGCGCCAGCGGATCGTCGACCTGAGTCAGCTCGAAGCCCGAGCCGTGATCGGTGACCTGGATCACCAGCTCGTCCCCGTCGACGCCGAAGTCCACCTCGACTTGCTTTTCCGGATCCTCTTGATTCCCGTGCTTGATGGCGTTCGCGACCGCTTCGCGCACCGCGATTCCCACCCAGTGCGAGGTATCTTCGTCGAGCTCCAAGCGGCGCAAGCACTCCTCGACCACCATCTGGGCCAGGTCGATATTCTCCAGGCGGCTGCCTAGCTCGAGATGAACGTGTGGATCGTCCCTTCGCATGTCGGTGGCTCCGGCGGGAGTCTAGCAGAGTGGCGCTACGGGGAACGCCACCAGAATTCGGCTACAGCCCGACGACATGCAGAGCCACCATGGCGACCATCTTGAGATCCGCCCCGTGCCGGCCGACATAACGGAGAGCGAAGGGAATCACGACCGTGAGCTGCACGCCGTCGAAGATCGCGTGCGCCACGATCGCCGGCCAGATGTTGCGGCGCCACTTGACGAGAAAGGCATAGAGAAGCGAGAGCAGGGTGATGCCGACGAACATGAAGGGCTCACCGTAGCTCGCGTGCGCCAAGACGAAGAACGCCGTGGAGAGGGTGATCCCCATGCGTGGCTGGAGGAAGCCGCGAAAGAACGTCTCCTCGACGAGACCGGCGGAGACGCTCGCCGCAAGTCGGACCACCAAAGGCAAGCCGGCGATCCAATAGATGAGCGACGGAGGCTGCTGCGGAAGGAGCTTCCTACCGCCGAGCGCCAGGATCACGCCGGCGATCACCACCAGCGCGATGAGGACGACCGCCCAGGCGCCGATCCCCGCCATGAAGCCGAGGCCGAGCTCCTCGCCCAAGCGCTTCGGGGCCAAGCCGAACTGCCGCAACCATCTGCCCCCACCGGCGCTGCGCTTGAATCCGAAGCCCAAGAAGTACCAGGCCGCCATCACCAGGACAAGCACCGCGTGGAGGAGGAAGAGGCGGGGGGCGGAGAGCTTCGAGACGTCGATCGGAGCCTTGCTCCCCATCTCGACCAGCGGCGCGAAAACGCCAAGCCAGAATACGAAGGCAAGAAGCGCGTCGGCCAGAGCGCGACGAAGGATCGCCGCGCCCGCACCGGGAAGCGGGACGCGCGGCGCCTCTGCCATGACCGCTTCGACAGGCTGGGCCGGCAGCCGGAAACGGGGCGGCAGGAGGCCATGGCGCTCGCTCATCCAGTCAAAAGCCCACGCCGCGGCAACGGCGAGAACCGGCGCCGTCAGACGGAGCGCTTCTTCCATAGAGCTATTCATCCTTCACCCATCCGCTTCCTAGAAGGCTCGCGAGCGGCAAGCACCGTGGCGCGCCCTTCACCGCTTGCTCTTGTGGCGAAAGGCGCGCAGCATAATCTGCGCTCCGTTGATTCGTTGAATTCTGCGATTGCGCTTCTGTACCTTCAAGGTGTCCCCGAGGTCGGGCTGCTCGCCGCGTAGCTCACGCAGCAACCGGTCGAGCTCGAAGGAGAGCTTATCGAGCTCCGGCGAGGTGAGGCGCCGGTAGGTGAGCTCGGTAACCATGAGAAACCCTTCGCCAATGTCCCGGGCCATCGCCCAGGCGCTGCCGCTGGGAAATGCCGCCATCGGGCAGGATGATACCCCAGGGCCCGCGCCGCGGGCGGCGTGCTATCATCCGATCCCGGTTCCGCCGCACCCGCTCCTTCGTATGAGCTAGAAGACGAGCCCCTTTGACCCATCAGCGCAATAGACACGGGAGGACTTCGTGAGCCGCTTCCCTGGAGTAGATTTCGTCGATATCGATTCTCTCTTCAGCGACGAAGAGCGCCTTGTCCGCGACACGGTTCGCGCTTTCGTCGACGACAAAGTCACGCCGATCATCGAGGAGTGCAACCGCGAGGCACGCTTCCCGATGGAGCTCGTGCCCGAGATGGCCGAGCTCAACCTCTTCGGCGCCACCATCGAGGAGTACGGGCTGCCCGGCCTCAACAACGTTGCGTACGGGCTGATCATGCAGGAGCTCGAGCGCGGCGATTCGGGTCTGCGCAGCTTCGTGTCGGTGCAGAGCGCCCTGGTGATGTACCCCATCTACACCTTCGGGTCCAAGGAGCAACGCGACCGTTGGATCCCGCCGATGGCGGCGGGAACGGCGATCGGCTGCTTCGGCCTCACCGAGCCCGACTTCGGCTCGAACCCCGGAGGCATGCGGACCACCGCCAAGCGCACGAGCTCCGGCTGGGTCTTGAACGGCGCCAAACAGTGGATCACCAACGGCACCCTCGCCGACGTGGCCGTGGTCTGGGCCAAGACCGATGACGGGATCCGCGGCTTCCTGGTCGAAAAGGGAACGCCAGGGTACAGCGCCCGCGATCAACACGGAAAGTTCTCGCTGCGTGCCTCGGTGACCTCGGAGCTCGCGTTTCAGGACTGCGAGATCCCGGAGGAGAACATCCTGCCCAAGACCGAGGGGCTCAAGAACGCCTTGATGTGCCTCAACCAGGCGCGATACGGGATCGCCTGGGGCGGGCTCGGCGCGGCGATGGACTGTTTCGTCGCGGCCCGCGAGTACGCCAAGGAGCGCATTCAGTTCGGGGGACGGCCGATCGCCGCGCACCAGCTCGTGCAGGAGAAGCTCGTATGGATGCTCTCCGAGATCACCAAGGGGCAGCTCCTGATCCTCCAGATCGGGCGCCTCAAGGACGCGAAGAAGCTCAAGCACTACCAGGTCTCGCTCGGCAAGCGCAACAACGTCTGGGTGGCGCGCGAATGCGCCAAGCTCGCGCGTGAGATCCTCGGCGCCAACGGCATCGTCGACGACTACCCGGTCATCCGCCACATGATGAACATCGAGTCGGTCTACACGTACGAGGGCACGCACGACATCCACGGCCTGGTCATCGGCGAGGCGATCACCGGTATTCCTTCCTACAATCCGCCGGTGCAGGGAAAGAGCGAATGACCGCGGTCGACCAACTGCTCGAAACCGACTTCATTCGCGTCACCGAGGCGGCGGCGATCGCCAGCGCCCACACCATGGGATTCGGAGACCGCACCGGCGCCGACCGCGCCGCCGTCGAGGCGATGCGACACGAGCTCGAGTCGCTCCCCATCTCCGGCCGCATCGTCATCGGTGAAGGCGAGCGCGACGAGGCGCCGATGCTCTACATCGGCGAGCCGGTCGGCGCGAGAAAGAAGGAGGGCGACGGCCTCGCGGTCGATATCGCCGTCGACCCACTGGAGGGCACCAATCTCTGCGCCACCGGCGCCCCCGGCGCGGTCGCGGTCCTGGCCGCCGCCGAGCGTGGCGGCCTCCTCCATGCCCCCGACGTCTACATGGAGAAGATCGTAGTCGGGCCCACGGCGCGCGGGGCGATCGACATCGACGCCGGTGTCGGCGAGAACCTCAAAGGGATCGCCAGAGCCTTCGACCGCGAGGTGAGCGAGCTCACCGTCGTGGTGCTCGAGCGTGAGCGCCACGAGAAGCTGATCGCTGACATCCGCTCCGCCGGGGCGCGCATTCGCCTGATCGGGGACGGCGACCTGTCGGCGGGAATCGCGGCGGCGGTCCGCGGCACGGGAATTCATGCCGTCATGGGAATCGGCGGGGCGCCGGAGGGGGTGCTGACCGCGGCCGCTTTGCGCTGTCTGGGAGGCGAAATTCAAGCGCGCCTCGTGGCGCTCGACGAGAAGCAGGAGAAGCGGCTGGTCGACCTCGAGATTCACGACACCGATCGGATCTACGGCGCCGAGGACCTCGCTCCCGGCGAAGAGATCCTCTTCAGCTGCACGGGAGTGACCGACGGCCAGCTCCTGCGCGGCACCCGCTTCTTCGGCGGGGGATCCCGCACCTCGACCCTGTTCATGTCGCTTTCCCGCAAGATGATCCGCTTCGTCGACACCATCCATCGCAGCGACGTGACCTCAACGGTCCGTTTCCAGTAGGGCCGACCGTGATCAAACCCGATCACTGGATCCGCGGCTGGGGCGAAAAGGGCGGAGTGGAGCCCTATCGTCCCGAGCAGGTCAACGCCGCGAGCTACGACGTTCGGGTGGCCGACCACTGGATCTGCCCGACCCGCGACCCCGAGGAGTTCAGCGCACCGACCATAAAGCTCTTTCCGGGCGAGGTGGTCCTCGCGACCACCGCGGAGTACGTGCGCATCCCGCGCGACGTCGCCTGCGACCTCAAGCTCAAGTCGACGCTGGGGCGGTTGTGGATCAATCACTCGCTCGCCGGCTGGTGCGACCCGGGTTTCGAGGGCAACATCACCCTGGAGCTCCAAAATCTCGGCCCCATGCCATTCACCCTGGAAGCGGGCCGGCGCATCGCGCAACTCATCTTCATCGCCATGGAGTCCGAACCTGAGGTCGCCTACGGCGAGCCCGGCTCGGACAGCCACTACCAGGGACAAAAGGGCACGACGCGGGCGCGCGACTGAGCCTTCGGGCCTCCCACTCATAGCAGGAAAACGATAGTATCGAGCCTCGCGGCTTGCCTGGGGTATCTTCCACGACGGCGCTTCCCTCCGCCGTGGCGTTCGCCGACAAGCTCTCATTGGAGCGGCGACGACGCGGCATGAGCATCACCGGAAATTTGCAGACCATGGAGCTCGCCGAGCTCCTCCAGTGGCTCGCGCAAGGCAACAAGACGGGTACGCTGGTCATCGACGACGGCCGGATCGAGAAGCGCATCTTCTTCAAGGCCGGGCGCATCATCTCGTCATCCTCCACCGACCCCAAGGAGTATCTGGGCCACTTTCTGGTCAGTCAGGGATTCATCGACGAGCAGACGCTCGCCGCCGCCATGGAGCGCCAGGAAGCGACCGGGGTCTTGCTCGGCAAGATCCTGATCGAGCTTGGCAAGATCTCGCAGCCTGAGCTCGAGCGCATGCTGCGCCTCAAGGCCGAGGAGAGCATCTACGACCTCTTCTCGCGGCATGAGGGCGAGTTCCGCTTCGTCGAGGAAAACGTCGACCGGCCGGGATTGGTTCCAGTGTCGCTCGAAGTCACGGCGCTGGTGCTAGAGGGGGTGCGCCGGCTCGACGAGTGGAAGCGGATTCACGAGCTCATTCCGTCGCTCGAAGCGGTACCGGTGGCGGTGGTTGAGCCCCTGGCGGCGGCCGACGACGACCCGAGCGATCGACAGATCCTCGAGCTCGTCGACGATGACCGTTCCGTCGAGGAGATCCTGCTCGAGAGCCACGCGAGCGAGTTCCGCGTCTGCCAGGCGCTCAGCCAGGCGGCCCGCACTGGGCGGCTGAAGATCGTTCGGGCTCGAAATCGCTCCCGGCCCACGACCGATGCCGGTTCGCCCCACTCGCCCCTCGCCCTCCTCGACCAGGCCAGCAAGCTCCTCGACGGCGGCAAGCTCGGCGCCGCGTTTCGCCACTTGCGGGCCGGACGAAGTCTCGCTCCCTATGACTACCGGGTGGGCGAGCAAGCGCGCTTGCTCGAGGCGCGGCTCGCGGCGGCGCTGGACGGCGACGGCCTCGCCCTCGACGTCGTGCTGGTGCCAACCGCTCCCGTCGACTCGATGACCGACACCGAGATCTCGCCGGCCGAAGGATTCTTGCTGTCTCGCTTCGACGGCTTCTACGATCTCGCCTCGATCCTGAAGATCAGCCCTCTTCCCGCCCTCGAGGCGCGCGTCCTGTGCTGGGAGCTTTTGCGTCGCGGCATCGCCCGAATTCACTCCGACAGCCGCAATCGAAAGGCGCGCTGAGATCCCGCTCGCGACTCAGGGCCGCGGGCGTGAGACGTGGGGATTGCCGGCGAGAGCAAAACGCAGGGGCCACTTGGCCGCCTCGCCGGCGTAGGCGACGCCGACCCGGGGCCCCACCGCGACCTCGCCCGGAGCGGCCGGATCTCCCGATCGCAAGGTGAGGACGCCGCGGTCGAATCGTTCGCCGTTGAGCGTCAGACCGATGGCGAGCGCCTGGCAGAGCTTGCCCGGACCTCCCGCGATGTCGCCGGGGCGTGGAGCTTTCGTGAGCCCGCGAAGCTCGGCCATCGCTTCGGCTCCCACGAGCGGCAGCGCGGCGCGAACGAGGACGGCGCTGCCGTCCGTGGCGCTCCCCGTAACCACGTTGAGACAGTGGTACATGCCATAGATGAAGTAGACGTAGGCCACGCCGCCGGAACGGAAGAGGTGCGCGGTCCGCGCCGTCCTCCTTCCCTTCCAGGCGTGGCTGGCCCGGTCGGCGGCGCCGAGATAGGCTTCGGTCTCGACGATCTTGACGACCAGCCTCTGAGTTCCGATGCGACGCACCAAGTAACGGCCGAGCAGCTCCCGCGCCACCGTCTCCGCGTCGCGCCGGAAGAAGGAGAGGGGAAGAACCGGACCCCAGCTCGCCGTGGCCTTCACCGCACGATCTCCCGGAACGACCCGCCCCTGCCTGACGAGGTCCGCGTACTCCCCGCGCCGATTGCGGCATAATGACCGCGATGAACGAGGCTCTCTTTCCCGCCCTCTTCGCCGCCGTTCCCGAGCCCTTCGCTTCCAGATTCGAATGGGATGCCCCTTGGGGCCTGCTCGAGCGTCCCCTGGGCGAGATCCTCGAAGCTCTGCCGGATAGCGCCATCGAAACCGGCCTCACTCCGGAGGTCCATCTCGTCGGCAACCGGATCGCGATCGGCCGTGGAACCCGGATCGCCCCCGGGGTTGTCATCGAAGGTCCGATTTGGATCGGTGAAGACGTGGAAATTCGTCCTGGCGCCTATCTCCGGGGAGGCGTTTGGATCGGCGATGGCGCCATCGTCGGCGCCAATACCGAGGTCAAGCACAGCATCCTCATGCCCGGCGCGCGCGCCCCCCATCTCAACTACGTGGGCGACTCGGTCCTCGGCGCGGGGGTCAACCTGGGGGCCGGCACCATCCTCTCGAACTTCCGTCATGACGGCGGCGAGATCGTCATCCCGACCAGCGAAGGGCCGCTTGCGACCGGGCGCAGAAAGCTCGGCGCCATCCTCGGCGACGGCGTCAAGACCGGCTGCAACTGCGTCCTTCATCCCGGCGTGATCGTCGGTTCCGGCAGCGGCCTCTACCCCGGGGTTCACCTGCGCTCCGGCGTCTATCCGGCGCGAACCTTGATCAAGCTGCGGCAAGAGCTGTCCTTCGTTGCGCTGAGCTGACGCCGGCCGCTCACTCCGGGTAGCGCACCACCACGACGGTGCGGTCGTCGAGGGGCTGCCGGCCGCGGCCGAAGGCGGCGACGTCGCGATAGATCGCGTCGACGATCTCCGCTGCCGAGCGGGTCCGGTTGGCGCGCAGCACCGCGAGCAGACGCTCCCCTCCGTACTCGTCCCACCCCTCGCCTTCGGGCTCGCCGCGCGCCTCGATGATGCCGTCGGTGTAGAGCACCATCACGTCGCCGGGCTTCAAGGAAACGAAGCCCCGCTCGTAGGTCGCCTGGCCCAGCGGCCCGAGAACCGCTCCTCCCTCGAAGAGCTCTCGCACCTCGCCGTTGGCGGCAAGGTGAACGGGCGGCGGATGACCGGCGTTGACGTAGATGAAGCCGCCGCTCACCTCGAGCTCCCCGTAAAAGAGGGAGACGAATCGGCTGGTCAAGGTGCTCTCGTGAATGATCGCGTTCAGCCGCTCGACGGTGCGTACGATCTTGAAGTCACGCCCCAGCCCCATGCGCAGACCGGTATAGATATCCCGCACCTGCAGCGCCGCCGGCAACCCGTGGCCGGATACGTCGGCGACGGCGAGACCGAGAATCTTGTCGGTCAGGGGGATGTAATCGAAGTAGTCTCCCCCGACGCTCTCGAGCGGCAGGCTGCGGCCGGCGATGTCGAACGGGCCGTGCTGGGGAGCGCTCTTGGGAAGGATCGATGCCTGGATCTTCCGCGCCTGGCGAAAGATCCCCTCCATCCGTTCGCGGCGCACCATCTGGTTGATGCTGTGGCGCAGGATACCGAGCGAAAAGAGAATGTCCTGGCGATCGTGCCCCGGCGCGACGTTGAAGGCAAGCAAGTAGCGTCCGTCCGCGATCTCGACAGCGGCGAACTTCTCCACCCCGAGCTGCTGCTCGATCTGCGGGTCGACGCCGGAGTCATCCCGATCCATGTAAACCGTGCCGTGCTTCAAGACCTCGAGAACCGGTGGGTAGTCGGAGGGCACGAGCAGCCCCGCCGGCACGTTCTTGGCCTCACCGAAGGTCGACTCCACCCGGTAGCTCCCCCCATGCCGCTCGTAAATGCGGCCGCCGAAGAGACCGAGCTCCTGGCGGAACTTGCCGACGATCGCTTCGGTGACGGCCTGGATGGTGCGCCCGGTGTCTTCGTCGTCGCGCTCCATGGCATCGACGAGCTGCTCCACCTTCTTCATCAAGACGCGATAGTCGACGGGTTGGGTCTCTGGAACCGGCATCGTGGGGCTTATCCCTCTTGGCAGGAAGTACGAAAGCTGCGGCGCGGACTAAGGAATTCTACCAGCTTCCGGCCTCAGCCATGATCGATCAGGGCGCGGACGATTGCGTCCTCCGCGTCCTTTTCGAGGTAGTTGGCGCGAGTGTGATTCCCGATGATCGAGAACACATAGAGCGCCCCGGAGCGCGCCTTGGCGTATCCGGAGAGCGCCGAGACCCCATCCAGGGTTCCGGTCTTGGCCAGCACGTTGCCACGGTAGGGCGGATCAGCGAGACGCTCCCTCCAGTGCAAGTCCTCCTCGCCGCCATAGGGCAGCGAGCGCATGAACACCTTGCCGTTGCGATGGAAGTACATGTAGCGCAGCAGGGTCGTGACCTGGTGCGGCGAAAACCGGTTGTTGCGGCTCATGCCGGAGCCGTCCGCCTGGTGGTATGAGCCGGCCGAAATTCCCACCCGCGACAGGAACTCCCCCACCGCGCGCAACCCGGCGCGCCAGCTCCCCTCTCCGCAGCGCTCGGCGCCAAGCGTCTTCAAGGTGCACTCGGCAAAGAAGTTCTGGCTGTGCTTGTTGGTAACGTCGATCACGGTCACGAGATCGGTGCGATGCACGGTCAGGAGCTTCCACTCCGGTCCCTCGAGACGACGGACCGGACGCGGCTCGCCCTTGACCTCGATTCCCTCCTCGTGCAGCGCCTCCCGCAGTCCCGCCCCGAAGTAGGCGAAGGGATCGTTGACCGCCACCCACTGCTCGCTGTTGGGCGCCCCGGTCCACAGCCGCCCGCTCACCTCGACCTCGCGCCCGATCGCCGGGCGCACGATGTTGATGCGCTGCCGGCGCCGGCTGCGGCTGGTCCGCACCCGGTTCGACACCTGAAAGAAGCCCGGGATCCGGGGCTCGATCTCCACCCATCCCCGCGCTCCTGGCCGCGCTCCCGGCTCGACCCGCACCAGGAAGCAATTATCGTCCAGGGCGAGCGAGGAGACGGGCGCCTCGTACCAGTGGGCACGCTGGTCCTCGGGCCAGTCAGGGTGCACCATGCGCGGCTCGAAGAAACCGGTAACGAGCTGCAGGTCGCCGCCGATCTCCCTCACCCCCTCGCGCTTGAGGGCGGCGGCCCACTGGCGAAAGACCGCGAAGGAGTCGCCGTAGTACTCGCGACCCGAGATCATCGGATCGCCACCGCCCACCACCGCGAGGTCGCCGTGCAGCACACCAGCGATGATCGGCCCGCGCTGGTACACCCTGGTGGTGAAGAAGTAGCCGGGGCCGAGATCCTCGAGCGCCGCGGCGGTAGTGAAGAGCTTGACGTTCGAGGCGGGAATCAACAGACGGTCGGGGTGGTAGGAAAAGACCTCCGCTCCGTCGTCCAGGCGGTAGACCGCCACGCCCAGGCTCCGGCTAACGTGCGCCGCGTGCCGCACCTCGCGGTTGAGGGCGGACTGGAGATCTGCCCGCTCCCCTCCCGGGCGCGGTCGGGCCGCTCCCACCGACGCGACGAGGGCGAGACAAGCGACGGCCGCGAGCAGCAAGGAGGTCCGTCGCGGCGAGGCTTTGAGAGGGAAGGGAGACGACATGCGCTAGTCAATGCCGGCACGCTCTTGCCGAGCGTCGGCGGTGGGGCGGAGTATACACACACGTGCCGGTGGCACCCATACGGGGAGCGGTTACAATCCGCGGATGCACCTTCGGCGCAAGCTCGCCTGGATCACGGTTCTCTACTTCGCGGAAGGGTTCCCCTTCGGGATCGCCTACGACGTCTGGCCGGTCTACTTCCGCGAGCACGGAGTGTCGCTGGTCGAGATCGGCCTGATGAGCCTGCTCTTCCTCCCCTACACCCTGAAGCCGGCTTGGGCTCCCCTCGTCGATCGCCTGGGCAGTCGCCAGAACTGGATCGCCACGGCGGAGCTGGCGCTCGCGGTCCTGACCGCGGTGATCACCTTCCTCGACCCCAGCCACGTCGGCTGGCACTTGTGGATCGTCCTCCTCGCCTTTACCGTCACCTCGTCGACCCAGGACATCGCCATCGACGCCTTCGCCGTCGACGTGTCGACGCCGCGCGACAGCGGCGCCATCAACGGCGTGCGGGTCTCCGCCTATCGCGTTGCCCTGGTGGCAAGCGGCGGTGTGATCCTAGTTCTCGCCGATCGCATCGGGTGGCGGGGAAGCTGGCTCCTGACCTCGGCGGTCTTCGCCCTGATGGCGCTCCTCTCCTTCCTGAGCCCGCGGGTTCCGCGCGAGCGTCCGCAGCGTTCGAGCGAGCCGGTCGGAGCCCGGGTGGTCCGCATTCGCGCGATTTCGGTGACCGTCGCCGTCGCTCTTACTCTCATCGCCTGGGGCAGCGGCTGGTCGAGCGTCTGGATCACGCTCGCGGTGATCACCGCGGCGCTGGCGGTGGGCACCTTCTTCGACGCTTCCCTACTCTCCTGGGTATTCCGGCGGGAGATGGTCCTGGTGGTGATCTTCATCCTCCTCTACAAGGTCGGCGACAGCACCCTCGGTCACATGGTCAAGCCGTTTTGGGTGGACAACGGGCTCACCGCGACCCAGATCGGCATCATCTCCTCGACCCTCGGCATGCTCCTGACCATCGTCGGGGCGTTGGCCGGCGGCTGGTTCACCACCAAGTTCGGGATCTTTCGCGGCCTTCTGTGGTGCGGCATCGCGCAGGCGGTCTCGAACTTTGGCTACGTCGCGGTCGCCGCCTTGCCGCTCGGCCACAACGTTCTCTTCCACTTGCCCTGGCTGGGGGCGGTCACGCCGCTGCGCGGCGCGCTCTATTCGGCTTCGATCTTCGAGTCGTTCGCGCAGGGACTGGGAACGGCTGCCTTCCTCGCCTTCTTGATGAATCTCTGCGACCGCCGACACGCCGCGACCCAATTCGCGCTGCTTACCGCGGTCTTCGCCCTGTCGCGGGACGTCGCCGGCGCCTTTTCCGGTCTGGGGGTGCAAGAGCTCGGCTACGCCGCCTTCTTCGCCTTCACCGCGGTCCTGGCGCTCCCCGCCCTCCTCATGCTCCCCTGGCTGCGCGACAAGATCCGCGAAGAGCCGGTCGCAGCGGATGCCTAGCGAATGAGAAAACCGGCGATGGTGGCGGTCTGGAAGCAGGCGAGCGAGCCGGCGATCATCGCCTTCAAACCGATTCGGGCCAGATCCTGCTTGCGGCGCGGAGCGATGCCGCCGATACCGCCGATCTGGATGGCAATCGAAGAGAAGTTCGAGAAGCCGCAGAGCGCATAGGTGGCGATCACTTGGGAACGGTGCGAGAGGATGCCCGCCTTCGCCATGTCCTCGAGCTTGACGTAGCCGACGAACTCGTTGACAACGGTCTTGATCCCCAGGAGGGTCCCGACGTTGGCCGATTCCCTCCACGGTACCCCCATCAGGTAGGCGAGGGGGCGGAAGAGCTCACCCAGGATCCACTCCAGAGTCAGACCGTGCACCCCGAAGATCAGACCGCACTTGACCAGAATGGCGTCGACCAGGGCAATGAGAGCGATGAACGCCAAGAGCATGGCGCCGACGTTGAGCGCCAGCTTCATTCCCGACTCCGCCCCCTCCGCCGCCGCGTCGATGATGTTGGCCCAGGGACGCTCGACCTCGATCTTGACCTTGCCGGCGGTCTGGCTCTCCTCGGTCTCGGGAAACATGAGCTTCGACATGACCAAGGCGGCGGGCGCCGACATCACGCTCGCCGCGATCAGGTGCCCAGCCGGCACTCCCATCCCGACGTAGGCCGCGAGCACGCCACCGGCGATGGTGGCGAAGCCCCCGGTCATCACCGCCGCGAGCTCGGACTGGGTCATCCCGTCGACATAGGGCCGGATCAAGAGCGGCGCCTCGGTCTGGCCGACGAAGATGTTGGCCGACGCCGAGAGCGACTCCGCTCCCGAGGTTCCCAGGACCTTCATCATCAGCCAGGCGAAGAAGGCGACGAACTTCTGGATGATCTTGAGGTAGTAGAGGATGGTGATAAAGCTCGAGAAGAAGATGATCGTCGGCAAGACTTTGAACGCGAAGTAGTGGACCTGGTACTTGTCGCCGAAGATGAACTTGGCACCCGCGTCCGAGAAGTCGAGGAAGCGAGTCACATAGTGGCTCATGGCGAGGAAGAAGTCCCGCCCCAACGGGGTCCTCAAGATCAAGACCGCAAAGACGATCTGCAGGAGGGTGCCGCCAATGACCGTGCGCCAGGGGATCTTCTTGCGATTGTTGGAGAGCGACCAGGCGATCGCCAACATCACGAACATGCCAAGAAACGCAATCATCAAGCCTCCCCTCTTCGACGCCGGGCGGGTCCCGGCGCGGTCTCAGGTGTCGACGAAACTCGCTAGCCCGATTTATTCATGAGACGCCGTCGCGAGGGCCGCAAGTGTATGCGAGATCAGGGCGCACGTAGCAATGAGCGACGCAGGCGCACTTGAAAGTGCGTCGAGGAGCGAAGAGCGAGTACGCCCTTAGATCGCGTGCAATTGCGGCTCGCAGCAGGTGATTCATGGATGATTCGGGCTAATACTACAATCCGCCGTTTTGCAGGTAGCGGTAGAGCTCCCCGTTGGTCGACAGGACCACGGTGGTGTTCTTGTCCGCGGTGTTCTTGAGCGTCTCCATCGACTTCAAGAAAGCGTAGAAGCGACGGGTATCGGCGGATCGGTTATACGCCGCGGCGTAGATCTTGGTGGCCTGGGCATCCGCCTTGCCCTTGATCTCCTGGGCCTGGCGATAGGCTTGCGATTGAATCTTCTGCAGGTCCCGGTTCATCTTGCCAATGATGTCGGCCGCCTCGCCTTGCCCTTCGGAACGGTAGCGGTCGGCGATCCGTTGACGCTCGGCGATCATCCGGTCGTAGACCTTGCGCTGCACCGCGGGCACGTAGTTGATGCGCTTGAACTGAAGATCGAGGATCTCGATACCGAGATCGGCGCTGCGCGCCCGCGCGTCCTTGAGGATCTCCTGGCGGATTTTGTCCCTGCCGTATGTGATCGGCGCCAGCACTCCCTGCTCGCCCTCCTGGGAGGTGTCCTTGAGCGGCACCCGGTTAGTGGAGCGGATGACCTCCAGCAGATCGTGCTTGGCGATCGCGTCGCGCGTCGAACCGTCGAGGATGTCGTCGAGGCGGGTCTGGGCGCTCTGCTCGTCGCGCAGGCGCTGGAAGAAGAGGAGCGCGTTCGAGATGCGCCAGCGGGCGTAGGTGTCGACGTAGATGAAGCGCTTGTCCCTGGTGGGCAGCTGATTGGCGTCGCCATCCCACTCGAGGAATCGCTTGTCAAAGCGTTGCACCTTCTGGATGAAGGGAATCTTCCAGTGAAGGCCGGGCTGGGTGATCGGCTGACCAATCGGACGGCCAAACTGGGTGATGATCACCTGCTCGGTCTCGCCCACCGTATAGGCCGAGCCGGCGAGAGCCAGGAAAGCGATCACGATGGCGGCCGTGGCGAGGGCGGTGACCCCGCGCTTCATTGCCCACCTCCGCCATTCGTTGGTCTCTTCGCGCCGGCGGCCGGCATGCTCTCCAGGTTCAACAGCGGGAGCACCGACTTCAGGTTACCGTCGACGATGACCTTGCGGCCCACCTCGGGCAGGATCTCGTTCAGGGTCTCGAGGTAGAGCCGCTTGCGGGTCACCTCCGGCGCCTTCTTGAACTCGGCGAAGAGGTCGTCGAAGAGCGTCGCATCGCCCTCGGCCCGATTGACCCGATTGATGGCGTAGCCCTTGGCCTCCTCCACCGTCTTCTTGGCATCGCCCTCGGCCTTGGGAATCACCTTGTTGTATTGGGCCTGTGCCTGGTTGATCAGCTTCTCGCGCTCCTGCTGCGCCTCGTTGACCTCGTTGAACGAAGGCTTGACCGGCTCCGGCGGATTGACGTCCTGGAGCACGACCTGATCGATCCTGAGCCCGGTCTCGTACTCGTTGCACAGCGCCTGGAGCTTCACCTTGGCCCGGTCGGCCACGTCGGCGCGTCCGACGGTCAGGACCTCGTTGACGGTGCGGTCGCCGACCACGCTGCGCATGACCGCCTCGCTCATGTCACGCAGGGTGTCGTCGACGTTTCTTACCCGGAAGAGGTACTTGTAGGGATCCTCGATCCGATACTGCACCACCCACTCGACGCTCGCGACGTTCAGGTCCCCGGTCAGCATGGTGGACTCGTCCTGGTAGCCCTCCGAGGTGAACTGGCTCTGAACGCCGGCGGAGACCGTGCGGAAACCGAACTCCTGCTTGAGCTGGCGCTGCACCGGCACCTTGGTGACGGTGTCGACAAAGGGAATCTTGAAGTGCAGCCCCGGCGGGGTCTTGGCGATATAGCGCCCGAAGCGCTGCACCACGCCGACCTGCTCAGGGTTCACCGTGTAGAACGACGAGAGCGCCAGCGCCGCGATGATCAGCGCCAGCGCGACCCAACGGATATTTTTCGCTGATGCTCCACCCCCACCCTTCCACTGGGGCAGGTGGATCACCTGCGGTTGCCATTCAGCTGACATCTCGGTCGCTGAGAGTATCGGAGACGGGGGACGTTGGCAAACGACCGAGCGACACGCGCCGGTGCGGGCCCGCGCCTTCCCCTCGATGTCGCGCGTGGATTCTCCACTCCACCTATACTTGAGCGCCATGGCGCCGCGGATCGACAGCGAGAACCGGGTCGTGGAGCTGGCAGTCGCCGATCTGCTCGAGGGGCAGCTGGCGAGAAGCCTGGGCTTCGCCCAGCGCGGCGGCTACGAGCGCCTCTGGCTGGGACAGGCGATCCACAGCCACTACCAGGAAGAAGCGCTCGCCGCCGACGGGACCTACCGGCGCGAGGTGGTGATCCGCGTCGAGCTCGAGCACCGTGGCTGGCGGGTGATTTTGCACGGCAGGATCGACGGACTGCGGCGTGAGGCCGACGGCAGCCTGGTGGTCGAGGAGATCAAGTCGGTGCGGCGCGGCGCCGAGCTCTCCTCCGCGGTACGTGAGATGTACGAGCGCCAGGCCCTGCTCTACGCCTGGATGCTCTCCCGGCAGGAGAATGTCGAGGTCGCGGCAGAGCTCATCCTCATCGAGATCGGTGGCAGCGGGCTCGACCGCGAGCCGCTCGCGGCGGACCGCGCCACGCTCGAGGCCAACGTTCACCGCAGGCTCTCGGCGATCATCCACGCCGAGGAGCGGCAGAGCGCGCTGCGGGAGATCCGTCATCAGGCCGCGGCGGCGCTCGCCTTCCCCTATCCCGAGCTTCGCCCCGGTCAGGAAGCGATTCTGGGCGCGGTCGAGACGGCGCTCGAGCAGCGCGAGCACCTCCTTCTCGAGGCGACGACCGGGATCGGCAAGACGGTCGCGACGCTCTACCCGGCGCTGCGCTATGCCCTTGCCCACGACAAGCGCGTCTTCGTCCTCACCGCCAAGACCATGCAGCAGGAGATGGCCGAGACCGTGGTCGGGCTCCTGGCGCGCGACGGCGCCTTCCACGGGGTACGCCTGCGCGCCAAGAAGAAGATGTGCGCCAACAGCGAGGTGATCTGCCACGAGGAGTACTGCCCCTACGCGCGCGAGTACTTCTCGAAGCTCCACACCTCGGGTGTGATCCGCAATCTGCGCGACGATGCCGCGCTCCTGACGCCGGACGCGATCTACGCCGGAGCGAAAGCGGCCGAGGTCTGCCCGTTCGAGGTCAGCCTCGAGCTCAGCCAAGGGGCCGAGGTCGT